>JAQGNU010000145.1 GCA_028291645.1 Nevskia sp.
AAGCTCATCGGCGACGACGAGATCATCTGGTCCGATAACGGCCTGTGCAATCTCGAAGACGGCTGCTACGCCAAGCTGATCGACCTCGACAAGGAAAACGAGCCGGTCATCGCCCAGGCGCTTTCCAAGGCCGGCACCATCATCGAGAACGTGCCGCCGCTGCCCGGCAAGAAGATGGAACAGTGCCATCCGGACGAGCTGGACCTGTTCGACGGCTCGCTGGCCGAGAACACCCGCTTCAGCTATCCGCTGGATGCCAATCCGAACGTTATGCCGAACGGCCAGGGTCCGCATCCGCAGACCATCGTGCTGCTGACCGCCGATGCCTTCGGCGTGCTGCCGCCGATCTCGATCCTCGAACCGAAGGATGTGATGTATCACTTCGTCTCCGGCTTCACCGCGCGCGTCGCCGGCACCGAAGTCGGCGTCACCGAACCGCAGCCGACGTTCTCGGCTTGCTTCGGCGGGCCGTTCATGGCGCACAAGCCGAACGTCTACGCCAAGCTGCTCGGCGAGAAGATGCAGAAGCACAAGGCGCGCTGCATCCTGCTCAACACCGGCTGGAGCGGCGGCCCCTACGGCACCGGCAAGCGCATGTCGCTGAAGGTGACGCGCGCGCTGCTCAATGCAGCGCTCAACGGCGAACTCGACCAGGTCGAAACCGAAGTGCAGCCGATCCTTAAGCTGAAAATGCCGAAGTCCTGCCCCGGCGTCGACGCCAACATCCTCAACCCGCGCAACACCTGGGCCGATAAAGCGGCCTACGACGCACAGGCCGAGAAGCTGCGCGATATGTTCCGCAAGAACTTCGAAACCAAGGGCTTCGCCGCGTTCGGCATCGAAGCGCGCATCTAGCGACATGCGCAGCGGGCTGCGCAGACGTGAATTGCGCAAGAACTTCGAGAGCAAGGGCTTTGCGAAGTTCGGTATCGAAGCGCGCATCTGATCGGGATCAGCGGGCGCCGCAATCGGCAAATACTTGCGCAAACTTAGCAGAGCGGTCGCCATGCGCTGACCGCTCTTTTTTTTGGAGAACTCAAGGATGAACGTCAAGCGCATTTTCTGTATCGGCCGCAACTACGCCGCGCATATCGAGGAACTCGGCAATGCGCCGGATTCGGACTGCGTGATTTTCATGAAGCCGCCCTCCTGCATCGTGCCGGTCGGCCAGACCGTGCGACTGCCGCGCGGCGCCGGCTCGATTCATCACGAAGCGGAATTGGTGATCGCGCTGTCCGGCGGCGGCGCCAATATCGCAGTGGAGCAGGCGCTACAGCACGTCAGCGCATTGACGCTGGGCCTCGATCTGACCTTGCGCGATCTGCAGAGCCAGCTGAAGGATGCCGGCAAACCCTGGGAGCTGAGCAAGGCGTTTGACGATGCCGCGCCGCTCGGCACCTGGGTGAGCTATCAGCAACAGGACTTGCAGGCACTGGAGTTCACTTGCAGCGTCAACGGCGAGATCCGTCAGCGCGCACGCACGTCCGACATGCTGTACAGCGTGGCGCGGCAGATTCAGATATTGAGCCGCATCTGGGCTTTGAGCGCGGGCGATATCATTTTCACCGGCACGCCGAAAGGCGTCGGGCCGCTGGTGGCGGGTGATGTGATCGCCTTGGAGAGCGCCACCACCGGCCGCTTCGAATGGCGCTGCAGTTGAGTTGGGGAACCTCTGAAGAAGCGTCGCGAGCGAAGGCAGGTCGCGCGAACACGGAGCGCAGGAACCGCAGCATACATAGACGTATGTGAGGATTCCGAGCACCGGATTCGCGCGAGATGCCGAGCGCAGTAGCTTATTCAGAGGTTCCTTAGCGAATGACCGGCACCAGCATGAGGAGTTCGCACCAGTGAATGATCATCGTCCTCTCCTGAACGCAGGAATCGATGCCCTGGGTCCAAGCCTCAGCGCAGGCTTCTATGAGCGTATGCGCGAGTCGATAATAGGCAGGCCACGCCGCCGGGCCCACGGGGAGAGGTGAATTTCCTGGCGCATCTGTGGCTCGCCGAACAGGCCGGGGCACCTTTGGCCGGCGCGATCCTGGGCGACTTCATCCGCGGCCGCGTTCTGCTGGGGCTCCCTGATGAGCACGGCCGGTCGCTTGAACAAGGGCATCGCGACTTGCCGGCCGCTCTCGCCCGCTCGATCCTGCTGCATCGTCGTATCGACATCAGCACCGATCACCATGCGCGCGTTCGCGCCGCGATGGCGGGCTTCGAGCCGGGTGCACGACGTTATGCCGGCATTCTGCTCGACCTGATCTACGATCACCTGCTGGCGCGCAACTGGCCGCAATTCAGTGCGGAGAGCCTGAGCGATTTTGCGGCGCGCGCGGCGCAGGACGTCGCCCAGGCCGGCGCCTGGTTCGAACAGGCCGGCAGCCATGCACCGAGCGCGTGGCGCTTCCGACGCCTGCTGTTGTCCTATCGCAGTGCGCGCGGCATCGATCGCGCGATCGCGCGCACCGCGACGCGTCTGCGCAAGCCACAGGGCTTGCTCGACGCTGCACGCGGCTGGCCGCAGCAGCTCAATCGCGCGACGGACGATCTGGCACCGCTGCTAGCGGATCTGACGCTGGCCAGCCGCCGCTTCATGCTGGAAACACCCTTGCCTGGCGCGATCGGCCGCGCAGCAGATTATTCAGAGCTGCCTTAACGCGCCGGCAATTGCGCATTGTTTTCCTGCAGCAGCTCGGCGATGCGGCGATCCTTGTCTGCCCACAGCTGTGCAATCCAGTCCTGGAAGCGTTTGCGGAACACCGGATCTTCTTCGTAACTGCCGGTGTAGAACTCGTGCGGGATGGTGAGACTGCGCACCTCGACCACCACGCGGCGCACGCGTCCGGCCATGAAGTCCCAGAAGCCGCGCGCACCGTCCGGATAGACAATGGTGACATCGAGCAGCGAATTGATCTGCTCGCCGAGCGCGGTCAAGGCCAGCGCCATGCCGCCGGCCTTGGGCTTCAGCAGATGGCGATACGGCGACTGCTGCTGGTCATGCTTGGCTTTCGTGAAGCGCGTACCTTCGAGAAAATTGAGGATCGTCACCGGCAGGTTGCGGTAGCGCTCGCAGGCGGCGCGCGTGGTTTCCAGATCGCGCCCGCGCAGCTCCGGATGCTTCTGCAATGTCGCTGCGGAGTAGCGTTTCATGAACGGGTAATCGAGGCCCCACCAGGCGAGTCCCAGCACCGGCACCCAGATCAGCTGCTGCTTCAGGAAGAACTTGAAGAACGGTGCGCGGCCGTTGAAGGCTTTCATCAGCACCAGAATGTCGTTCCAGCTCTGATGATTGCAGCACACCAGATATTGGCCATTACGATCGAGTGCTGCGACCCCGCGCAGCTGATAGCTCGGCGTCAGGCAGCGATCGGCAAACCAGATGCTGCTGGTCGACCAGGCCTGCGCGATCGCCGCGATCAGCCGCGAAGCACGATCGCGCAAGCTGGGCGTCGGTGCGATCAACTTCAACAGGGCCACCAGATACAGCGGTGTCGCCCAGAACACCGTGTTGACGGCGAGCACCGACATCATCACGGCACCCAGCACGGGCGCAGGCAGAAAGCGCAGCATTACTCAGTCCCTAAGAGCGTGTAGCAAAATCGATCACGCCGGCCTTGCCGCCATCGTGCGCGAGGCAAGTCGCAGACCGCACATCATCGCGGTGCTGTGCCGGACACCGCAGGCTCGTCCGGCACAATCGGCGGCGGCGTTTCTGCAGCAGGTGGCGGCGCCGGCGCGCTGGGAATCTCGGGCGGCGATGGCGCCGCCGGATTGGCGGCAGGCGTCTCCGGCATTGTCGGCGATGCTGCGGGCACGGCCGGAGCCGCCGGCGCGCTCGGGACTGCGGCCGGGACGCTGCGCGCAGCGGGTACATTCACCGGCCAATGCGCACGTTCGTCGCCGCTGGGATCGAGCAGCAGCAGTTCATGCACCTCCACCGGCGGCAATGCCACCAGCACGCAAGGACTGGTGATCATCTGCGTGGTCATCTGCCCGGGCTGCGGCGTGAGGACGCTGGCCGTCAGCTTCAGCACGCCGTCGTGCAACTTCGCACGGCGGCTGATCAGTACGCTGTAGCCACCCGTATTGCGCTGGCCCAGTTCGACCACCGCGTAGGCGCCGCCGGCAATCGAACCGGCACCACGATTGAAGAAGTCGAGCGTATGCGAGGCCTGCCAGGCCTGCAGCGCAGCGACATCGCGCAGCAGCGTGATCTGCGGCGCAGTGCTCTGCGTGCCGCACACATTCAAGCGATGGACTTCCACGACATCGACCGGCCCCGAAGGTCGATGCGCTCCGCCCGCGCAAGCCGCCAGCGTCCACAGCAGCAGGCAGGCAAAGCCGCGAACGAGCTGAATCATTCGACTACGCACTAATGCGATTCCAGTAACGCGGCCGCCACGGCCGCCGGCGTGCCGAAATTGCGCCGCTGCAAACCGACCGCAGCATCCTGCAGGATCAGGTCGGCGGCTTTCTCCGCGATCATCGTCGTCGGCGCGTTGGTATTGCCGCCGATCAGCGTTGGCATGATCGAGGCATCGACCACGCGCAGGCCTTGCAGGCCGTGCACGCGCAGACGCGTATCGACCACCGCCATCGCATCGCGCCCCATCTTGCAGGTGCCGACCGGGTGATAGATGGTTTCGCTGTTCGCACGGATGTAGTCGCGGATCTGCGCATCGGTCTGCACCGACGGCGGCGGCGTCATCTCGCCACCGCTGTAAGGCTTGAAGGCGGCCTGCCGCATGACCTCACGTGCCTTCTTGATGCCGTTCACTAGCACCTCCATATCGCGTTCGGTCGCCAGGTAATTGGCATCGATCGCCGGCGGCGCCAGCGGGTCGGCACTCGCCAGCCGCAGGCGCCCGCGGCTCTCCGGACGCAGGAAGCAGGTCATCAAGGTGTAGGCGTAGTGCTTCATCAGCGGCATCAGCTGCTGGCCGTGATTGGAATAGATGAACGGCACGAAATGCCATTGCATATCCGGCACCGGCTGCGCCGGATCGCTTTTCACGAAACCGCCCGCCTGCGCGAAATTGCTGGTGAACTCGCCGCCGCGGCCGAACAGGTAACGGAACAGATCGATCACGCTGCGGATCAGCGAACGCGGATGCAGGCTGATCGCATTGCGCGACTTATCGATATGGGTGACGTGAATGTCGAGATGGTCCTGCAGGTTTTCGCCGACACCGGGCAGCTCGTGCACCAGCGGAATGCCGTGGCGCTCGATCTCCGCGCGCGGGCCGACGCCGGATAGCAGCAGCAGCTGCGGCGAACCGATCGCACCAGCCGACAGAATCACTTCGCGCGACGCGTGCACGTCGACGCTGCGTCCCTTGTGCCGATAGCGCACACCAACCGCAGCATCGCCTTCGAACAACACTTGCGTCGCATGCGCATCGGTGATCACCGTCAGATTGGCGCGGCCGCGCGCCGGCTTCAGGAACGCGGCCGCGTTGCTGCAGCGCGCACCGTCTTTCTGCATCACGTTGTAGTAGCCGACGCCTTCCTGCTGCGCGCCGTTGAAGTCATCGGTCGCGGCATAACCGGCCTGCTGCGCGGCTTCGACAAAGACCTTCATCAGCGGATTCAGATAGCGATATTGCGCCACGTTGAGCGGGCCGCCGGTGCCGTGATACTGCGCATTGCGCGCATCGACACCCGGCTCGTAATTCTCCATCCGGCGGAAATACGGCAGCACGTCATTGTAGGACCAGCCTTCATTGCCGAGTTCGGCCCAGTGATCGTAGTCCCAGGCATGGCCGCGGATGTAGCACATCGCATTGATCGAGGAGCTGCCGCCGAGCGTGCGTCCGCGCGGCCACAGCATTTTGCGATTGGCGCAGTTCTGCTGCGGCGTCGTCAGAAAATTCCAGTTCAGTACCTTGCTGCGGATCACCGGAATGATGCCGATCGGCATGTGGATGAACGGGTTCGTATCCTTGGGGCCGGCTTCAAGCAGGCAGACCTTGTATTTGCCGCTCGCCGACAGGCGATTGGCCAGCACGCATCCGGCCGAGCCGCCACCGACAATGACGTAGTCATACATAGGCTTGTCACTCCTCTGGTAAGGGCCTGCGGGCCGACCGTCGTCGGCCTCTGCCAAGGCGGAATGCGTCAGCGCCGCCGACCGCACAAGTACAGGCATCCATCTGTCGGCGCAGTTTATGCCGATTGACGGCGCCGGTCATCCGTCCCGCCGCTGCTGCCTGCGCGAAGTATTTCTTCGCCGCGGCAGATGCTAATTTAGCGGAATGAACATTGCCGCAGGCAGACCGGGCAGCGACGCCGGCATCAACCAGACGGGCGCGCCGGCCGCGGCGCCGCCGACGCCCAAAGCCCATCCCGCCGAAGGGCCGCTCGATCTGGGACGGCTGCTCGACGAACTGGTGATCGACGGCCTGCTCAGCGTCGACCTGGCGCGACCGCTGCGGCAGCGCGCCGACGATCCCAGCGATCGACGCCATGCACTGATCCGTATCGCCGAACGCCAATGGGACAACGCGCTGCTGCCCGGCCGCAAGCTGAGCATGGAAGTGCTGGTGCAATGGCTGGCGAGCAAGGTCGGCCTGCCCTATCTGCGCATCGATCCGTTGTCGATCGAAGTGTCGCGCGTCACCACCGTAGTACCCTACGCCTACGCGTCGCGCGCGAAGATTCTGCCGGTCAAGGTGACCCAGAGCGCAGTGGTCATCGCGACATCCGAACCTTATCAGCGCGAGTGGGAACGCGATCTCGGGCGCGCGCTGAAGCTCGAAATCAAACGGG
>JAQGNU010000154.1 GCA_028291645.1 Nevskia sp.
GATATCGAATACCGCATCAACATCGTCGACACGCCGGGACACGCCGACTTCGGCGGCGAAGTCGAGCGCGTGCTGTCGATGGTCGACTCGGTCTGCCTGCTGGTCGACGCCGCCGACGGCCCGATGCCGCAGACGCGCTTCGTCACCCAGAAAGCGTTCGCGATGGGTTTGAATCCGATCGTCGTGGTCAACAAGATCGATCGCCCCGGCGCGCGCGCGCATTGGGTCTACGACCAGGTGTTCGACCTGTTCGATCGCCTCGACGCCAACGACACGCAGCTCGACTTCCCAGTGGTCTACGCCTCGGCGCTGCACGGCTATGCCGGCGACAACCCGGATATCCGCGAAGGCAATATGGACTACCTGTTCCAGACCATCGTCGACAAAGTCGCGCCGCCGAAGGTCGATCCGGAAGGTCCGTTCCAGATGCAGGTGATTTCGCTGGCCTACTCCAGCTACGTCGGCGTCATCGGCACCGGCCGCATCACGCGCGGCAAGGTGCGCACCAATATGCCGGTGGCGGTAGTCAGCCGTGACGGCGAGATTCGCCAGGGCCGCGTGCTGCAGGTGCTCGGCTTCATGGGCCTCGACAAGATCGAAGTGCCGGAAGCTGAAGCGGGCGACATCGTCGCACTCACCGGCATCGCCGAACTGGGTATTTCGGAAACCATCTGCGATCCGAAATTTCCGGAGCAGATGAAGACGCTGCAAGTCGATGAGCCGACGATGAAGATGACCTTCGAGGTCAACAAATCGCCGTTCGCCGGCAAGGAAGGCAAGTTCATCACCTCGCGCCAGATTGCCGATCGCCTCGCGCGCGAGCTGAAAACCAATGTCGCGCTGCGTGTCGAGCAGGGCGCCGCCGGTGACCAGTTCAAGGTGTCAGGCCGCGGCCTGCTGCATCTTGGCATCTTGCTGGAGAACATGCGTCGCGAAGGCTTCGAGATCGCGGTCAGCCGTCCGCAGGTGATCCTCAAGCAAATCGACGGCGTGCTGTGCGAACCCTACGAAACGCTGGTGGCTGACGTTGAAGAAGCCAACCAAGGCGGCACCATCATGGGTCTGGCGGAACGCGGCGGCAAGATGCAGAACATGGTGCCGGATGGCAAAGGTCGCGTGCGTTTGGAATACAGCATTCCCTCACGTGGACTGATCGGCTTCCACACCGAGTTCATGTCGATGACTTCCGGTACCGGCCTGCTGTTCCATAACTTCGACCACTTCGGTCCGCAGTCCGAAGCGAAGGAAATCGGCCAGCGTCGCAACGGCGTGCTGATCTCCAACGAAATGGGCAAGACCGCGCCTTATGCGCTGTTCAACCTGCAGGAGCGCGGCCGCATGATGGTGGACTCCGCCGTCGAAGTGTACGAAGGCCAGATCGTCGGCATTCACTCGCGCGACAACGACCTCGTCGTCAATGCGCTGAAGGGCAAGAAGCTCACCAACATGCGCGCCTCGGGTTCGGACGAGAATGTGCTGCTGACGCCGCCGGTGAAGCATTCGCTAGAGCAGGCACTAGAGTTCATTAACGAGGACGAGCTGGTAGAACTGACGCCGACCTCGATCCGCATCCGCAAGAAGTTCCTGAAGGAATTCGAGCGCAAGCGTTCGGGCAACAACTAAGCGCGGCCGTTCAAGCGCTGGTCGGGCCGCGGCGTCACTGCCGCGGCCTTTTTCATTGGGAGGGCAAAACGTGCTGACGCCCGAATTGCAGGCACTGGCGAACGGCTTCGGCCTGTCCGCTTCGCTGATCGTCGCGATCGGCGCACAGAACGCGTTCATGCTGCGGCAGGGTCTGAAGCGCGAGCACGTCTTCACGCTGGCGACGATCTGCTTCGTCTCCGACGCGACGCTGATCGCGCTCGGCTGCGCCGGCTTCGGCAGCCTGGTGCAGGCGCATCCGTCCTGGGTGCATGCCGTGACCTGGATCGGCTCGGCATTCCTGATCTTCTACGGTGCGCGCAGCGCGCTTGCCGCGTTGCAGCCGCGGCCGCGCGTGCTCGAGGCCGCGCCGAAGAACGGCGGCACTTACCGCAAGGCCGTGCTGACCTGCCTGGCGATGACCTGGCTCAATCCGCACGTCTATCTGGATACCGTGTTGCTGCTCGGCGGCATCGGCGGCCGCTATCCGGCCGAGCCGCGCGTCTACTTCGCACTCGGCGCCATGTCGGTGTCCTGCCTTTGGTTCTACGGACTCGGCTACGGCGCGGGCTGGCTGACGCCGCTGTTCCACAAGCCGCTGACCTGGCGCGTGCTGGATGCCGTGATCGCGCTGACGATGTGGCTCATCGCCGGTCTGCTGCTGAGCGCCTAGCCGCTTCCGCGCTACCAGAGCGGATCGAGCGCCGCATCGCCGCGCAGCACCGCGGCGACATTGTCGAGCGCGCGCATGCCCATCGCGCGGCGTGTTTCCACCGTCGCACTGGCCATGTGCGGCGTCAGGAATACATTGGGCAGTTGCTGCAAGCGCAGATCGAAGTCCGGCTCGTGCTGGAACACATCGAGGCCGGCTGCGAACAATTGGCCGCTGCGCAGCGCGTCCATCAGTGCATCCTCGTCCACCAGCCGGCCGCGCGCAGTGTTGACCAGCACCGCGCCGCGTCGCATCCGCGCCAGCGCTGCGCGGTCGATGATGTTGGCGGTGGCGTCGCCGGCTGGCGCATGCAGGCTGAGGAGGTCGCACTCGGGCAGCATCGCGTCGAGTGTCGCGAAGTAGCGCGCGCCCTGTTCCAGTTCCGGCGCGAGCCGATGACGGTTGCAGTAGACGATCGGCATCTCGAACGTGCGCGCACGTTGCGCCACCGCGCGGCCGATGCCGAAGATGCCGAGCGTGCGGCCGCTCATGCGCAGGCCCAGCATCTCGCTCTGCGCGAAGCGGCGGCGCCAGCCGTCGCGCATGATCGCTGCGTATTCGGCGCCGCGACGACAAGCGTTGAGCATCAGCATCAGCGTCAGGTCGGCGGTGCAGGCGGTCAGCACGTCGGGCGTATTGGTGACGATCAAGCCGCGCGCCTGGGCGGCGGCGACGTCGATATGATCGAAGCCGACCGTCGACGTGGCGACGATGCGTACGCTGTCCGGCAGCTGTGCGATCAGCCCGGCATCGAGCTGATGACTGCCGGCGATGACGATGGCGCGCGCTTGATGCGCGCGCGCCGCATCGAGCAGCGCCGCCGCCGCGAGGTCGGCGCCGTCGGCGAGCACGGCGTCGAATTCGGCGCTGGCGCGGCGCAGCACTTCGGGCGGCGCGAGATAGGCGACGACGATCGGCAAATGGTTCAACGCTGGCTGCATGCTGCCAGTGTGATGATCGCTCGGCCCGCGTACAACAGCGGCGCATTTGCCTGCGCTTGCGGCACTGCGTGGGCCGCGAACCTGAGGCTATAGTAGCCGCGTAGCCAGCGGCCGTACTGAGCGGTAACATTATCCCTCCGTGTCTCGTTTCGGACCCGGGCGCTTAAGCTTACGGCGCGAAGCAATTGGAGGCTGATCATGGAAATGCTGCAGCTTGCCGCGCAATGGAATGCCGCCGGACGGCGCGTTGCGCTGGCAACCGTGGTCGCCACCTGGGGCTCGTCGCCGCGGCCTGCCGGCAGCCAGTTGATCGCCGATGAAAGCGGCCGCTTTGCTGGCTCGGTGTCGGGCGGTTGCATCGAAGCCGAGGTCATCCGCGCCTGCAGCGCGACGCTCGCCAGCGGCACGCCGCAGCTGCTCGAATTCGGCGTCGCCAACGAGCAGGCCTGGGCGCTCGGCCTGAGTTGCGGCGGCACCGTGCAGGTGTTCGTCGAGGCGCTCGCCACGCGCGCCGAAATGCACGGATGACGCCGGCGATGCTCGACACGCTGCTCGCTGCAGGACACGCGGGAAAGCCGATTGCACTGCTGACGCAGCTCGATTCCGGTGCGCAGTGCTGGGTCGATGCGGCCGCCGTCGACGGCGACTTCGTGCCCGCGCCGGCACTGGCCGAACAGGCGCGCGCGCTGCTGAATGCCGAGCGCAGCGAGTGCGTCGGCGCAGGTACGGACCGTGTGTTCGTTCAGGCGCTGGTGCCGCCGCCGAAGTTGCTGTTGATCGGCGCGGTGCATATCGCGCAGCCGCTGGCGCAGATGGCCACGCTCGCCGGTTATGCGGTGACGCTGATCGATCCGCGCACGGCGTTCGCCGAGAGTCAGCGTTTCGATTCGTTCCAAGTGCTGACGCAGTGGCCCGACGCAGCGCTGGCGACGCTGCGCGGCGATGCGCGCACCGCGCTGGTGACGCTGACGCACGATCCCAAGCTCGACGATCCCGCACTCGACTGGGCGCTGCGCAGCGACAGTTTCTATATCGGCGCGCTCGGCAGCCGCAAGACGCATGCGACGCGGCGGCAGCGGCTCGCGGCGCGCGGCTTCACGCCCGAACAACTGGCGCGCATTCAGGGACCGGTCGGCTTGTCGATCGGTGCACTGACCCCCGCCGAGATTGCGGTATCGATCCTGGCGCAGCTCATTCAACGGCGCCGTAGCGGAGCCGTCTGATGGATTTCGGCGAACTTCCGCTCGATGCCGCGCAAGGTGCGATTCTCGCGCACAGCGTCAAGCTCGCCGACGGCCAGCTGAAGAAAGGTACGCAACTCGAGCGCAGCGATATCGAACGGCTGCGCCGCGCCGGTCATCACAGCGTGATGGCAGCACGCCTCGCAGCCGACGACATCGACGAGGACCGTGCCGCCGCCCGCATCGCGGCCGCACTCGCGCCGGCCGGCAGCTGCTCGGTGCGCATCGGCATCGCGGTACGCGGCCGTTGCAATGTGTTCGCGACGACGCACGGTCTGCTGCAACTCGATACCGCGCGCATCCACGCCTTGAATGCGGTGGATGAAGCGGTCACGGTTGCAACGCTGAACACCGAAACGGTGGTCGTGCCGGGGCAGATGCTGGCGACCGTCAAGATCATTCCGTTCGCGGTGCCGGCGATGGTGCTGGCGCGCTGCGAAGCCGCGCTCGCTGCCAAGCCGCAGCTGCCGCCGGCGCTCGGCGTCGCTCCGTTCAGCGCCCATCGTATCGGCCTGGTGCAAACGCGGCTGCCCGGTTTCAACGAGGCCCTGATCGGCAAAACCACGCGCGTGATCGGCGCCCGACTGGCGCTGCTCGGACAGCAACTCTCGGCGCAGGCGAGCTGCGCACATACGATTGCAGCGCTCGCCGATAGCTTGCGCACGCAGGTCGCCAACGGCTGTGAACTGCTGCTGGTACAGGGCGCTGCAGCGATTGCCGATCGCGGCGATGTGATTCCCGCGGCGATCGTCGCCGGCGGCGGCGAAGTGCTGCGCTTCGGTATGCCGGCCGAGCCGGGCAATCTGTTGCTGCTCGGCCGCATCGGTAGCTGTAGCGTCATCGGCCTGCCGAGCTGCGCGCGCTCGCCAAAACGCAACGGGCTGGATCTGTTGCTGCAGCGGTATGCGGCCGGCCTGCCGATCGACAGCGATTACATCGCACAGCTCGGCGTCGGCGGGCTGCTGGCCGACAGCACGGAGTCGCAAGTCGACGGCGGTGACGAGCGCCGCGTTGCCGCGCCGCGCCGCATCGCTGCGATCGTGCTCGCCGCCGGCCGCTCATCGCGCATGGCGCCGCATAACAAATTGCTGCAGCCGGCCGGCGATCGCAGTCTGCTGCGCCATGCCGCGGAAGCCGCACTGGCGGCGGGCTGCGCGCCGGTCGTCATCGTCACCGGACCGGAGCCGGCCGCGATTGCGGCGGCACTCGACGGACTCGAGCTGCGCTGTATCGCCAATGCCGAACACGATGAAGGCATCGCCAGTTCGATCCGCGCCGGTGTCGCCGCCTTGCCGGCGGACGTCGAAGCGGCGCTGTTCCTGCTCGGCGACATGCCGCTGATCAGGGCCGCGCATCTGCTGCGACTCGCCGCCGCGTTCGAGCCGGATGCCGCGCGCAACGTCTGCGTGCCGGTCTGGCAGGGCAAGCGTGGCAATCCGGTGCTGTGGGGCGCTGCGCACTTCCCGCAGTTGGCGCAGCTGCGCGGCGATCGCGGCGCGCGCGTGCTGTTCGGTGCGCTGGCGGCGCAACTGGTCGAAGTGGCAATGCCGGACGACGCCGTGCTGGTCGACATCGATACCGTCGCAGCGCTCGATGACGTGCGCGCGCGGCTCGAATGCGGCGCCACCCAGGCTCCTCTCGACAGCCGTCTCGACGAAGTTCACTGATGTCGACCGAACTGTTTCTCGAAGCGCTGAACGATCTCGCACACAGTCGCGGCGCGCCGGTCGCGCAGCCGAACGCACACGCGCTTGCGCGCAATCCCTTGTGCGGCGATCAGGTCGCGGTGGCGCTGCGGGTCGAGAACGATCGCATCGTCGCCGCCGCATTCGAAGCGCGCGGCTGCGTGCTGTGCGAAGCCGCTGCGAGTGCCTTGCGCAAGAACTGCGTCGGCCAGACGCTCGACGCGCTGGCCGCGGCCGAGTCGTTTCTGGTCGACACCGCCAATGGCGACGAAACCGAGGTGCCGGCGGCGTGGTCGCAACTCGAAGTGTTCGCACCGCTGCAATCCTTTCCCGGCAGGCTCAAATGCGTGCTGCTGCCGTTGCAGGCATTGCGCCTGGCGCTACAGCGCAACGGCGCCAATGTTTCAAGCGAATTTTCAGATACCAGCAAGACAGGGGTTTCAACATGACCACACTCAATGTAAACGGCAAATCGCTGTCGATCGATGTGCCCGACGACACACCTTTGCTTTGGGCATTGCGCGACGGCGCCGGACTCACCGGCACCAAGTTCGGCTGCGGCATCGCCCAGTGCGGCGCCTGCACCGTGCATATCGATGGCAAGCCGGTGCGCTCCTGCGTGATGCCGGTGACGGCGGCGCAAGGCAAGGCAGTGACGACGATCGAGGGCATCGCTGCCGATCCGGTCGGTCACGCGGTGCAGACCGCGTGGCGCAAGCTCGACGTCGTCCAATGCGGCTACTGCCAGTCCGGCCAGATCATGTCGGCAACGGCGCTACTGAAAGCGAAGCGCAAGCCGAGCGATGCCGATATCGATCTGGCGATGTCCGGTAACGTCTGCCGTTGCGCCACCTACGTGCGCATCCGCGCCGCCATTCACGCCGCCGCGGCGACGCTGGCTTGATCGGCGCAGACGAACAATTTCAGGAAGAATTCCAATGAACGACAAAATCCGTCTGGCTGATCTGAGCGAAACGGCGCTGCTTGCTGATGCCGCTCCCGATATCGTGCGGCGCCGCTTCCTGCAATCCGGCGCCGGCCTCGCGCTGGCGATCTATTTCGCGCCGCTGTCGGCCGATGGCGTGCGCCCCGGCAAGGCTACTGCGGTTGCCGCCAGTAACGCGTCGAGCTTCGCGCCGAACGCGTTCGTCCGCATCGATACCGACGGCACCGTCACCGTCATCGCCAAGCATCTGGAGATGGGGCAGGGCACGTTCACCGGTCTCGCCACGCTGGTTGCCGAAGAACTCGATGCGGACTGGTCGCAGGTGCGCGTGATCGGCGCGCCGGCCGATGCCCAGCGCTACGGCAATGCCGCCTTTGGTGGCCTTCAAGGCACTGGCGGCAGCACCGCGATGGCCAGCGCGTATGAGCAGATGCGCCAGGCCGGTGCGACCGCGCGCGCGATGCTGGTCGCCGCGGCGGCGCAGCAATGGCAGGTGCCGGCGGACCGCATCACCGTCAGCGATGGCCTGGTGCATCACGTCGCAGCACAACGCAGTGCGCACTTCGGCGAACTGGTTGCGCTGGCGGCGCAGCAGCCGCTGCCGCAGAACGTCAAGCTGAAAGATCCTGCGCAGTTCAAGCTGATCGGCAAGCAGCACCTGGTGCGCAAGGACACGCCGGCGAAAACCGACGGCAGCGCCCAGTTCACCCAGGACGTGCAGCTGCCCGGCATGCTGGTCGCGGTGATCGCGCATCCGCCGCGCTTCGGCGGCAGCGTCGCGCGCTTCGATGCGGCTGCTGCGAAAGCGATTCCCGGCGTGGTCGATGTGGTCGCGGTGCCGGGCCAGCGCGGCGTGTTCCAGGGCGGCGTTGCGGTGCTGGCGAACAATACCTGGAGCGCGATTCGCGGGCGTCAGGTTTTAACCGTCGACTGGGACGAGAGTCAGGCCTGGAAGATCGGCAGCGATGCGCTGCTGGCGCAATATCGCGCGCTGGCGCAGCAGCCCGGCCAGCAGGCACACAGCAGCGGCGATCAGCAGCAGGCGTTCGCGAGTGCCGCGAAGACCATCGAAGCCCAGTACGAAGTGCCGTTCCTGGCACACGCGGCGATGGAGCCGCTGAACTGCGTGGTCAAGCTCGGCGACGGCGCTTGCGAAATGTGGAACGGCGAACAGTTCCAGACCGTCGACCAGAAGAATATCGCCGCGTTGCTCGGACTCAAGCCGGAGCAGGTGACGATCAACCAGGTCTACGCCGGCGGCAGTTTCGGTCGCCGCGCCAACCCGAAGTCGGACTATCTGCTGGAAGCGGTGGCGCTCGCGCAGGCTGCGCAGAAGGCGGGGCACAGCGCACCGGTGAAAATGGTGTGGACGCGCGAAGATGATATGCGCGGCGGTTACTACCGGCCGCTCAACGTGCATGCGCTGAAGGCCGCGATCGACGCGCAGGGCGATGTCAGCGCCTGGTGGCAGCGCATCGTCGGCCAGTCGATCATGCGTGGCGGTCCGATGGAGATGATGATCAAGGACGGCGTCGATCCGACTTCGGTCGAGGGCGCCGCCGATCTGCCGTACGCGATGCCGAGTCTGCACGTCGAACTGCATTCGCCGGAACTCGACGTGCCGGTGCAGTGGCTGCGCTCGGTCGGCCATACGCATACGGCGTTCTCGACCGAAGTCTTCATTGACGAGATCGCCGCTGCCACGGCCAAGGATCCATATGAACTGCGCCGCAACCTGCTGGCGCAGCAGCCGCGCCATCTCGCGGTGCTGGAACTGGCGGCGGCCAAGGCCGGCTGGGGCAAGCCGCTGGCGCGCGGTGCGGCCGGCGAGCGGCGCGGCCGCGGCATCGCCGTACACAAGTCGTTCGAAAGCTATGTCGCCAACGTCGCCGAAGTCACCGTGAAAGCGGACGGCAGCATCAAGGTCGATCGCGTGGTCTGCGCGGTCGACTGCGGCATCGCGGTCAATCCGGACATGGTGCGTGCACAGATGGAAGGCGGCATCGGCTATGGCCTGTCGATCGCGCTGCACGGCGCGATCACGCTGAAGGACGGCGCCGTCGAGCAATCCAACTTCCACGATTATTTGCCGCTGCGGATGCACGAAATGCCGGCGGTCGAGGTCTACATCGTGGCGTCGGCCGAAAAGCCCACCGGTGCCGGTGAACCCGGCACGCCGGTGATCGCGCCGGCGCTGGTCAACGCGCTGTACGCGGCGACCGGTCAACGTCTGCGCAGCCTTCCGATCGACGTTGCGCAATTGCGCGAAGTGCGCGCGGCCTGAGTTCGGAGATCGAAATGCAAACGACGTTGAAACAGCGGATGGCATTGATGGCGCGCCGCATCGCGCTACTCGACGCGATGGTGATCGCCGTGCTGCTGCTGGGCATGGCGACAACTTCCGCGATTGCCGCGAAGAAGCAGGCGCCGACGCCAGCGGCAGCGCCGGCTGACAGCGCGCAGCTGTTCGAGCCGATCCGCAGCGTCATTCAGAGTCCACGCTGCGTGAACTGCCACGTCGCCGATGGCGTGCCGCGGCAGTTCGACGACAGCCGCCCGCACGCGCAGAACGTGCACGGCGGCGCCGACGGCAAGGGCGTCACCGGTCTCGCCTGCAGCACCTGCCACTACACGCAGAACCCAGCGGCCGCATCCGGCCCGCATGCACCACCGGGTGCGCCGAACTGGCATCTGGCGCCGATCGAAATGGTCTGGTACGACGTCGGCGCGCGCGACATCTGCCTGCGGCTGCGCGATCCCAGGCACAACGGCGGCCGCGATCCGGCCGCGCTGGTGCACCATTTCGCCGACGATCCGCTGGTGGGCTGGGGCTGGCAGCCGGGCGGTGCGCGCAGCTTGCCGCCGCTGACGCGGCCGCAGACCGTCGCCGCCGTGCAAGCCTGGATCGCCGCCGACATGCCCTGCCCACTGCAGTAGCGAGCTTGCTGCGTGTTCGCGACGGTGATCTGAGAAAAGCGCCGGCCAGCCGGAGCTGGCGTCTCCAGCGCACTTACGGCACTGCCGCCACGCCGCTGCGGCGAAGTCCTTTGCCGGTTTTTGCACTGCCGCCGAATTCGCCGCGCCATCGGCGGTCGAACCGGCATGGACAGACTTGCGAACCACGACATCGAGTTGCATGCACCACTGATCCGCGCCAAGGCCACCTGGCAGGACGAGGTGGTGTTCGTCTGCCGCAAGTGCATGCGCAAGCAGCGTGACGGCGTCGACGGCGCGGGCACCAGCCTGCGCAAGTGGCTGCGCCGCGCGTTGAAGCGCGCCGGGCTGGGCAAGCGTGTGCGGGTGATCGAGACCGGCTGCTTCGATCTGTGCCCGAAGCGGGGCGTGACACTGGCGCGCGGGCGTGATCTTGCCGATTCGAGCAGACCGCTGCGGGTGTTGCGCAAAGGTGAGAATCCGGCAGTGTTGCTGGACTGGTTGGGCGATCTGCGCGCGGACGATTGAGCGGGCGCTGCGGCGACTGCAAGCGAGCCGCGGCGCCGGTTACTGCGTGGCTCCGACCAGCCCGAGATCCACGATCGTTCGAGCCGCCGTCCACTACACTGAGCGGATTCGAAAGGGAAGCGCATGTCGACTCAGCTGCCGCCGCAGGCCGCCGCGAAATCTCCGCACGTGCGCCGCGTGCGTGACCGGCTTGCAGCTGTGCCCACCACCATCGAAAGCCGCACGCTGCGGTTTGCCGGCTATCGCACGCGCGCCGTGCTGCGCGAGGGCAGTGGTCCAACCGTGCTCTGTCTGCACGGCTGGTCCGATAGCGCGGACGCCTATCGTCCGCTGATGCAGGCGCTGAGCCGCACCGACGCCAAGCTCGTCGCGCTGGATTTCCCCGGTCACGGCGAAGGCCCCAGGCTGGCGCCGCGGCCGCAGCGCGTGCTGCCGCAGATGACCGCGTTCGCGCTCGCGGCGATCGATCACTACGCCGCGCACGCGCCGCTGATTCTGCTC
This sequence comes from Nevskia sp., assembly GCA_028291645.1. Lineage (GTDB taxonomy): Bacteria > Pseudomonadota > Gammaproteobacteria > Nevskiales > Nevskiaceae > Nevskia. Next base: position 11,130 of record JAQGNU010000154.1, read on the forward strand.
GGTCATTCGCTCGGCGGCCGCACCGCGCTGGCCGCCGCTGTGCAGCGGCAGCGACAGGTGGCCGCGGTGCTCGCGCTGGCGCCCGCGCCGTTGCGGCTGCGACTGTGGTTGCGTGCGGTGGCGGCCGAGCGCTGGCTGATTCCGCGCGCTGCGCGCCTGCTCGGCCTGCTGCCGGATGCGTGGGCGCGGCGGCGCTATCTGCAGGGCCATCGCCGCACGTTCTTCGCGCCCGACATGGTCGATCCGCAAGTGTTCGCCGACTTCGCCCGCTATTGCGATGCGCGGCGCATGGCGCAATACACCGCCGGCCTGCATCGCATCGGTGGCGAACTCGGCGAGTCGCTCGAACTGCGCGCGCTGACGATGCCGGTCGATCTGGTCTGGGGGCGCAACGATACGCTGGTGCCGCCGGCCGCTGCGCGCGCCTACCGCGCGCAGATTCCGCACGCGCGCTACGTCGAACTCGACAACTGCGGCCACAACCCCGCGCAGGAACAAACCGCTTGGCTTGCCGCGCGCCTGCGTGAGCTTCTCGCTAGCTTGCAGAGCAGCTGAAAGAAATAGGCGACAGCCGCGGTGCGGTGTTAGCATTTCACCGCGCGGCTGCCATCCCATTCCCGTCGCGCCGTTCGATGATCGAAGAGCCGGAACACCCTCTCCCCAACTTGCTGCGTACGCGCTTAGCCATTGCCCCTCCGTCGATGAGCAAAGGAGGCGTGTGAGCGGCATCGTGGTGGTCGATCAGCGCAGCGACTGGCCGGTGGACATTCCCGGCGTCGAGATCGCGACCGCCTGGGAATACCTGACGCAGGAATCGTTCACGCGGCTGCGCGGCGCGCGCGTCTACAACCTGTGCCGCACGTTCAGCTACCAGACCACCGGCTACTACGTCAGCTTGCTCGCCGGTGCGCGCGGCCATCGCATCCTGCCGGACATCACCACGGTGCAGGATCTGAAGCTGGCCGAAAGTCCCAGTGTCTTGAACGACGAAATCGAAGAGTTGATGCAGAAGAGCCTGGCGCGGCTCGGCTCCAACGAATACATCCTCAACGTCTATTTCGGCGAGAGCCCCTACGCGCGCCACGAGCGGCTGGCGCGCTCGCTGTTCAACCTGTTTCCGGCGCCGCTGCTGCAGGCCAAGTTCGTCTGGCGCGGCGACGAGTGGCGCGTCGATACCTTGAACGCCGTCGCGCTCGGCGAAGTGCCGGCCTCGCATCACGAATTCCTCTACCAGACCGCGCGCGACTACTTCACACGCCGGCGTGCGCCGCGCCGCAAGCGCGATTCGACGCGCTACGACCTGGCGATCCTGGTCAACGAGGACGAGAAGGAAGCGCCGTCGAATGCGCGCGCGCTGAAGGCGTTCGAGAAAGCCGCCGAAGACCTCGGCTTCTCGGTCGATTTCCTCGACAAGAGCGACTACGGCCACGTCGCCGAGTACGACGCGCTGTTCATCCGCGAGACCACCGCGGTCAATCACCATACCTATCGCTTCGCGCGCAGAGCGGCGCGTGAAGGCCTGGTCGTGGTCGATCATCCGGAGTCGATCCTGCGTTGCGCCAACAAGGTCTATCTGGCGCAGCTGATGGACCGCTACAAGATTCCGCAGCCGAAGACGATGCTGGTGCATCGCGCCAACGTCGCCGAAGTGGTGCGCGAACTCGGTTTCCCGCTGGTGCTGAAGCAGCCCGATTCGCAGTTCTCCAAAGGCGTGATCAAGGTCGAGAACGAAGCCGATCTGAAGCGCGAGACGCGCGAGTTCCTCGAACGCTCCGACCTGATCGTCGCGCAGGCCTACGAGCCGACCGAATACGACTGGCGTGTCGGCGTGCTCGAAGGCAAGCCGCTGTACGCCTGCCGCTACTTCATGGCGCCGGCGCACTGGCAGGTGGTGAAGCGCGACAAGAACGGCGGCAAGCGCGAAGGCGGCCACGAGACGCTCGACATCAAGGACGTGCCGCCGCAGGTGATCGCGGTGGCGGTGCAGGCCGCGCGTGCGATCGGCAATGGTCTCTATGGCGTCGATCTGAAGCAGTTCGGCAACGTCGTCAAGGTGATCGAGGTCAACGACAATCCGAATCTCGATTACGGCGTCGAAGATCTGGTGCTGAAGGAAAAACTCTATCGCAGCGTGATGGAGTATTTCGTGCGCCAGCTCGACGTGCAGACGCGCCAGCGCGAGCCGGATTCGGCGGCGCGCTGAGACGCGCGTCCGGCGTCCGTGCGATGAACGAGCCGCTGCATCAAGGTCATGTACGCCGCGCACATGCGGGCGACGGCAGTGCCATCCTGACGCTGGAAGAACTGTTCCCGAGCGATCGCATGTCGATGCGCTCGGTGCGCCGTTTCCTGACTGCGGCGAACGCGCGCAGCTGGGTCGCGGAACTCGAAGGCGCCGTCGTCGGTAATCTGATTCTGCTGACCCGCAAGGGCAGCCGCATCGCGCGCATCTATTCGGTGGTGGTGGCGCCGCCGGCGCGCGGACGGCGGTTCGGCGAACGCCTGGTGACTGCTGCGGAAATCGAAGCACGCACGCTTGGGCTGCAGGCGCTCTCGCTGGAAGTGCGCGCCGACAACGCCGCTGCGCGCGCGCTGTACGCCAAGCTCGGCTATCAGGAAGCCGCCGTACTGCCGGGCTATTACGATGACGGCGGCGACGGTCTGCGCTTGAGGAAAGCGTTGTAGCTGCCGGGCTGAAGCTGGCGTAGATGCCAACAACGACGGGGTTCTGGGGTAACTTCAGTCAAAGCGATCCAACAGGGGAGAACATCAATGAAGCTAGCAGTGGCACTGCTTTTAGCAGGACTGTTGTCGGGCGGTGCGCGCGCAGAAGTGGTGGAAGCGCAGGCCGATGGTTTCAAGATCAAGCAAATGCTGATCATCGCCGCGCCGCCGGAGAAGGTCTACGGCGCCTTCGTCGACATCGGCAGCTGGTGGGCGGCCGAGCACACCTATTCCGGCAATTCCGCCAATCTGCATATCGACGCACGGCCGGGCGGATGCTTCTGCGAAGCCCTGCCGGACGGCGGCGGCATCGTCCACATGACCTTGGTCAACGTGATGCCGGGCAAGCGGCTGACACTCAGCGGTGCGCTCGGACCGCTGCAGATCGCCGGTGTTGCCGGGGCGATGACGGTGCAGCTGCTGCCGAAGGACGGTGGCACGCAGTTCGGGCTGCTGTACAACGTCGGCGGCTATTTCCCCGGCGGCCTCAAAGCGATCGCAGGCGATGTCGATGCGGTGCTGACGTTGCAGGTGCAGCGACTAAAGCGTTTCGTCGAGACGGGTGCTGTGGCTGATCCGAAAGCTACGGCGAAGCCGTAGCGCGCAGGCCAAGCTAACGTGCGCTCGGCGCACGATTCCTGATCGTTGCGCAAAGCCTTCCGCGTGGAAATTTTCGTAGGTGCGAGGCGAGCAAGAGTAGGGTGGGTTAGCCGCGACAGCGGCGTAACCCACCGGCCGCGGCCCGCGGCCCGCGATAATCACCTGCGCAGCCTCAACGCGGAAGGCGGGATGCTCCCGCCCTACTCTCGCTGCGCATTGTTAAGGGTCGTCGCTCGCCGGTCCCGGAAGCATTGGTGGTGGTGACCCACTAGGTAGCTCTTCTCGGGTGGACTGGGTTCTCCAAACTATCTGCGCAAGTTCTCGGATGCGGTCAACGAATGGCTTTGCATCTTTTCCAAGTTTGCCCAGAAGAACACCAGCGTCCCCGACGAGCCCATAGAAGCGGTCGAGGTCTGAAACTTTTTTATGGAGCTCCGACTGTAGACGTTCCAGTTTTGTGAGAAGACGTTGCCGATGATCGGCAGACAAACTCGGCGTAGACGTAGCCAACACTCTCAGTTCATTTATAAGGGTCTGAATTCGTTTTAGATCGCCCTCTGTGAACTCAAAGAAATGTCCACGACCGATCTTTATAGAAAGGAGTGAGCGTTGCGCCTCATATGTGAGGCTTGCGGATTGCTCCTTAATGTCCTTGTAAATCTTTTGAATGTACCCGGCGATGTTGTAACAGTCCGTTTGAATGCTGTTCTCCAAAGGTGGACTTTGCGTCCCAAATTTCAGGCTGTGCTCTTCGACAAACGTGTCCACCAGCGCTAGCGCTCGAAGATAGTCCTCGTATGATTCAAGTTGCTCGTCACGCTTAGTGTTCGAGTGAACCTCAAGAAATTGTTTGCAAATCTCCCGCAGCGCCAATAAGGGATCTTGTGGTAGCCGCTCAATAAATTGATCCGAGAACATGCTTCTCCCCTGACACGTAATGCTGGTTAGGCATTCGCCTCCGGCAAAGTAATATTCAACTCCAACACCTCCAACCCATCCTCCCGCTGCACCGTAAACTGCACCGAATCATCCGGCACCTGCACATACTTGCGCACCACCGCGAGTAACTCCTCGCGCATCTTCGGCAAGTACACCGGCCCATTCGATTTGCCGGCCAGCTGATCGCGCTGGTAGGCGACGGCGACCATCAGACGGTCGCGCGCGGTCTTGGCGGTGTTATTTTTTTTCTCTACGCGAAAAACTTTCAGCCAATCCATTACTGGCCTCCGAACAGCTTGCTTAAGAAGCCCTTCTTCTGCTCGTTCATGAAGCGGTGCGGGCGTTCTTCGCCGAGGAAGCGTGCGACCAGATCGGTGTAGGCCTGGCCGGCTTCGCTGGTGAGGTCGCGGATCACCGGTTCGCCGGAATTGGAACTGGTCAGCACCGTCGGCGATTCGGGGATGATGCCGAGCAGCGGAATCGCCAGGATTTCCTTGACGTCGTCGACGCTCAGCATCTCGCCCTTGGCGACGCGCAGCGGGTTGTAGCGCGTCAGCACCAGATGTTCCTTGACCTTGGTGTCACCTTTCTCTGCGTGGCGTGCCTTGCTGGAGAGAATCCCGAGTACGCGGTCGGAGTCGCGCACCGAGGACACTTCCGGATTGGTCACCACCAGCGCTTCGTCGGCGAAGTACATCGCCAGGAACGCGCCGCGCTCGATGCCGGCCGGCGAGTCGCAGATGATGTATTCGAAGTCCTTTGCCAGCTCGTTGAGCACGCGCTCGACGCCTTCCTGACTCAGCGCGTCTTTGTCGCGCGTCTGGCTGGCAGCGAGGATGTAGAGGTTCTCGACGTTCTTGTCGCGGATCAGCGCTTGCTTGAGATTGGCTTCGCCGTTGATGACGTTGACGAAGTCGAACACCACGCGGCGTTCGCAGCCCATGATCAGGTCGAGATTGCGCAGGCCGACGTCGAAATCGATGACGGCGGTTTTCTTGCCGCGCTGGGCAAGGCCGGTGGCGAACGAAGCGCTGGTCGTGGTTTTACCCACGCCGCCCTTGCCGGATGTGACTACGATGATTTTGGCCAACGGTATTCCTCGTGCAGTGCTGACGACCTCAAATACGAATGGCTGAAGCAGGCGCTCGCGCGCCGCTCCTCAAACCCCCGCTTCTCAAACCTTGTGTGCTTCGATTTTAAGCTGTCCATTGACTAGATACGCCTGCGCCGGCTGACCGCGCGGGCCGTCCTTGATCTGGTCGGCGACCGCGTAAATCCCGGCGATGGCGATCAACTCGGCTTCCAGTTTGCGGCAAAATACGCGCGCCGACTCGTCGCCGCGGGCGCCGGCGATGGCGCGGCCGGAAAGCTTTCCATAGACGTGGACACAGCCGTCGGCGATCACTTCCGCGCCGGGGCTGACGCTGGTCAGCACGATCAGATCGCCGCCGTCGGCATAGACCTGCTGGCCGGAGCGGATCGGGTCGGCGATGATGCGCGCCGGCTTGCGCCCGATGCTGGCCGGCGCCGCGGCTGCCGGCTTGGCCGCTTCGGCCGCCGCCGGCGCTGCACCTGCGCTGGCGTTCGCAGCGGTTTTACCGCTGTCCCGGGAGATTACCGCGAGTCCCAGCGCGCGCGCCTGCTCGGCCAGCACGCCGTCCGACACCGCCAGCGGCTGCATGCCGGCAGCGCGCATCGCCTGCAGCATGGCGTCGAGATCGACGTCGAGTTCGCTGTCGATGATCAGCGCCATGCCTTTGGCAGCCGCAGGCATGCGCCGCGCGAATTGCTCGATCTGCGCCTTGATCGCCGCCGTATCGGCGTCCAATACCTGGGCGCGGGTGATCGACAGCATGCGACCCTTGAATTCGAGCGCGTTTCGGGAGCGGGACATTTATTGCGAGTTGGGCCTTGGTTGCATGTTCGTTTGGCAGCATAGACGCGCTGCTGGCCTGGGTTTTGCAAACTGTTCCTGCTAGGTTAGAGACCAATTACCACAAGATCAATCGCAACCAACCGATGGCGTTCGACTGGAGCCAGTACCGCTGCGCGGGCCTGCATGACGAAATGTTCTCGGCGCCCGACGTGCCGCGTCCTTCCGCACGTGCGCTGCTGGCGTATCTCAGGAGCATGTCGCCGAAGGAACTGGCCGACCGGCGTCTCGCCGCCGACCTTGCGATCAAGGTGATGGGCATTACCTTCACGGTCTACTCCGAGGGCAAGAACGTCGACCGCGCCTGGCCGTTCGACCTGCTGCCGCGGGTGATTTCGAAGACCGAATGGGAGCGCACCGAGCGCGGACTGAAGCAGCGCGTCAACGCGCTCAACCAGTTCATCCAGGATTTGTACGGCGACCAGAAAATAATCAAGGACAAGATCGTGCCGGCGGAAGTGCTGGCCGATTCGGTCAACTTCCGGCCGCAATGCGTCGGCGTCAAGCCGAAGTTCGGCGTCTGGGCGCACATCTGCGGCAGCGATCTGGTGCGCGATGGCGACGGCACCTTGTACGTGCTGGAAGACAACCTGCGGGTGCCGTCGGGCGTCTCCTACATGCTGGAAAACCGCGCGGTGACCAAGCGCGTCTGGCCGGAGATTTTCGAAACCACGACGATTCTGCCGGTCGACGATTACCCGGCGCAGTTGTACGACACGCTGGCGGCGCTGAGTCCGCGTCCGGGCGATACGCCGAACGTGGTGCTGCTGACGCCCGGCATCTACAACTCGGCCTATTTCGAGCACGCCTACCTGGCGCAGCAGATGGGCATCGAACTGGTCGAAGGCAGCGATCTGTTCGTCGACAGCGACGACTGCGTCTACATGCGCACGATCTACGGACCCAAGCGGGTCGACGTGATCTACCGGCGCATCGACGATCTGTTCATCGATCCGGAAGCGTTCCGGCCCGATTCGATCCTCGGCTGCAAAGGCCTGATGCGGGCCTGGATCAAGGGCAAGGTCGGCCTCGCCAACGCGCCCGGCGCCGGTGTCGCCGACGACAAGGTGATCTACGCCTTCGTGCCGCAGATGATCAAGTACTACCTCGGCGAAGACGCGATTCTGCCGAACGTACCGAGCTACCTGTGCATGGACGAGAAGCAGCGCAAGTACGTGCTGGCCAATCTCGACAAGCTGGTGGTGAAGCCGGCCAACGAATCCGGCGGCTACGGCATGCTGATCGGTCCGCGCGCGTCGGCCGAGGAGCGCGCGAAATTCCGCGAACTGATCAAGCAGAATCCGCGCAACTACATGGCGCAGCCGACACTCAGCTTGTCGACCGGGCCGACCATCACCGACGACGGCATCGAGCCGCGACATTTGGACTTAAGGCCGTTCATCCTGTCGCGCGGCGAGAGCACCTACGTCACCACCGGCGGCCTCACGCGCGTGGCACTGGTGAAGGGTTCGCTGGTGGTCAACAGCTCGCAGGGCGGCGGCTCGAAAGACACCTGGGTGGTCGATCTGGATGAGGACGCGGAGTTGCCCGCTGCTTCGAAGTCACAGTCACAGTCGCAAGCGCAGTCCGCTGCGCAGCTTGGCGACAAGGGAGTCGGCTGATGCTGTCGCGCGTCGCCGAGAATCTCTACTGGTTCGGCCGCTACCTGCAGCGCGCCGAAAACACTGCGCGCCTGATCAACGTCAACGCCAACCTGATGCTCGATCTGCCGCGGCGGATGACGCTGGGCTGGGGCACCCTGATCGAAATCGTCGGTTCGACGCCGCGCTTCCAGTCGCTCTACGAGCAGGCGACGGAAGAGAATGTGGTGCGCTACCTGATGACCGACGAGCGTAATCCGGCGTCGATCCGTTCATCGCTGCACACCGCGCGCGAAATCCTGCGCACGGTGCGCGATACCATGCCGCGCGAAACCTGGGAACGCGTCAACGACGTTTATTTCTATGTGCTCGAACGCGGCGATACGTCGCTGGCGCGCGCGCCGCGGCAGGCTTTTCTGCAGCAGGCGGTCAGCGGCACGCTGCTGGTCTACGGCGTGCTGACTTCGAACATGAGCCGCGACGTCGGCTTCCAGTTCCTGCGCATCGGTACCAACATCGAACAGGCCGACATGACCACGCGCATCCTCGACGTGCGCACCTACAGTCTGCTCGGCGTGCAGCCGGGCGCCGACCTATCGCCGTTCGAGAGCATTCAGTGGATGAGCGTGCTGCGCTCGCTGACCGCGTATCAGATGTACCGGCGCCACGTGCGCATGCGCGTCAACGGTCCCGGCGTGCTGCGTTTCCTGCTGCAGAATCGCGAGTTCCCGCGCTCGGTGATGTTCTGCCTGACGACGATCGCATCGACCTTGCCGGCGCTGCCGGGCAACCGCAAGATCGAGCGCGCGATCGAACGTACGCGCGCGCTGGTGCGCGATGCCAACCTCGATGTGCAATTCACCGCCGAAGGCCAGCTGCCGCAGCTGATGGACGAGATCCAGATCGGCCTCGGCGAACTGCACAATGCGCTCGCCGAGACTTATTTCAGCAGCGGGACCTGAAGCCTTAGCAGGCCCTAGGCCCGCAGCGCGCTTCCTGACGGCGTCTCCGGCGCGATCGACTCGCCCTCGTTGAGCCGCAGCGACTGGGTCTGACCGGCCGAGGTCGTCGTCTGCGCCGGTGGTATCGACGACATCGTCGCCGCCTGCTCGTGCAGCGGCAGCGAGCGCTGCTGTTCCCAGTCGAACTTCGGCAAGCTGCGGATCGCGTTTTCTAGCATGCGCGCCCAGGTTTCCTTCATCTGCGCGTAGTACGGCGTGTCGAGATCGAGCCGCAGCGAGTGATCGATCTTCAGCGAGCCGCGCGGCAGCAGCGCCAGATCCACCGGCGGGCCGCAGGAGATGTTCGAGCGCATGGTCGAGTCCAGCGACACCAGGGCACAGCGCGCGGCGTCTTCGAGTTTTACGTGCGGGCGCACGAAGCGATCCAGGATCGGCTTGCCGTATTTGGTTTCACCGATCTGCAGGAACGGCGTTTCCGGACTGGCGGAGATGCAGTTGCCGAGCGGGTAGATCAGATAGATTGCCGGCTCCTCGCCTTTGATCTGGCCGCCGAGGATCAGCGTGGTCTCGATGTTGACGCTGCTGCCGCCGGTCTGCCCCTGCGCCAGCACCTGCTTCTGCGCGCGCACCGACAGCTGGCCGAGATAGTCGGCGGCATCGAACATGTGGCGCACGGTGCGCAGGTTGACGGCGGCTTTGTCGTCGTCGATTTCGCGCTGCGCCTGCGCCAGCACGTACTGCGTGGTCGCCAGGTTGCCGGCCGACAACACCACGAACACGCGGTCGCCGGGGAATTCGAACACGTGCATCTTGTTGTAGGTGCGCACATCGTCGACGCCGGCGCTGGTCCGCGTATCCGCCGCGAACACCAAGCCTTCGTTTACTTTGATCGCTACACAATAAGTCATCGTTTCGGTACGCGGTGGGTCATCGTCTCGGCGTCATGCGCATACGGCGTGGGCGCGCTCCGGCAGCAGAGATCGCTGGCTGACACACGGCATTGTAGGAGGGTCGTTGCTGCGGCGTAGTGCGCGCCGGGTGCGCCGATCAAATAGGTGTTTTGTCAGGATAAGCAAAGCACAAGCTGTGCCGTCGCCGATCCTTGTTGCGGTCGCGTCGTGCGTGCGAGACTCGTTCGCAGGAGAAAGTATGCGCGAAAAACAAATCGAATTCTTCGGCGCCGCGGCCGGCCCGCGCGTCAAGGCTGCTGCGGCGCGGCTGAAGCCGCCGGCAGCGCTGCCCAAATTTGCACCAGCGGGTCAAGCGGCGGCATGAGCGAACGCGCCGAACACCGCTCGCGCTCCGATTTCATCAATGTTCGCGGACTGCGCTACCACGTCAGGCGTTGGGGTGTGGCGGCCGACCGCGCGGCTGCGCATGCTGGCGATGTGTTGCCGCAGCTGTTCCTGTGCCACGGCTGGCTCGATGTCGGCGGTACGTTCGATCCGCTGGTGCAGGCGCTGCTGGCCGCCAGTCCGGCGCCGCTCGAAGTGCTGGCGCCGGATTGGCGCGGCTTCGGCCACACCGCCTGGCCACAGGATGGCTACTGGTTCTACGACTACGTCGCCGACATCGAAGCGATCGTCGATCACTATTCGCCGGATGCGCCGGTGCTGCTGGCGGGCCACAGCATGGGCGGTCAGGCGGTGAGTCTGTACGCCGGCCTGAGGCCGCGCCGCGTGCAGCAGTTGGTGTTGCTCGACTCGCTGTTCCTGCCGGACATGCCGCCGCAGCGCGCGCCGACGCGTTTCCGCAAATGGCTCGATCAGCTACGTGAGCCGCTGCAGCAGAAGACCTATGACTCGTTCGAACAACTGGCGCAGCGCGTGCGCCGTTCGCATCCGCGGCTGACGCCGGAGCGCGCTTTGTTCGTCGCGCAGTGCTGGGGGCGCGAGGACGGCCACGGCCGTATCAGCCTGTGTGCCGATCCCAAGCATCGACTCAGCGGGCCCGGGCTGTACCGCGCGGCGGAGTCGGAAGCGGTTTGGCGCGAAGTGCTGGCGCCGACGCTGTTCATCGACTCCGGCGAATCCGAATTCGCCAAGTCGATCAGCGCCGAGGAATTGGCGCGGCGTCGCGGCTGCTTCCGCGATCACCAGCAGGTGTGCATCGCCGGGGCCGGACACATGCTGCATTTCGACGCGCCGGAAGCCACCGCTGCGGCGATTGCCGCATTCCTGCGGCCGCAGCCGGCGCGCGCGCAGACCCGCACGGACGATTCGGCGGGGTAACATTGGCGTCGTGCGTCTGACTCCCTCGCAATTACCCGCCGCGCTGAAGCAGCGTTTGCTGCCGGTGTACCTGGTCGCCGGCGAAGAACTGCTGCTGATGCAGGAAGCGCTCGACGCGATCCGCGCCTGCGCGCGTGCGCAAGGCTATCTCGAACGCGAGGTGCTCGATGTCGAACGCGGCTTCGACTGGCAGCGTTTGATCGACAGCTGCAATTCGATGTCGCTGTTCGCCGAGAAGCGCATCGTCGAAGTGCGCAGCAGCGGCGCGATCGACGCTGCCGGCGGCGCCGCGCTGAGCACGCTGACGAAGAATCCGGCCAGCGACGTGCTGCTGATCGTCAGCGCCGGCAAGATCGAATGGCGCGCGCGCAGCGGCGGCTGGTTCGCGGCATTGGAGAACGCCGGTGCCAGCCTCTACATCGAACGGCAGAAGCCGCAGGACCTGCCGGGCTGGATCGAGGCCCGCCTGCGCAGTGTCGGCCTTGCCGCCGACGCCGATGCCGTGCGGCGGCTGGCACAACTGACCGAAGGCAATCTGCTCGCCACCGCGCAGGAGATCAGCAAGCTGGCGCTGCTGTATCCGCCATCGGCCACGGCGCAGGCGCGCGTCGGACTCGAGCAGGTCGAAGCGGCGGTAGCCGATTCGGCGCACTACGAAGTCTACGACTGGATCAACAAGGTATTGGCGGGCGATGCCGCCGGCGCGGTGCGCGGGCTCGAGCGGCTGCGCGACGAAGGCGTCGAAGTGCCGGCGATCCTCGGTGCGCTGGTATTCGATCTGCGCAAGCTGATTGTCGCCGCCGTTATTTACGCGCGCAGCCACAATGCCGAAGCGGCGGTCGAGTCGGCCGGCGTGTTCAAGCAGCGCCAGGGCGTGTTCGCGCGCGCTGCCGCGCGCATCAAGCCGGCACAGGCGCGCGACGCCTTGCGCCTGTGCGCGCGAGTCGATCAGCTGTACAAGTCCACCGGCATGGCGGCAGCGGCCTGGGAAGAGTTGCTAACATGGGCGCTCGGTGCCTCTGGGGCCGCGGCGGCTGCAGCGGCCACGGCGGGCAAGCGATCCATGGCAACAGCGGGCTTATGACGGTAGCAACGATCAATCGGGACGGCGGCACGGACGCGAAAGCGGCCAAAAAGTCCAACGTGGCCGCCTACATGCAACAGGTCGGCGAGCGCGCCCGCAGCGCCGCGCGCGCCATCGCCCGCGCCAGCACCGGCGAGAAGAACGCCGCGCTGTTCGCGCTGGCCGATATTCTCGAACAAGAAAGTGCGGCGATCCTCGAAGCCAATGCGGCCGATATGCGCGCCGCCACCGCCGCGAAACTCGAAACGGCGCTGCTGGATCGTCTCGAACTGAACAAGAACCGCGTCGCCGCGATGGCCGACGGCGTGCGCCAGGTGGCTGCATTGCCGGATCCGGTCGGCGAGATGTTCGATCTGAAAATGCGTCCGTCCGGCATCCAGGTCGGCCGCATGCGCGTACCGCTCGGCGTCGTCGGCATCATTTACGAATCGCGTCCGAACGTCACCGCCGACGCCGCCTCGCTGTGTCTGAAATCCGGCAATGCCTGCGTGCTGCGCGGTGGTTCCGAAGCGAAAGCTTCGAACCAGGCGATCGCGCGCTGCATCGCGCGCGCACTGCGCGAAGCGCATCTGCCGGAAGATGCGGTGCAGGTGATCGAGACCATCGATCGCGCCGTGGTCGGCAGCCTGCTGACGATGCCGCAGTACATCGACGTGGTGATTCCGCGCGGCGGCAAGGGTCTGGTCGCCTTCGTCACCGAACACGCGCGCGTGCCGGTGATCAAGCATCTCGACGGCAACTGCCACGTTTACATCGACGACAGCGCCGATCTGGAAAAAGCCATCGCAATCGCGGTCAACGCCAAGACCCAGCGCTACGGCACCTGCAACACGATGGAAACGCTGCTGGTGGCGCAGTCGATCGCCGAGCGTGTGCTGCCGGACCTCGGCCGCATCTATGCCGGTCATGGCGTCGAGTTGCGCGGCTGCGAGCGCACGCGCCGCATCCTGCCGCAAGCCAAATCGGCCAAGCCGGAAGACTGGGATACCGAATACCTGGCGCCGATCCTGGCGATCAAGATCGTCAAGGGTTTCGACGAGGCGATCGAACACATCGCGCAGCATGGCTCCAAGCACACCGACAGCATCGTCACCGAGAATTACACGCTGGCGCGCCGTTTCCTGCGCGAAGTCGATTCGAGTTCGGTGATGGTCAATGCCAGCACGCGTTTCGCCGATGGTTACGAATATGGTCTCGGTGCGGAAATCGGCATCAGCACCGACAAATTCCACGCGCGCGGACCGGTCGGTCTCGAAGGCCTGACGTCGACCAAGTGGGTCGTGCTCGGTGACGGACACGTCCGTTGACCTTCACAAGATGAGGGCCGTGCGCTGAGCACGGCAACAGTCGGGCAGGCGACTGCCAACGCCGCGCAAAGCTCCGCCATCGGCCCCGCCGCGGGAGCGGCCATTGGCCCCGCCGCCGCAGCGGCCATTGGAATCTTCGGCGGCACCTTCGCGCCGATCCACCACGGCCATCTGCGGCTTGCGCTCGAGTTGCGCGAACGCCTCGGTCTGGCGCAGGTGCTGATCGTGCCGGCGGCGCAACCGCCGCATCGTCCCGCGCCGGAAATCTCGCCGCAGCAGCGCCTGTGCTGGGCGCGGCTGGCGGTGGCCGGCGAAACGGCGCTGGCCGTCGATGATCGCGAAGTGCGGCGCGAGGGTCCGTCTTACACCTACGACACGCTGGCTGAACTGCGCCGCGAGCATGGCCCCGCCAAGCCGCTGGTGCTCCTGCTCGGCGACGACGCCGCCAACCAGCTGCATACCTGGCACCGCTGGCGCGAACTGTTCGAACTGGCGCATCTGGTGTTCGTCGAACGACCCTACGAACCGCCCGCGCCGGCGCGCGAATTGACCGCGTTCCTGCGCGGCCGCCGCGCGCTCGGCACGCCGGAATTGCTGTCGCGCCCGGCCGGTCTGTGGCTCGCCGCCAGCATTCCGCCACTGGCGATTTCCGCCACTCGCATCCGCCAGTTGCTCGCCGCCGGCCGCAGCATCCGCGGCCTGGTGCCGGATGCCGTGATCCGCTCACTCACCACTGAGGACGTCCGCGCCCTGACACACGATGAAGACCCCGCCCAAGACTAAACCCAAGAGCACGGCGAAGCCCGCCGCCAAGCCCCGCAAAACCGCTGGTTCAGCGGTCGGGAAGAAATCCACCGCGCTGAACAAGCGGCATGAATCGGTACGCAAGGCCGCGCCGAAAAGCGTCAAGAAAGCTGTCGCCAAAAAGTCCGCTGCCAACAAGACGGTGCCGCTGCGCAAGCCGAGCCTCAAAGCGGCATCGGATCCGGCGCTGACCAAGCTGGTCGTGGCCGCGCTGGAAGACCTGAAGGCGGTCGACATCAAGGTGCTCGACGTGCGCGATCTGACCGTCATCACCGACACCATGGTGATCTGCACCGGCACTTCGAACCGCCATGTCAAATCGCTCGCGCAGAACGTGCTCGACGAAGCGCGGGCGAAGGGCTTCCGGCCGATCGGCATCGAAGGTCTGGCCGAAGGCGAGTGGGTGCTGGTCAATCTCAACGGCGTGCTGGTGCATGTGATGCAGCTGCAGACGCGCGCGTTCTACCAGCTCGAAAAGCTCTGGGACATGGGCCAGATCTCCGACTCGCGCAATTTGATCTGAGGCCGACATGCGCATCCGCCTGCTCGCGGTCGGCACGCGGATGCCGGCGTGGATCACGGCGGGCTTCGAGGATTATGCGCAGCGCCTGCCACGCGAACTGAAACTGGAACTGGTCGAGATCGCAGTCGAGCATCGTGGCAAGAATGCCGACATCGCGCGGCTGCGCGACGCCGAAGGCGAGAAGCTGCTGCGCGCCGCCGGCCGCGAAGCACGGCTGATCGTATTCGACGAGCACGGCGATAGCCTCGATACCAATGGCTGGGCCAAAGCGCTGCAGGGTTGGATGCAGGATGGCCGCGAGGTCTGCTTGGCTGTCGGCGGTCCGGACGGTCATGCATCGGCAGTGCTGGCCGCCGCCAGCGCGCGCTGGTCGCTGTCGAAGCTGACGTTTCCGCATGCGCTGGTGCGTGTGTTGATCGCCGAACAGCTGTATCGCGCGCACAGCTTGCTGAGCAATCACCCTTACCATCGCGCGTAGCAGTGGCTTCTTTGTTGCTCGCTTGACCCTGCGCGACGACAATACGCGCCCCTCGCTTCCACCGCCGAGCCGCGACCATGCCCAGCCGTTTCGATTCCGCCAACGCCATTCGCGCGCTCGCCATGGATGCGGTGCAGCGCGCCACCTGTGGCCACCCCGGCGCGCCGATGGGCATGGCGGATATCGCCGAAGTACTGTGGAACGATTACCTGAGCCATGATCCCAGCGATCCGCACTGGATCAACCGCGACCGCTTCGTGCTGTCGAACGGCCACGCCTCGATGCTGCTGTACGCCTTGCTGCATCTGTCCGGCTACGACCTGCCGATCGAACAGCTGAAGAACTTCCGTCAGTTGCATTCGAAGACCGCCGGCCATCCCGAATTCCGGCATACGCCGGGCGTGGAAACCACCACCGGTCCGCTCGGCCAGGGTCTCGCCAACGGCGTCGGCATGGCGCTCGCCGAGCGCCTGCTGGCCGCGCAATTCAATCGCGACGCTCTGCCGGTGGTCGATCACTACACCTACGTCTTTGTGGGCGACGGTTGCCTGATGGAAGGCATTTCGCACGAAGCCTGTTCGCTGGCCGGCACGCTCGGCCTCGGCAAGCTGATCGTGTTCTACGACGACAACAATATTTCGATCGACGGCGAGGTCAAAGGCTGGTTCCGCGACGACACGCCGATGCGTTTCGAAGCCTATGGCTGGCAGGTGGTACGCAAGGTCAACGGTCACGATCCGCTGGAGATCAAGACCGCGATCGAGACGGCGCGCGCGCAGCTGGCGCAGCCGACGCTGATCTGCTGCAAGACCGTGATCGGCTTCGGCGCGCCGAACCGGCAGGGCACGGCCAAGGCGCACGGTGCGGCGCTCGGCGACGCCGAGATCGCCGCCGCGCGCGAGAAACTCGGCTGGCCGCATGCGCCGTTTGAAATTCCGCCGGACATCTACGCCGCCTGGGATGTGCGCGCAGCGGGTCGCGCGCGCAGTGCGGCCTGGAATGAACTGTTCGAGAAATATGCCGCGCAATATCCGCAGGAAGCGTCCGAACTGCGGCGGCGCAGCCTGGGCCAACTGCCGGCCGATTGGGCGACGACGATTCAGCAGGTGATCGACGCCAGCCTCGTCGCCGACAAGCCGGTGGCGACGCGCAAGAGTTCGGAAGCCGTGCTCAATGCGATCGCGCCGAAGCTGCCGGAATTTGTCGGCGGTTCGGCGGACCTGACCGAATCCAACAACACCCTCTGGCACGGTGCGAAGACGATTGCGCCCGCTGCACTCGATGGCAACTACATCTCCTGGGGCGTGCGCGAGTTCGGCATGGCCGCGGCGATGAACGGCATGGCGTTGCACGGTGGCGTGATTCCGTTCGGCGGCACGTTCCTGGTGTTCTCCGACTACGCGCGCAACGCGGTACGCATGTCGGCATTGATGCGCATACGCGTGATCTATGTGTTCTCGCACGACTCCATCGGCCTCGGTGAAGACGGCCCGACGCATCAGCCGGTCGAGCATCTGTCGTCCCTGCGCCTGATTCCGCATCTGAACGTCTGGCGTCCCGCCGACGCGTTCGAGACCGCAGTGGCCTGGAAGGCGGCGCTGGAAACCGCCGATGGTCCTAGCGTGCTGGCGCTGTCACGACAGAACCTAGCGCCGCAGGCACACACCGCGGCGCATGCCGGACTGGCAGCGCGCGGCGGTTATGTGCTGTGGCAGCCCGAGCTAGCCGTTGGTCAGCTGCCGGATGCGATTGTCATCGCTACCGGTTCCGAAGTGGAGCTGGCGGTAAAGGCCGCGCAGGAACTGGCTCAGCAGGGTCGCAAGGTGCGCGTCGTTTCGATGCCCTGCCTGGACGTTTTTGCAGTTCAGTCGGCCGATTATCGCGAGCAGGTATTGCCGCGCGCAGTGACGCGGCGCTTGGCAGTGGAAGCTGGGGTGACCGCACTTTGGCGCGGCTGGGTCGGTGCGCAGGGCGATGTGCTGGGCGTCGACGACTTCGGTGCGTCCGCGCCGGCGCCGAAGATTTTCGAGCAGTTCGGCATTACCGTGGCCGGCGTCCGTGATCGTTTGCTGGCCTTGCTCGGCGGCAGTTGAATCGCGCAGGAACCGTGAATGTTGCAGTGAAGCAAGCGGTAGGGCGCTTGGCGACAAACCCGTCCGGCTGCGATCTTGCATCCTTGCCACGTCCGGCCCACGCTGGTTAGTATTCGGCCTTTCCGGCTAGACCGTTTCGACGTGGTGTGCATTTTGCTACCGCTAGCGCTCTGAGTCGTCGCAAACCCTTTTGGAGTTCTTCGTGGATCCTACTTCCGTTATCAATCCTGCTGATCTTTCGATCCAGCATCTCATTGCGCACGCCGACCCCGTGGTCCAGGCGGTGCTGGTCCTGCTGGCGATTTTCTCGCTCCTATGCTGGACCGTGATTTTTGAAAAACTCGGTCAGGTGATGACGGCGTTCAAGGCGGCCGACCGCCTCGAGCAGACGCTGGAGTCCGGCACGCTCGAAGACATGATCAATTACTCGGACAAGCATCCGCTGGCCGACGTGATCACCGCCGGCAATCAGGAGTGGCGCGAGGGTTCGGGCGAGCATCAGCAGGAATCGCTGCACGAAGTGCGCGAGCGCATCGAACATTCGATGCGCCTGCAGCTGTCGGCGGAAATGCGCCGCATCAACAAGCGTCTGCCGTTCCTCGCCACAGTAGGTTCGTCGGCACCCTTCATCGGCCTGTTCGGCACGGTGTGGGGCATCATGAATACCTTCACCGGCATCGCCTCGGCGCACGACACCCGCCTCGCCACGGTGGCGCCGGGCATCGCCGAAGCGCTGATCGCCACCGGTATCGGCCTCGCCGCGGCGATCCCCTCGATCATGTTTTACAACAGCTTTGCGACCAATCTCGGCCGCTACTCCGGCCGACTCAGTACCGCTGTCGGCGTTTACGCGGGACGACTCTCCAAGCGCTTCGCTCCCGGCACCCGGGGGTAAGCCATGTCCATGAACGTCAAGACCTCTGTTGGAGGTGGCGACGGCGAGATGAGTCCGGTGGCGGAGATCAACGTGACGCCGCTGGTCGACGTCATGCTGGTGCTGCTGATCATCTTCATGGTGACGATGCCGCTGATGATGTCGCAGCTGCCGGTCACTTTGCCGCGCCCCAATCCCGCCCCGCAGGACAAACCGCCGGACAAGCTCACGGTCGGCTTCGATTCGAGCTACTCGTACTTCCTGCAGGTCAACAACGATCCGCGCGAGACGATCGACTACACGGCGTTGCCGGCGCGCCTGAACGCAATCGTCACGGCTGAACCGGACAAGCTGATCACGGTGTGTGCCGATCCGAGCGCGCTGTACGACCGCGTGGTCGATCTGATGGGCCTGGTCGGCCACTCAGGATTTACCAAGGTGTCGCTATGTCCATGAGCGCCAAACCGCTGGACGGCGACGACGACGACTTCGCGCCGGTTGCCGAGATCAACGTGACGCCGCTGGTCGATGTCATGCTGGTGCTGCTGATCATCTTCATGGTCACTGCGCCGCTGCTGCTGTCGACGTTGCCGGTCAAGGTGCCGAAAGCCGATCTGCAGGAGATGGGCAAGCCGCGCGATCCGCTGATCGTGTCGCTCGATGGCGACAGCAACTACTACCTCGACCTCGGTGGCGGCCATACCGAGCCGGTGCCGTACGATCAGCTGGAGCCGCGTCTGGCCCAGCTGGCGGCGTCGCAGCCCGACAATCTGGTCTACATCCGCGCCGACAAGGGCGTGACCTTCGACAAGGTGCGCGACATCCTGAAGAAAGCGGCCGAGGCGGGGTTCTACCGCGTCTCGCTGATTTCGCAGGCCGAGCATTGAGCGACGGGCGAATGCGATGACAACACCGAAACGCTCACGCGGGCCGATCAGCGCCGGCACCGTCGCGTCCATCATTTTTCATGGCGCAATCATTCTGCTGGTGCTGCACCTGGTGCGACCGCAGATGTCCTTGATCACGCCGCAGAAGAAACCGGTCGTGATTCAGCTGGAACCGCCACCACCGCCACCACCACCGCCACCGAAGCCGCCGGAGCTGATCAAACCGCCGCCGCCGCCGAAGGAACCGCCGCCGGTGCGCACGCCGCCACCGCCGCCGGAACAGATCGTCTCGACGACCAAGACCGCACCCGCCGACGTGCCGAGCGCACCGCCGACCCCGCCGCAGCCACCGGCGCCGCCGCCGCCAGTGGCGACGAAAGTCGGCACGACGGTACCGGTTGCGTACTACAACACGCTGCAGAGCGTGATTCAGAACGCCGTGCAGTATCCGCCGGCCTCGGTGCGCGCAGGCGAAGAAGGCGAGGCCAAGGTGCGTGTGCATTTCGATCGCAGCGGCAAGATCCTCGACGTCGAGGTCGTCACCAGGACCGGTTTCGTCAAGCTCGACAACGAGGCGAAAGAAGTGTTTCGCCGGATCGCCAAGTTCCCGCCGATTCCAGCGGGGGTAAGCGCCGAAGACGCCGAGTTCATCATCGAACTGCCGATCAATTTCACCTTGCAGTAAGCGGCAATAGCCCAGCAAGTCGGCCTCGGAGAGATCCGGGGCCGACGCACCTTGCGGCTTCATTCAGGTAAAATCTGCGCCCCGACCGCAGTTTCTCCCCAGGCATTTCTGGCCTTGCTGCGGCGGACCCCTGCCCGCAGACGTTCTTGCAGCGCCACGCTTGCGGGCAACCTGACAGAGGAAAGAAATGGCAGTCAAAGTAGGTATCAATGGTTTCGGCCGCATCGGCCGCAATGTGCTGCGCGCAGCGGTGCAGAACTTCGGCAGCGACATCGAGATCGTCGGCATCAACGATCTGCTGGAGCCCGACTACCTCGCCTACATGCTCAAGTACGATTCGGTGCATGGCCACTTCAAGGGCCAACTGGCGATCGAAGGCGGCGCGCTGATCGTCAACGGCAGGAAGATCCGCCTGACGCAGGAACGCGATCCGGCCAACCTCAAGTGGAACGCGGTCGGCGCCGCCGTCGTCATCGAATCCACCGGCCTGTTCCTCGACAAGGCGACCTCGCAGAAGCACCTCGACGCGGGCGCGAAGAAGGTCATCATTTCAGCGCCGTCGAAGGACGACACGCCGATGTTCGTCTACGGCGTCAACCACAAGACCTATGCCGGCCAGGCCATCGTCTCCAACGCCTCGTGCACGACAAATTGCCTGGCGCCGCTGGCCAAGGTCATGCATGACAAGTGGGGCATCAAGCGCGGCCTGATGACCACGGTGCACGCCACCACGGCAACACAGAAGACCGTCGACGGCCCTTCAGCCAAGGATTGGCGCGGCGGCCGCGGCATCCTCGAGAACATCATCCCGTCCTCGACCGGCGCGGCCAAGGCGGTCGGCGTGGTGATTCCCGAGCTGAACAAAAAGCTTACCGGCATGTCGTTCCGCGTGCCGACCTCCGACGTCTCGGTGGTCGACTTGACCGCGGAGCTGGAGCGCGAGGCGAGCTACGACGAGATCAAGGCCGAGATGAAGGCGCAGAGCGAAGGCGCGCTCAAAGGCATACTCGGCTACACCGAGGACAAGGTGGTCGCCACCGATTTCCGCGGTGACGCGCGCACCTCGATCTTCGACGCCGACGCCAGCATCGCGCTGGACAAGACCTTTGTGAAGCTGGTGAGCTGGTACGACAACGAGTGGGGCTATTCAAACAAGTGC
>JAQGNU010000166.1 GCA_028291645.1 Nevskia sp.
AGCGAAAATCGCCTGTCGTACCTGCAATGGATCGAGACCGTAACGCTGGCGGCAACGCTCGCCACGCTGGCGGTGGAGGCACTGCTGATCTTTCGGCCGATGATCCGTCGGATCAAGCGTTACGCGCAGAATCTGTGGCAGCTCGCCACCACCGACTCGCTCACCGGCCTGCTCAACCGGCGCAGTTTCATAGCGCGCGCCGCGACTGAAATCGAGCGAAGTCGGCGCCACCACGACCCGATCGCGGTGCTGATGATCGATGCGGATCACTTCAAGAAGGTGAATGACACCTATGGTCACGACGCCGGCGATGCGGTGCTCAAAGCGCTGGCGACGAGCTTGCAGAACGGTATTCGTAGCAGCGATATCCTGGCGCGGCTCGGTGGTGAAGAGTTCGCCGTGCTGATGCCGGGTGTCGGCATCGACGGCGCCCGCGAGCTGGCGGAGCGGTTGTTGCGTGAGGTCGGCGCGCTCGAAGTGCGGGTCGATGGCCAGCCGATCCGTTTCACCATCAGCATCGGCGTCGCCGCGCCGGATCACGAAAGAGTCTTGATCGACGCGCTGCTTAAAGCTGCCGACCAGGCGCTCTACCGAGCCAAATCGGCAGGCCGCAATCGGCTGATGGTGGCGCAGTGAAACCTGCCTGCGGCAGCGCGCTTACGCGTCCGGTGCGCTGACTTCTTCCGGTGCGCGCGCGACGATCGACAGCGCATGGATGTCTTCGCGCATCTGCGCGCTGAGCGCTTCGTAGACCATGCGATGGCGTGCGATCAGCGTCCGCCCGGAGAATTTCTGGCAGACGATATAGACGCGGAAATGGCCGCCGCCGCGTGCCGCACCGGCATGACCGACGTGCTGCGCGCTCTCGTCGACCACCTTCAGTTCGAGCGGCTGCAGCTGGCTCTCTAGCGTTTTGCGCAGGACTTCAATTCGCGTGCTCATCGTAGGAGCCTAAAGCAGAGTGAATCGCGTCTGCGACGGAGGTCATTTTTGCGCAGCGCAAGGAATGAGGAGCGCGGTGTGCTTGAAGTACATGAGCGACGATGGACGCAGCGATGCGCAAAAATGGCCCCGTCCCTTCGGGTTGCGCCCAAAATTGCGCGCTGCCGCGTTGCGAACCTTGACCATGGAACGACCATGCTCTGCGGCTCGCGCCTTGCCCCGCACAATTTTGGGGGCAACGCAGGCGTGATTCACTCTGTTTTAGGCTCCACATAACGTCCCAGGAACGGCGCGTGCAGCAGCAGGAAGACGAAGATCATGATACTGAATCCGTACAACTTGAAGTTTACCCAGACCGCATCGCTGTAGTTGCGCGCGATGAACAAGTTGAGGCCGGCGCAGAACGCGAAGAACAACGCCCACAGCAGGTTGAGCCGGCGCCAGATGTGCGGCGGCAGCTTGATCGTGCTCTCGCCGATACGCTCCATCAGCACGCGCTTGCCGACGAACTGGCTGCCGATCAGCGCCAGGCAGAACACACCGTAGATCAGCGACAGCTTCAGCTTGAGGAATTCCGGATCGTGCAGCCATAGCGTCAAACCGCCGAACACGACTGCGCAGGCGGCGACGAACACCTGATTCTTGCGCAGCTTGCGCGTCCGCAGCCAGCTGATCAGCAGCATCACCAGGCTGACCACGATCAGCACGCCGGTGGCGACGTAGAAGTCGTACAGCTTGTAGGCGGCGTAGAACGCCAGCGCCGGGATGAAATCGATCAACAGATCCATGGAGTGCTTGGGTGCAGGAACGGACGGATGTGGGACAGGATGTTGGGGCAACGCGCACATGTTAAACCGGCGCGGCTTAGCGCGGCATGAACGCCGCCTGCGGAATCCGCGACAATAGGCAGATGCCGCGCCGGGCAGAGCATAAGGGTGACCCTGCGGTGCAGCAATCCATCGACAATGCATAACTGGGCGCAGGCATGGCTGAGTGGTTAGAGCTTCATCCGGTCGATCCGCAGCGGCGTTTTCTGACGCGCGCGGTGGAGCGCGTGCGCGCCGGCGGCGTGATCGCCTATCCGACCGATTCCTGCTACGCGCTCGGCTGCCAGCTCGGTGACAAGGGCGCGGTGGAGCGCATCCGCACGATCCGCCAGTTCGAGAAACAGCATCTGTTCACGCTGGTGTGCCGCGATCTGTCCGAGATCGCCACCTATGCGAAAGTCGATAACTGGCAGTACCGGCTGCTGAAAACACTGACGCCGGGGCCGTATACCTTCGTGCTCGAAGCGACCAAGGAACTGCCGCGTCGGGTGGTGCAGGAAAAGCGCAAGACCATCGGCATCCGCGTGCCCGATCATCGCGTCGTGCAGACGCTGCTGGAGATGCTGGGCGAGCCGCTGATCAGCTGCACGCTGCAGTTCCCGCGCGAACAACAGCCGGTCAACGATCCCAACGAAGTGCGCGCCCAGCTCGACCGCCAGGTCGACCTGGTGCTCGACGGCGGCGCCTGCGGCCTGGTGCCGACGACGATTGTCGACCTCACCGGCGCCGCACCGGTGCTGATCCGCGAAGGTCTCGGCGATGTCGCCGCACTGGGGCTCGAAAGCGCCTGAGGCCGCGGCGCCGGGGGTGGGGCGCCGTTATAATGGGCTGATGTCCTCCCTGACTCTGGTCCAGCGCTTAGCGGTTTATGCGCTCCCGCTGATTTTGGCGCTCACCGTGCGCGAGATGGTGCGCGGCCGCGTGGCGTTCCGGCTCGGCGATACTACCGGCCAGCAACTCGGCCGCCTCAGCCTCAATCCGCTGCATCACATCGACCCGCTCGGCACGCTGCTGTTGCCCGGCATGATGCTGGCCTTAAGTTCGGCCGGCCTCGGCGGCATCCTGATCGGCTGGCCGAAGTTGATTCCGATCGATCTGCGCAAGCTGCGCGAGCCGCGCCGCGATCTCGGCCTGATCGCGGTCTCCGGTCTCGCCGCCAATCTGGTGATGGCCTTGCTCTGGGGCGTCGTGCTGAAAGTGGCGCTGATGCAGGGTGAAGTCGAAGAAGGCGTCTGGCTCGGCATCCGCCTGATGGCGGTGGCCGGCATCACGCTCAACGCCGGCTTCTTTGTACTCAACCTGCTGCCGATCCCGCCGTTCGACGGCGGCCGCGTGCTGCTGAGCCTGCTGCCGGCACGGCATGCAGTCCGACTCGCCGCGGTCGAGCCGTACAGCTTCTTCATCCTGCTGGCGCTGATGGTGACCAATCTGATCAGCGTGATCCTGGTGCCGCCGATGCTGCTGGTGGTGCGGCTGATCTTCACCGTCCTCGCGATCGACGCGATCTGATTCTGCGCATGACCGAAATCAAAACTTCGAGCACTCAGCGACCGGTTGTCCTCTCCGGCATCCAGCCGTCCGGCCGGCTCACGCTCGGCAACTATCTCGGCGCGATCAAGAACTGGCTGCCGCTGTCGGCGACTTACGATTGCTACTACATGCTGGTCGATCTGCACGCGATCACGGTGCGCCAGGACCCGGCGATCCTGCGCGAGCGCTGCTACGAATTCTTAGCACTCTATATCGCCTGCGGACTCGACCCCGCGCAGAACACGTTGTTCGTGCAGAGCCATGTGCCGGCGCATGCGCGGCTCAGCTGGATTCTGAATTGCTACACGCAGTTCGGCGAACTGAGCCGGATGACGCAGTTCAAGGACAAGAGTGCGAAACACATCGACAACATCAACGCCGGCCTGTTCGATTACCCGGTGCTGATGGCCGCCGACATCCTGCTGTACCAGGCCGCGCAGGTGCCTGTGGGCGACGACCAGAAGCAGCATCTGGAACTGACGCGCGACATCGCGCTGCGCTTCAATAATCTCTACGGCGAAGTGTTCAAGGTGCCGGAACCGATGATCCCGCCGGTCGGTGCGCGCATCATGGGCCTGCAGGACCCGACCGGCAAAATGAGCAAATCGGACGACGCCGAAACCAATGCGCTGTATCTGCTCGATCCGCCGGATACGATCGTGCGCAAGATCAAGCGCGCGGTCACCGACATGGACAACAGCGTGCGTTACGCACCGGCCGAGAAGCCCGGCGTGTCGAACCTGCTATCGATCCTCGCGGCGACCAGCGGCGACAGCATTCCGCAGCTCGAAGGCCGCTTTGCCGGTCAAGGTTATGGCGCGTTCAAGTCGACGGTGGCCGATGCGGTGGTCGCCTGTCTGCAGCCGG
>JAQGNU010000191.1 GCA_028291645.1 Nevskia sp.
GCAGCTTCCGCCAGATCGACTACAGCAGCTATTTGCGTGCGGTGAAGCACGACCTGCACAAGAAGTCGGCGAGCCATAAGATCGGACTGGTGGTGGTGCAGGGTGAGATCGTCGATGGCGAGAGCGACGACAACAATGCCGGCGGCGACACCATTGCCGATCTGCTCGACCGTGCGCGCCGCGACGATGCCGTCGAGGCGGTCGTGTTGCGCGTGGATTCGCCGGGTGGCAGCGTGTTCGCCTCCGAAAAGATCCGCCGCGCGGTACAGCAGCTGCGGAAAGATGGCAAACCCGTGGTCGCGTCGATGTCGACGCTGGCGGCATCCGGCGGCTACTGGATTTCGATGGCGGCCGACAAGATCTGGGCGGAGCCTTCCACCATCACCGGTTCGATCGGCATTTTCGGTCTGGTGCCGACGATCGATCAGCCTCTGGCCAAACTCGGTATTCATACCGACGGTGTCGGTACCACGCCGCTGGCCGGTGCGTTCCGGATGGATCGACCGCTGACGCCGGACGTGCGCACCATCATGCAATCGCAGATCGAAAAGGGTTATCGCGACTTTACCGAAGGCGTCGCCAAGGCGCGCAATCTGCCGCTCGAAAAAGTGCAGGACATCGCGCGCGGCCGTGTCTGGAGCGGCGCTGCAGCGAAGGGCCTTGGCTTGGTCGACGAACTCGGTAGCTTCGATGATGCGCTGGCCGCCGCTGCCAAGCTCGCCGAACTGCAGCCGGATACGTACCAGCTATATGAGTTTGAACCCGATCGCGACTGGGTCAAGCAGGTGTTCGGCAAGTTCTACAGCCAGTCGCAGTTCAGCTCGCGCATTCTGCAAACCCTGCTGCCGGCGGGGCAGATGCGTGATCAGGCGGAAACGCTGCAGCAGACCTTGCATCACCTGAACGATCCGCGCGGCGAGTACGCGTACTGCTTCTGCCAGCCGAGCCGTTCGGATCGCGCGCACTAAGCGCGTTTCGACATGGCCTACGCCGAAGTCAATGGCGTTGATCTGTACTACGACGACATCGGCAGCGGTGTCGCCGTCGTCATGCTGCACGGGCTCGGCGCCAGCCACGAAGACTGGGAATCGCAGCGCACGCCGTTCTCGCGCGCTTTTCGCGTCATCGCGCCGGACCTGCGCGGCTTTGGCGCCAGTGGTCGCGTCGGCGAGTACACCATCGCGCAGTTTGCCGACGATGTCTGGGCCTTGCTCGAGCAGTTGAAGGTCAAGCGCTTTCATTTGATCGGCCATTCGATGGGCGGCGCGGTTGCATTGCAGATGGCGATCGATCGACCCGAGCGGATCCGCCGCCTGGTGCTCGCCGATACGCTGCCCAGCTTCGAAACCAATACGCTGGGCAAGCGCATGCTGTTTGCGTATCGCTACGCGATGATGGGCGTGTTCGGACCGCAGCGGCTGACCAAAGCGGTCGCGCGCAAGTTGTTTCCGGGCAGCGATCGCGAACAGGTACGACTGCGCGAACGCGCCGTGCGGCGCGGCAACGTCAACGACCGTACGGTCTATCTCGAAACCATTCGCAATCTACTCGGCTGGAAGATCAGCGATCAGCTGCAGTTGCTGACGATGCCGTCGTTGGTGATTGCCGCCGAATACGACTACTTTCCGGTCAGCGACGCCGAAGCGTTCGCTGCTGCTTTACCGAACGCTGCGTTGAAAGTATTTGCCGGTGCGCATCACGCGGTGCCGCTGGAAATTCCGCAGGCTTTCAATACCGTCGTTATCGATTTTCTGCAGCTGCGCGGCACGGCGGTGAGGAAGAAGGCATCGGCGCTGCGCCGGCCGGCGTTGAAATCGAAGCGGAAGATCGCCTAGCTAGGTAGCGAAACGCATCGACAGGTCCACCGCGCGCACATGCTTGGTGATGGCGCCGATGGAAATGCGGTCGACGCCGGTTTCGGCGAGTGCGCGCACGTTGTCGAGGCTGGTGCCGCCGGAATATTCGATCAAGGTCTTGCCGCCCCTGCCGCGATGCGCGCGCGTCAGCCGTACCGCTTCGCTGAGTTCGGGCAGTGCAAAGTCGTCGACCAATAACAGATCGACGTCGGCTTCCAGCGCGGCGCGCGCTTCTTCGAGATTTTCTGCTTCCGTCATCAGCGGCACGCCGGCCTGTAAGGCGCGCGCGTTGGCAATCGCCTGACGAATGCCGCCGGCGGCGGCGATATGGTTTTCCTTGATCAGGATGCCGTCGTACAGACCGATGCGGTGATTGACGCCGCCGCCGCAGACCACCGCGTACTTCTGCGCGGTGCGCAAGCCAGGCAAAGTCTTGCGCGTATCGACGATGGCGGCACCGGTGCCGGTGATCGCATCGACATAATGCCGTACCGCGGTCGCCGTGCCCGACAGCGTCTGCAGGAAATTAAGCGCGCTGCGCTCGCCGGTCAGCAAGGCGCGCGCAGGCCCGCGCAGTTCGAACAAGCGCTGATCGGCGATGACGCTGCTGGCCTCGTCCACCAGCCATTTGATTTCAATGCTGGCGTCGAGGCTGCGGAATACCGCATCGACCCACGGCCGGCCGCAGATCACCGCTGCTTCGCGCGCAATGACGAACGCCTGCGCGGTCTGCTGTGCCGGCACCAGTCGTGCGGTGACATCGCCGCTGCCGATGTCTTCGGCAAGTGCGCGCGCAACGACTGCATCGAGGTCGGCTGGGATCGCGGCGAGGGCCATCGGCGATACGCAGATCAAAGCAGCAGAAATTCAAGCAGCGCCATCTGCGCCCACAGGCGATTTTCCGCTTCGTCCCAAACCACGCTCTGCGGACCATCGATGACGTCGGCGGTCGTTTCTTCGCCGCGATGCGCTGGCAGGCAGTGCATGAACAGCGCCTTGGGCTGTGCGCGCTGCATCAGCGCGGCGTTGACCTGGAATGGCGTCAACGCACGGATGCGCTGCGCCTGCTCGGCTTCGCGCCCCATGCTGGTCCAGCAGTCGGTGACGATGACATCGGCGCCGGTCGCCGCTGCAGCCGGACTTTCGACCAGGCTGGCGGCATCGCCACCGAGCGCGAGGTCTCCGGTCGTCGGCCGGTACGGCGCCGGGGTCGAGATGCGCAGCTTGAAGCCGAACAGCCGCGCGGCTTCGATCCAGGAGGTGCAGACGTTGTTGCCGTCACCGATCCAGGCGGCGGTCTTGCCGGCCGGATCGCCGGCATGCTCGAACCAGGTCTGCATGTCGGCCAGCAACTGGCAGGGATGATGACGTTCGGACAGGCCATTGATCACCGGCACGCGCGAATGTCGCGCCAGCTCTTCCTGATCGGCCTGCGAGTCGTTGCGGATCATGATGGCGTCGCACATGCGCGACAGCACTTTGGCGGTGTCAGCCACCGCTTCTTCGCGCCCAAGCTGGGTCTGTGCGGTGGTCAGCATCAGCGCGTGGCCGCCCAGCTTGGCCATGCCGACTTCGAAAGAAACACGGGTGCGAGTCGAGCTTTTGGCGAAGATCATCGCCAGCGTGCGGCCGACCAGCGGTCGATAGCTCAGATCGTGCTCGTGCTTGAGCTTGATCGCGCGCTGCACGATGGCATGCGCCTCGTCCGCCTGCAGTTCCCCGAGCGTCAGAAAATGACGTGCCACCGTATCGTCTCCCAAAATAAATGGGCCGCCCGCAGGCGGCCCGAAACTTCCAGCGTACGTTGAATATTACGCCAGATTCTTTTCCGCGAAGTCCCAGTTCACCAAGCTCCAATAGTGCTCCAGGTAATTCGGGCGGGAATTGCGGTAGTCGATGTAATAGGCGTGCTCCCAGACGTCGACCGTCAGCAGCGGCGTATCGGAAGTGGTCAGCGGCGTGGCGGCATTGGACGTGCTGATCACGGCCAGCGAACCATCCGGTTTCTTTACCAGCCAGGCCCAACCGGCACCGAAAGTGCCGATCGCAGTTTCAGTGAAGACCTTCTTGAAATCATCGATGCCGCCAAAGTTCTTCACCAGCGCGTCGGCGATCTTCTTGCCGGGGGCAGCGGATTTCGGCGTCAGGCTGTTCCAGAAGAAGTTGTGGTTCCAGATCTGGCCGACATTGTTGAACAGCTTGCCGGACGCTTTCTTGACCGCATCTTCCAGCGAAGTGTTTTCGAATTCGGTGCCGACGATCAGTTTATTGGCCGTATCGACATAGGTCTTGTGATGCTTGCCGTAATGGAACTCCAGCGTCTCGCGCGACATGTGGGGTTCCAGCGCCTCGCGGGCGTAAGGCAATTCGGGAAGGGTGAAAGCCATGAGGTCAATCTCCAAAGCGGATTTGTTCGTGTTGTCGAAACGCACCTTAGGACAGCAGGCGCGCAAATTCAATAGAAACGGTAATGGCAAGCGCTCGCTGCGACGGAAAACGCCGCAGCGGTTCTTTCGACAAACAATATTGCTGGAAATTCACCCGCCCGGCTGCCGCGCCGGAGCGACGGTGGTAAACTACGCCTCCACCCGTTCGAAACTTTGATATGGCTATGGATACTCTCGAGCGCATCAAGCAACTGGTGACGCAGAACCCCATCATTATTTTCATGAAGGGCACGCCAGATTTCCCGCAATGCGGCTTTTCCGCGCGCACGACGCAGGCGCTGAACGCCTGCGGTGTGGAATATGCCTTCGTCAACATATATGAGGACGAAGAGGTCTATCGGACGCTGCCGAAATATGCCAATTGGCCAACGTTCCCGCAGCTTTACGTCAAGGGCGAGTTGGTCGGCGGCTGCGACATCACGCTCGACCTGCACCAGTCCGGTGAATTGAAGAAGATGCTGGAAGAAGCCGTCGGCAAGAAGCAGGCGGCTTAGCGCTCGGCTGCATTGAAAAAGCCCGCCGCGCGCGGGCTTTTTTATTCGCGCCGGTAAAACGCTCAGGCGACCAGCATTTCTGCGGCGACTTTGCGCCGCAAGGCTGCGCCGGACAATAGTTCGACCAGTTGCAGCGCGAACGCCAGCGCCGTTGCCGGTCCCTGGCTGGTGACGATGTGGCCGTCGACCACCACCGGCTGGTCGATCCAATGTGGTAAGTGATCCTTGAACGCCGGATAACAGGTCGCCTTGCGGCGGTCGAGCAGGTGATGCGGCGCCAGCACGAAGGCCGGCGCTGCACAGATCGCGGCCAGCCATTTCTTGCGCTCATTCTGCAATTCCAGCTGTTCGACCAGCGGCGCGTGGCGGGTCAGCGCCGCTGCACCTTTCTCGCCGCCGGGGACGACGATCAGCTCGAATTTCTCGTCGGTGATGTCGAAGAAGCGTTTGTCGGCGGTGAGTTTTAGCGCGCGCGTGCCGCTGACCACCAGATCGCGCTCGATGCTGGCCAGGGTGACCTCGAATTCAGCGCGGCGGAAAACATTGACCAATGCGACCGTTTCCAGGCTTTCCGAACCATGCGCGATGGGAACCAGGATCTTTGCGGGCACGGTCATGGAAGTCTCCTGCTGCGGTTAACGCTCGGGCTTCGTCTGCCGCGTTTGGTGGCGGCAGTCCGGATGTTAGAATTCAGGCAATCGCTGATCAAGCGCGTCGAAGCACAAGCCAAGGAGACACCCCTATGAGCGGCTCTGCCACAAAAGCCCCCCCGTCGACTGCATCCGAGTTCCGGCACATCCGGATTCCCACCAGCGGCGAAAAGATTTCGATCAAGAACGGCAAGCTGCACGTCCCCGACCAGCCGATCGTCGGCTACGTCGAAGGCGACGGCATCGGCCCCGACATCACCAAAGCCTGCCTGCGCATCTGGGATGCGGCGGTCGAGAAAGCCTACGGCGGCACGCGCAAGATTCATTGGTGCGAAACCTATCTCGGCGAAAAAGCCGCGGGTCTGTACGACGGCAACTATTGCCCGGACGAAACCCTGAAAGTGCTGCAGGACCTGCTCGTCTCGATCAAGGGTCCATTGACGACACCGGTCGGCGGCGGCTTCCGTTCGCTGAATGTCGCACTGCGCCAGGATCTCGATCTGTATGCCTGCGTGCGGCCGGTGCGCCATTACGCCGGCGTGCCGAGTCCGCTGAAGCGGCCGGACAAGGTCGACATCGTGCTGTTCCGTGAGAACACCGAAGACGTCTACACCGGCATCGAATACAAAAGCGGCACGCCGGAGAACGAGAAGGTCGCCAAGTTCCTGCGCGAGGAAATGAAGGCGAAGTTCTTCGAAGGCGCCGGCATCGGCATCAAGCCGGTTTCCGCGTTCGGCTCCAAGCGCCTGGTGCGCAAGGCGATCCAGTACGCCATCGACAACGGCCGCGAGTCGGTGACGCTGGTGCACAAGGGCAACATCCAGAAGTTTACCGAAGGCGCGTTCCGCAACTGGGGTTATGAAGTCGCGCGCGAGGAATTCGGCGAAGTCACCATCACCGAAGAGCAGCTCTACGCCGAGTACAAGGGCAAGCAGCCGGAAGGCAAGATCGTCATCAAGGATCGCATCGCCGACATCATGTTCCAGATGATGCTGCTGCGACCGGATGAGTTCGATGTGATCGCCACCACCAACCTCAACGGCGACTATCTGTCGGATGCGATCGCGGCCGAAGTCGGCGGCATGGGCATCGCGCCGGGCGCCAACATGGCCGACTTCGTCGCCGTGTTCGAAGCCACCCACGGTACCGCGCCGAAGTACGCCAATCTCAATAAGGTCAATCCGGGCAGCCTGCTGTTCTCTGGCGTGATGATGCTCGAATACATGGGCTGGACCGAAGCGGCCGACCTGATCACGCTGGTCTATCCAGAAGTGATCGGCGACGGCATCGTCACTTACGATTTCGCGCGTCAGATCGACGGCGCCACCGAAGTCAGCACCAGTGCATTTGCCGATGCCTTGATCGAGCGCATCCAGGGCGGCATCGATCTGGAAGCCAAGCGCAAAGCGCAGCGCGAGCAGCTGATCAAGGAGCGCAAGCAGCGCGAAGTGCGGCGTCTGCTGCAGCCGATGGAAGAGATGCTCGACACCGGCCGCGTGCCGCATACCGTCAACGACCTGATGACGCGCAGCCTGATCACCGTCACCGACGCCGATACGATCGAAAGCGCGATGCACCTGATCACGCAGAACAACATCAGCTCGGTAGTGGTGGAGCCGAATGCGCAGGGCGAGTGGGGCATTCTCACGCGCCGCGACATCATCGCCAAGGTGGTGCGCGCGTCGAAGAGCACGGCCACGACCAAGGTTGCGGAGGTGGCGGTGCGGCCGATCGTGTCGGTGCCGGCGGAGACCAGCATCGTCGAAGCGGCCAAGCTGCTCGAGGACAGCAAGTTCACTCGTCTGACCGTCGCGCAGGGCAACAAGATCATCGGCATCGTCACCGAGACCGATATTTTCAACGCGGTCGAGAAATTCGGCTGGGCCGGCGAAGCGGTTTAAGATTCAGCGCTGGCATGAAAAGGGC
Source organism: Nevskia sp. (assembly GCA_028291645.1). Lineage (GTDB taxonomy): Bacteria > Pseudomonadota > Gammaproteobacteria > Nevskiales > Nevskiaceae > Nevskia. The sequence continues at coordinate 7,374 of JAQGNU010000191.1, forward strand.
GGCGCGAGCCGCTCTTTTTTATTGAGCCCGGTGATCTG
>JAQGNU010000192.1 GCA_028291645.1 Nevskia sp.
GCCGTTGTAGAACTCGTTGTGGCGCGGCTCGTAATCGATCCTGACCAGCGCATTCAGATTGTCGCTGGGCGTCAGCAGAAACTGCAGCCGACCCGAAACATTGTCCATGTTCTGGTACGAGAAGTCGGAGTTATAGGCGTTCTTGATCGCGCCATCGCCCTTGTCCACCGCGAAGCTGCCGCGCCATGCGAGCAGCTTGTCGATCACCGCACCGCCGATCGCCGCTCTGCCAAGAAGCGTTCGGTTCTCGCCGAAGGTGATCGACGCATCCGCTTCGGATTCGAACGTCGGCCGGTTGCTGATGATGTTGAGCAAGCCCAGGTTGGCGTTCTTGCCGCCCTGCGTGCCCTGCGGTCCGCGCGCAACTTCGACGGCCGCGATGTCGGTGAAGTCGAAGCTGGAAAGCGGGTTGTACGCATAGGCCACGCCGTCGACGACGACGCCGACACTGGGATCCATCGCGTCGGTCTGCGCCTGCTTGCCGATGCCGCGGATCGACAGGCTGCTGGTGCGCGAGTTGCCGAGATTCCACGATACGTTGGCGGCACGCTGGGTGATGTCGCCGAGCTTCACTGCATTGAGCTTTTCCAGTTCGGTGCCGGTGACCACCGAGACCGACTGCGGCTTGTCGTGCTGACTTTCGATGCGGCTGCGCGAGTGGATCACCAAGGTTTTGAGCTGAGTCGTAGCATCGCTGTCCGCCGCATCCGCGGCCTGGGCTGGCTCGTTCGGTGCGGAGGCACCCGACGCGTCCGCAGCGGTCTTCGACGCCAGTTTCTGCTGCTCCTTCTCCAGCAACTGCTTCAGCCGATCGATTTCCGTCTGGATGTCGGCCGCACTCTCAGTGGCGGCCTCTTTGGATGCGGCGGCATCGGCCGCATGCACCTGCAGCGCCGCAATCATCAGGCTACCGCCGAGCAGCATTTTTGAGCCGACTTTCGCAGTTGACTTCGACACTTTCGCGCTCACGACATTGGCAAGCGCCGACGGCTCGACGACCGAAACAGAGACTGACATCGCTATTCCCGCTCCCTTGAATATGTTTGCCGAATGCAAACGCGTGAGGAGCCTTAGAGCAGAGACCGTGCCGCGCGCTATAACGCTTGCGAATGGTTTCAGACAATCTCTTTTCGGCTGCGGCAAGTTGCCGAAACGAAAGGACTAATTCTTCAACCGCAAGGAACCTGCTGCAGCACTTTCATTCGCTCTGTCAGCGGCAGCGCACACCGGATTGCTGCAAAATCATCAGCGACGGACGTGCTCTGCTGTGTATCCATCACAGATGCTCGGCTTGCGCTTTTAAACCGTTTGCACTGGATAGAGGAACTCGACAGCGACGTTCAGAGATGCTGGATCCTGCAAGATCGCTACTGTGACCGTAGCATGAGTCTTATATGACCCTCTTTACTATTTCGCACGGCCGCTGAAGCCCGCCGTGAGCGCGGCGATCCGGTACGCTGCGCCGCGACCGACGACGTACAGCAACTGCTTGCCGATGCCAGCAAACGCGAGGTTCTGCGGCTGTTTCGGCAAGGCGATGATGCCGAGCGCCTCGCCTTGGCTCGAGAACACCTGGATGCCCAGACTGGATGCGACGTAAAGACGACCTTTCGCATCCACCGCGAGACCGTCGGCGCCGCTGCTGATACCGGCGTCGGTCTTGCGCGAGCCTTCCAGCTTCGCGAAGTTGCGGCGCGGGCCGATCGTACCGTCCTTGCCGATGTCGTACGCAAGGACGTACTCGCCATTGGTATTGGCAACGTAGAGCACTTTCTCGTCCGGGCTGAGCTGTATGCCATTGGGTCGCTCGATGTCGCTGGCAATGCGCGCCAGATTGCCGCCCGGGGTGATGCGGTAGACGGCCGGCCTGGCAGGCAATACGGCGGGTGGTGGCTGATCGGGCTTGGGCGGCGCGCCGGAGTCGGTGAAGTAGATGCCGCCCTGCTTGTCGATCACCAGATCGTTGGGCCGGCCGAATGGCGCGCCCTCGAAATTGTCGGCCAGCATCTTCACTTTATCGGCAGGAAACACGATGCCGACACGCGGCTTCAGCGTCTGCACCGCGTAGAGCTCACCCCCATCGGACAAGGCCAGACTGTTGACGCCGTTGGTGTCGTCGAGGAACGTGGAGACGGTTCCGTCCACCGCAATCTTGATGACGCGATTCGCCTGGTTCTCGGTAAATAGCAGACTGCCATCCGGCAGCGCGATCGGACCTTCGGTGCCGCTGAAGCCCTCCTTGATCAGCTCGATCCGGGTACCGGCGGCGACCACGCCGGCGATGGCCGGTGTGACTGTCGCGGTTTGCTCCTGGGCCAGGACCGATCCGATGAACAAGAAGCTGCTGATGAAAACGCCGAGTGCGGCGCTGCTTGATGGACGCAACATCGTATGTGCTCCCGAAGATTGGATTGCGTGCGCGGTTCAGGCGCCCGGCTTGCCCGCGGACCGCTTGGCCACGGCGAGTTGCTGCACTACTTCGAGCGACTTCCCGACGTTGTCCGCCGGTGCGAGTCCGCCGACCGTCGCGGCGATCCTGCCGTCAGGCGTGACGATGAACGTCGTGCGTTCGGCAAAGCCGTGATCGATGTCGATGCCGCGCATGTCCTTCTTGCCCGGCGCTGCATCGCGCACCGTCAGATCGAAGGACCTGGCGATCTTGCCGTCCGCATCGGAGGCCACCGGAAACTTGCCGGCGCAATATTGCGGATCGGCCGAGAAGTCATTGAGCCGGGCGATACTGTCTAGCGATACGCCGATGATCGTCGCGCCGGCCGCAGCGAACTTGTCGCTGTTGACCGAGAAGGTATGCGCCTGGATGTTGCAGCCGCCGGTGTAGGCCGACGGGTAGAAGTAGACCACCACCGGGCCTTTCTTCAGGCTCTCTTGCAGCGAGTACGAAAAGGCCTTGCCGGCCAGCGAAGCCTGTGCATTGAAATCCGGCGCGGGATCGCCGTCCTTCAATGCGGCTACGGCAGGCATGGCGAGTACAGTCGACAACAGACAGCCCGATAGGAATCGTTTCATGTCATTACTCCTTAAATAATGTGGAGACGTGGCGATCGGTCGAGCAGGCATTCGCGGCATTGCCCGGTTAAAGCCCGGATACGTAGTTCGATAGCGCATCGATTTCTGCGTAGCTCAGAGACTTGGTGATGATGTTCATGACGCCGCCCGAGCCCTTGCCACGGCTTCCCTTGCGGAAGTCGCGCAACT
>JAQGNU010000203.1 GCA_028291645.1 Nevskia sp.
TTTTCGCTGTCCAGCTCGCGCAGGCCGACGACCACGTCGAGGCCGGTGAAGAGCGGCTTGCGGGCGGCGGCGAGCAGCGGCTGCAATTCGCCCGGCAGCGCCGGATCGCTCGGCTGCATCGCGGCGATGCGACGCGCGCGCCCGATGTAATCCATCAACTGCTGGTAGAGCGGGTGCTTGCCGTCCAGATAGACCGATTTCACGTTCGGCGACAGCGCCGGCAGATTCTTGCCATCGCCGTTGACCAGATCATTTGCGGTGCGCTCGAGCTGGTCGATGGCGGAATTCAAATCCGTGCGCACCGAGGTGTCGCCCAGCGCCAGTTGGCTCGCCAGGCTGGCAATGCGCTGCGACAACATGCCCTGGCGACCGCTGATGTTGATCACCGCCGCGGAGCCCTGATGCTGCTTCAGTACACGGCCGAAGGTGAGATTGGAGGCCAGGCTGAGCGTCGCGATCAGCGTCAACGCGACGACATACGACACTGTCAGCAAGCGGGTGGAGGGTTCGCGCATCTTTCTCGGTACCAATCGGCGACAGCGTGACTAGGCAACATCCAGCCTGATATTGGCGTCCCTGCCAAAGTGGTGTGTTGCAGAGAACTATAGCCAGGGACTTTGCACCAATCCGGCGGCGTGCGTGCAGTTGCCCTGGTCGCAAGCGTCGCTGCCGCGTTCGCCGGCTGCGGTGACGCGGACCTCGCGCGGGTGCGTCGCCGCTAAAGCCGCTATGCCGGCAGACCGCGAGATTTGCGGCGCGAGTCGGCTGCAACGATCGCCAGCAGCAATCCCAGTTCGTAGAATAGCCAGCCGGCGACCAGGCCGGCAATGGCATCGGCGCGCTCGGCAAAGATCCGTTCGAGCACGGCCGGCACGTTGCCCTTGTAGATGCCTTTCAAAAGTCCCAGCAGCGGATGCGGACGCACCAGCAAACTGCCGTTGCGAGCCAGCAACTCGATGCCGGCGCGGCCTTTGCGGCCGGCGCGCAGCAACCAGTCTTCGCCACTGCGATCCGCATTTTTGAGCCATTCGACCGAGCTGTCCTCGCCGATCCACAGCGTGAAGGCGCCGCCTGGACGGCCGGAAAACCTGGCCGCACGATGCAGGGTTTCAGGATCGTCGATGTGCCGCAGGATGCCGATTGCGCCAGCCGGTTTGGCGCTACGCGCGAGCTGAGCAAGATCGTCGCCGACCTGCACCAGCGCATCGCTGTTGCGTGTGCTGACCGCACGCCGCGCCAGCTTGGCGAGGCTCTTGGCGAACGTTTCGGTCAGTGCGCCGGCGCGCCGCGCGAACTTCAGCAGCGCCACGCTCCAATCGACTTCCGGCGCCAGCGTCAGCGCGATGCCGGCCGCCGACAGCGCCACGATCACTTCATCGGTGTCTTCGCCGCGCAGCGCACGTGCACCCTGGATCGCCAGATCGCGCACATCGCCGACCACCAGCAGATCGGCGGCCACCGCGCCGGCCAGTGCTTCGTTGCTGCTGCCCTGCCCGGTCAGCGCGCCGTAGCCGACTTCGCGCACGCGGCGCAGCAGGTTGTCGCGCTCGGATTCGATCTGCGCATGTTCGGCCTGCAAGGCGGGCTGCGCCTCCGGCGGTGCGTTGACGAAACCGGTTTCGACCACCAGCAGCGCTTCGGCGTAGCGGTTCTGTACGCGCAGGCCGTCCGCCGCAGCGAGGTAGTTGAAATCCGGCAGCGCCTCCATCTCGCCGCGCAAGGCAATCGCCGGCCATTGGCGCAGACACAGGAATAGCAGCACCGCAACCAGTGCCGCGCGCAGTACGGCGATTGCGATTCTGATGATCCGTGTCGGCACGTCGACGCTCGCCTAGCCGGACGGCGACAAACTGAGCGGATTGTCGATCAGCGCGCGCAGTTGTTCGAGACTGATCACCGCAACGCCGAGCTTCTCGGCTTTCGCCAGCTTCGAGCCGGCGGCTGTGCCGGCCAGCAGGTAGTCGGTCTTTGCCGACACGCTACCGACCACGCGTCCGCCCTGCGCTTCGATTAGCGCAGCGGCCTGCTCGCGGCTCAGATCGGCGAGCGTGCCGGTGATGACGAAGGATTTGCCGGCCAGTGCATCGCCCGCCGCTGCTGTCGGTGCCGGCCAGTGAATGCCGCAACCACCACTCTCGATCGGCGCCACCAGCGCTTCGATCACCGCTCGATTGCGCGGCTCGACCAGAAAATTCGCAATGGATACGGCGACGTTCGGGCCGACATCGGGTACCGCTTGCAATTCCGGCAGTGGTGGCAGCCTCTCCGCCGCGTTTTTTTTGATTTTCTTGCCCGTTTGCTGCTCCTCGACGCGACGCGCTTCGGCTACTTTCTTCTGTGCCTTTTCATGCAGGATATCGCGTGCGGCCGCGTCGAGCAGTGCTTCGAGCGTGCGGAAATGCTGTGCCAGTGCAGCGGCGGTTGATTCGCCGACATCCGGAATTCCAAGCGCATAAAGGAATCGTGCGAACTGCGTTGCACGACTGCGATCGATCGCGGCGACGACATTCTCGGCTGACTTCTCACCCATGCGTTCGAGCCCGGCTAGCGTTGCTGCATTTACTTTCTCTTTGGCATAAATGTCGGCCGGCGACCGGACCAGCGCCTCTTCGATTAACTGCGCCAGCAACTTCTCACCGAGGCCTTCGATGTCCATCGCCTTGCGCGAAACGAAATGAATCAGCGCGCCGTGCAACTGCGCGCGGCACGACAGGCCGTTGGTACAACGCAGCGCCACCTCGCCCGCGATGCGTTCGACGTGGCCACCGCACACCGGACAGGCGCTCGGCGGCAGCAGTTGCGGACGCGCTGCGTGCGCGCTGCGCTCCGCATCGTCGGCGAGCACCACAGCGACCACTTCGGGAATGACGTCGCCGGCACGGCGCACCAGCACGGTGTCGCCGACGCGCACATCCTTGCGCGCGACTTCGTCCATGTTGTGCAAGGTCGCATTGCTGACATTGGCGCCGCCGACGAATACCACCGCAAGTCTTGCCACCGGCGTCAGCGTGCCGGTGCGGCCGACCTGGAATTCGATGTTCTCGACACGCGTCTGCGCTTCTTCCGCGGCGAACTTGTACGCGCAGGCCCAGCGCGGCTCGCGCGACACCGAACCGAGTTCTTCGCGGCCGGCGAGATCGTCGAGCTTGAAGACGACGCCGTCGATATCGAACGGCAGTTTCGCGCGCAGCTTGCCGATCCGCTCAAAGTAAGCCAGACAGCCTGGCGTGCCCTGCACGATTTCGATCAGTTCGGAAACCGGGAAGCTGCAGTCGTGCAAATGCTGCAATACCTGCGAATGCAGCGGCGGTCGCGTCCAGCCTTCATGGGCACCGATACCATACGCGTAGAACGCCAGCGGACGCCGCGCCGTCACCGTCGGATCGAGTTGGCGCAGACTGCCGGCGGCGGCATTGCGTGGATTCACCGGCGGCTTGTCGCCGCGCCCCAGCGCTTCGTCGACCATGCGACGAAAACCCTGCAGCGGCAGGTAGACTTCGCCGCGCACTTCCAGCAGCGGCACTGCTTTGCCGTGCAGGCGCAGCGGAATCTGGCGGATCGTGCGCAGGTTGGCGGTGATGTCTTCGCCAGTGCTGCCATCGCCACGCGTGGCGCCGCGCACCAGACTGCCGTGTTCGTAGATCAGCGACACCGCCAGGCCATCGAGCTTCGGTTCGGCAACATAGTCGATGTTGTCGCGGACTAGCGTCTCACGCACGCGCCGGTCGAAGTCTTCCAGTTCGGCGGCGTTGTCGCATTTGCGCAGGCTCTGCATCGGCTGCAGATGACGCACTGCGGCGAATTCTTTCGAGGGCGCAGCGCCGACGCGCTGGGTCGGCGAGTCTGGCGTGCGCAGTTGCGGATGCGCGGCTTCCAACTGCTGCAGTTCGCTGAACAGGCGGTCGTACTCAGCATCCGACAAGCTCGGCGCGTCGAGTACGTAGTAGCGATGATTGGCCTGTTCGAGCTGCTGCCGCAGCTTCGCGGCGCGAGCTTCCGCGCCCTGCTTGCTCACCGCCGCGTCAGGCGCCGTTGGCGCGTGCCCAGGCGTCGATTTCGGCGGTCAGCGCGCGCGCGGCTTGCGCATTGAACGGCGCGCGCTTGCCGTCGTAGACCTCGGCATTGAGCGTTTTCGCCAGACTCTCGGCGGTGCCGAGCATGTCGCGCAGCGCATCCGCCGGACGCTGCGGACCCGGCAGCATCATGAACAGCGTCAGGCCCGGCGTGGACAGCTGCGCGGCCTGTTCTGGATCGAGAATGCCCGGTTTCAGCAGGCTGGCGACGCTGAACACCACCACACCTTTGTACAGGCGATGGTAGATCTGGCGCGCACCGTATTCGAGCCGCTGCCGCTGCAAAGCCTGATGCAAAGCGGGGCCGCTGATGTGCGCGCCTTCGCGCTCGGCGATCAGCAGCGCAATGATTTTTTCCTTCGGCGCGGGCGCGGCCGGCTTCAGCGTCGGCGCGGTTGCGCTCGGTTCAGACGCGCGCGGTGCGCTGGCGCTGGGCGTGCCGACGCTGGGCGTGTCGTCGGCCGGGTCCGGCTCGAAGCCTTCTTCGAATTCGCCGAAAGTCGGCGGAATGCGGCGCGGCTTGCCGACGCCGAATTCATCGAACTGCTGGTTCTGGCTGTTGAAGATGTCGAGCTGTTTTTCGCTCGGCGCCGGCAGGATCGGCTCGGCGCCGGCGGCCGGATCGAATTTCTCCATCGCGCGCCGGTCGCGTCGTGAGAACAGGTACAGCGCGACGATCGCCACCGCACCCAGAATCAACAGCGCCCACTGCAATGGACTCATATCGCTTCCGCCTTAGCACTTTCGTTGGGCTCTTTACGAGCTTCTGCCACGCCTGCCAGCTGCACGGCCTGTTTGACGTCGACGCTGACCAGGCGCGAAACCCCCGGCTCCTGCATGGTCACACCGTGCAACTGCTCGGCCAGCTCCATGGTGATCTTGTTGTGCGTAATGATAATGAATTGGACGGCGTGTGCCATTTCCCGCACCACTTCGCAGAAACGGCCGACGTTGGCATCGTCCAGCGGCGCATCGACTTCGTCCATCAGGCAGAACGGCGCCGGGTTGAGCTGGAACAGCGCCAGCAGCAGCGCCACCGCGGTCATCGCCTTCTCGCCGCCCGACAGCAGCTGGATCGAGGAATTGCGCTTGCCCGGCGGCCGCGCCATCACGCGGATGCCGGTTTCCAGCAGGTCGTCGCCGGTCAGCTCCAGATAGGCCTCGCCACCGCCGAACAGCTGCGGGAAGCGCGCCTTGAAGATGCCGTTGACGGTGTCGAAGGTTTCCTTGAAGCGCGACTCGGTTTCGTGGTCGAGCTTGCGCATTGCCTCTTCCAGCGTCGCCAGCGCGTCGGCGATGTCGGCGTGCTGGGCGCTGAGATAGGCTTCGCGCGTGCGCGCCTCGTCGAGTTCCTGGATCGCCGCCAGATTGATCGCGCCGAGTCGTTCGATGCGCCGTACCACGCGCGCCAGTTCGTCTTCCCAGGCCGGCGCGGCGGCGTTCTCATCGAGGCCTGCGGCCAGTTCGGCGCGGCTGTAGCCGGTCTCGGCGAACTGGGCGTCGAGCGCTTCGCGGCGCGCGCGCAGGTTCTCGAATTCGAGACGCGCCTGCTGCAGGCGTTCCTGCGCAGCCTCCTTGCCGGCTTCGGTCTCGCGCAAATGCCGCACCGCTTCGCTGACCGCGGTTTCGCTGGCGATCAATTTCTCGCGCGCCGATCGCAGACGTTCGCGTGCCGCCTGCACGACGCCGCGCGCAGTCTCGGCTTCGGCGCTCTGCAGCCGGATCGGCTCTTCGAAGTCGAGACCGGCCGATTCACCGGCGGCGCGCTGCGCGGCCAGCGATTCGCTCTGCTCGGCCAGCGAGGCCAGCGCCTGCGTCACCGCGCCGAGCGCGCTGGTCTGCGCAGCCAGATGCACCTGCGCCTGGCCACGCGCCTGCGCGCTGCGCTGCAGTCCGGCGCGCGCGCCCTGCACCGCTTCGCGTGCGCTGACCAGCGTGCGATTGCGCTCGACGCGTTCGTTGCGCAGCGCCTCGGCGGTGCGCTCCAGCTGCACCAGCCGCGCGCGCGTGGCATCGAATTCCTGCGCGTGCTGGCTGCGCTGTGCGCTCAGCGCATCGAATTCCTGCGTCAGCGTATTGAGCCTTCCTTGAGTCTGTTCGAGCCGCACCGCCTGCGCCTGCCGGTGCGCAAGCCGCTGCGCCTGTTTGCCGCGCGACTGATCGAACACCTGCGCCAGCGTGCGGCGATCGTTCTCCATCTGCGTCTGCCGCGCGCGCAGCTCGGACAGCGCCGCTTCGCTGACGGCCACGCTGGCGGCGTGTTCGGCAACCTGCTGCTGCAACTGCTTGAGCATGCGGCCGCGCGCGATCACGCCGGAATGATCCGGATCGCGGTTCGGATAACGCGACCAGCCGAGGCCGCGCCAGACGCCCTCGCGGTTGATCACCGATTCGCCCGCGCGCAGGGATGCGGCGAGCCGCTCGAAAACATCCGCGTCTTCGGCCAGGTAGATGCCATGCAGCAGCTCGGTCAGCGCGGCGGGACCGCTGACTTTCGACGCCAGATGCTCGGCCGACACGCTGATGCTGTCGGCGCTGCCTGACAGGAACGCGGCGCCGCTCTTCGGCAACGCAGCGGTTTCGGGCGGACGCGCCGGCAACTGCCGGCCATCGACCAGCGGCGCCTGCAGCCAGAAGGCCAGCACATGCTCGACCGCCGATTCCCAGCCGGCCTCGACCGACAGACTGGTGGCCAGCCGCGGCAGATCGGCAAAGCCGCTGCGGCGCAGCCAGGCGGCAAGCTCGACGTCGTCTTCGCGCAAGGCCGCCTGCTGCAAGGTTTCCAGCGAGCCCTGGCGGCCTCGCGCATCCGCCAGCGCCTGCCGCGAAGCGTGCAGCGTCTTCTCGACTTCGGCGCGCTGATCGCGCAGCACCTGCAGTTCGCGATCGGCAGTCTGCAATTTTTCCTGCGACTCGCCGAGCTGCCGTTCGAGCACGCCGAGTTCGTTGTCGACATCGAACAGCGAGGCCTGGATCGGCGTCGCATCGAGACCGCTGCGCTCGGTCTGCAGGCGGCGCAGGCGCTCGTCGAGCTGCAGCGCTGCGCGTTCCATGCCCTGCACGCGCACGCGCTCGCCTTCGGCTTCGAGCAAAGGCGCCTGCGAGCGCTGCGAGAATTCTTCCCAGCGATGCTGTTCGTCGGCGAGGCTCTGCTCAGCCGTCGCCAGCGCCTGCTGGGCGCTGGCCTCATGAGTTTCCGACTCCCCGACCCGTGCCTGCGCAACCGCCTCGGTCAGCGACTGCTGGCGCAGTTCCTCGCCTTCGCGACGTCGCACCAACTCGGCCAGCTGCGCCTGCAGGCGATCGAGTTCGCGCTGGCGCAGCGTCTGCATCTCGCGCGCATGCGCCAGCGCCTGCTCATGCCGCGCCAGCGCGGCCTCGGCCTCGTAGACCTGGCCCTGCTCGGCATTCAGCAGCGCGCCGGCTTCGCGTTGTGCCAACTCGCTGAGTGCGCGCTGCCGATCGGCTTCGCTGACGGCGCTGCGGGCGGCGTCCAGCGCCTGTTCGAGATCGGCGATGGCGGCTTCGTGCGCGGTCGCCTGCGCGTCCAGTGCGCGCAAGCGCAGCAGTAGAAGTTCCGCTTTAAGCCGGCGCTCCTGCTCCTTGAAGGTCTTGTATTTTTCGGCGTCGGCGGCTTGCCGGGCCAACACTTCGAGTCGACTGTGAAGTTCCGACTGCAGATCGTTCAATCGGGAAAGATTTTCGCGCGCGCCGCGGATGCGCGACTCGGTTTCGCGGCGACGCTCCTTGTACTTCGAGATGCCGGCGGCTTCTTCGAGCCAGTGGCGCAGTTCCTCCGGCTTGGCCTCGACCATGCGCGAGACCATGCCCTGCTCGATGATCGCGTACTGGTTCTTGCCGCCGAGGCCGGTGCCGAGAAACAGATCGGTGACGTCGCGCTTGAGGCACTTGGCGCCGTTCAGGTAGTACTGCGAGCCGCCGTCGCGGGTCAGTTCGCGCTTCACCGCGATGTCGGTGTAGGCGGCATACGGGCCGGTGATCTGCTGATCGCTATTGTCGAACTGCAGTTCGACGCTGGCGCGGCCAGCCGGCTTGCGCGTGCGCGAGCCGTTGAAGATGACGTCTTCGGAATCGGTGCCGCGCAGGTTCTTGATGCTGGCTTCGCCCAGCACCCAACGCACCGCGTCGATCAGGTTGGATTTGCCGCAGCCGTTGGGGCCGACCACCGAGGTCAGATTGCCGGGCAGCGGCAGGTGGCTGGGGTCTACGAATGATTTGAAACCGGCGAGCTTTATTCCGGACAGGCGCATGAAGGCTGATTGGCGTTTGCGCGCCGGCGTTTGCGCGCCGGGCGTCGTGATTACGGTGTGTTCGTCTAAGCCCCAAGTGTAATGGATTGTGGCGTTCAGATTGCAGCGGCACCGGCCCCGTACACGGGTGCCGGCGGGTGCACATGGCACAATATTGCAAACCTTGGAACACCCATGCCGACGCAAGCCAGCAAGAATCTCGAAACTTTCCCGAATCCCAATCCGGAGCGCGATTTCGTCATCCGCATGCGCATGCCGGAATTCACCTGCCTGTGCCCGAAGACCGGCCAGCCGGATTTCGCCACGCTGTATCTGGAATACATCCCTGAGGCGTTGTGCGTCGAGTTGAAGTCGCTGAAGCTGTACCTGTGGAGCTTCCGCAACGAAGGCGCGTTTCACGAAGCGGTGACCAACCGGCTGCTCGACGATCTCGCCGGGCTGACCCAGCCGCGCTTCATGCGCCTGACCGCTGACTGGTTCGTGCGCGGCGGCATCTATACGCATGTGGTCGCCGAGCACCGCGCGCCGGGCTGGACGCCGAAGTTCGATCCGCCGGTGAACCTACCGCCGGCATTTTGGGACGGTTTCAAAAACCATTAAGCGATGAACCTGAGCGCGCCGCGTGACGAATACTGCGAGCGCCTCGGCCCCGGCCTGCTGGCCGAGCCGGCCAATGCGCTCAGCAATCTCGCGTTCTTCGTCGCCGCGTATCTGCTGTGGCGGCTACTCGCGCGTGCCTATGCAGGCCGACCAATTCCCGGTGCTCTGCGTGCACTGCCGATCCTGATCGCACTGATTGGTTGCGGCAGCAGCGCCTATCACACGTTCGCGGTGGTCTGGGCCGAAATCCTCGACGTGCTGTTCATAGGCGTCTTCATTTATTTCTACGTGGTCTGCTTCCTGCGCTATTTCGTCGGGCTCAACTGGTGGCTGGCGCTGCTCGGCGTGCCCGGCTTCTGGCTGTTCGGCTGGCTCGTCAGCAAGCCGTTCGCGGCCGATGCCTTCAATGGTTCAACGGGTTATTTCCCAGCGCTGTTCGGCATCATCTTGATGTGCACCTAT
>JAQGNU010000225.1 GCA_028291645.1 Nevskia sp.
GCCGGCCGCGCGCTGCGTCTGCCGGGCGGGGCAGTGCCGAGTGCGAAGGATTATTCCGCGGCGTTGGCGCAGTTGAAGGGCCGCGAAGATGCCGGCATCGTGCAGAACGTGATGCTGCGTTCGCTGATGCAGGCCAAGTACAGCCCGGACAACATCGGTCACTTCGGGCTGGCGCTGACGCACTATGCGCACTTCACGTCGCCGATCCGCCGCTATCCGGATCTGCTGCTGCATCGTGCGATCAAACATGTACTGGTGCGCGGCAAGGTCAAGGATTTCGAATACACGCAGCAGCAGATGGAACTGCTCGGTGCGCAGTGCTCGACCGCCGAACGGCGCGCCGACGACGCCACGCGCGACGTCTCGACCTGGCTCAAGTGCGAGTTCATGAGCCATCACGTCGGCGAAGAATTCGACGGCGTGGTCACCAGCGTCGCGCCATTTGGTCTGTTCGTCGAATTGGAAGACCTGTTCATCGACGGTTTGATCCATGTATCGAATCTGGTCGGCGATTTCTACGAGTTCGATGCCAAGCATCAGCGCCTCGTGGGTCAGCGCAGCAAGCGCGTCTACGCGCTCGGTGAAAAGCTGCGGGTGAAAGTGATGCGCGTCAGTCTCGACGAACGCAAGATCGATCTGGAAGCGGTCGCCTCGGCGCCGCAGTCGGGCGAGAAACGTGGACGTGCTAACAGCAAGAGCGGCGAAGCCCGTTCGGGTAAAGGCGCACACAAGTCGGGCGGCGAGCCAACAAAATCGGGCGCTGGCAAGCCGGGGCCAGCACGCCGGGGCCGGCGTCGATGAGAACGCAGCCGCGCTTCGGCCTGCCGTTCGCGCTGCTGGCCTTGTTATTGGCGGCTTGTGCCGAAACGCCCGAGCGCGCTGAGCAGGCGGCCGGCGCCGAAGACGCCATCGAGGCTGTCGATGCCGACACCGCCGAACTGTTGCCGCCCGCGGCACCTGCAGTGGTGCCGGCCGCCGCCGTACGCAGTGCGATGACCAGCCGGCGCGATGCGCTGCGACGGCTGCTGCAGTCGCAGATCGCACGCAGCGAACTCACCACACCTGAACTGCGCAACGACACTCTGCGCACGACTTGGTACAGCAGCGCCTTGTTTGAAAACGGCACCGCAGAGCTGAAGCCACAGGCGCTCGGCGGCCTCAGCCGGGTCGCCAAATGGCTGCGCGCCGACGGCGCCAGCGTACTGCAGGTGGTCGGTCGGCAGAGTGGCACGGACGCGGACGATTTATCCGAGCGCCGCGCCGCGGCAGTCGCTGCGTTCCTGATCGCAGAAGGCGCACTGGCGCCGCGCGTGCGCATGCAGGTGGTCGATCTGGCGCAGCTGCGCGGTTCGCACCCGGCTGGCCGTGGACCCGATACCGACATCGCGCTGGTCGTCGCGCCGATCGTCGAAGGTCGCGAAGCTTTCGCCTGGATTCCGCCCGCAGTCGATTGAGTCGCCATCGTCGCGCTTGGATTGGTTCGGCGCGCTCGCGTTACTCTTTGCGATCCATTGCGCTGATTCCCCTTAACTGATCATGTCTACAGAAACGTACATCGGCGGCTTCCACGCGGTCATCGCTACGCTTGAAGAAGCGGCGATCAAGCCGCGTGAAATATTGCTGGCGGACGCGCGCAAGGACGATCGCGCGCAGCGGCTGCTCGCCGCTGCGGCCAAGGCCGGCGTCACCGTGCGCAAGGTCTCGCGCGAGACGCTGGATCTGCGCGCGCCGGGCTTGCGCCATCAGGGCGTGCTGGCGGAGATCGAGGCAGCGGCGGTGGTCGGCGAGGAAGTGCTGGATCTGCCGGCAACGGCAGACCGCATGATTCTGGCGCTCGACGGCGTGCAGGACCCGCACAATCTCGGCGCCTGCCTGCGTACCGCGGAGGCGGTCGGCATCAACGCCATCATCATTCCGAAGGATCGCTCGGTCGGTCTGACGCCAGTCGTGCGCAAGGTCGCCGCGGGCTCCGCCGAGCGTATTCCGGTGGTCGGCGTGACCAATCTGACGCGCACGCTGGAACGCCTGAAGGAACTCGGCTACTGGATCGTCGGCCTCGCCGGTGAAGGCGAGGAGACGCTGTATTCGGTCGACCTGACCGGGCCGCTGGTGCTGGTGTTGGGCGGCGAGGGTGAAGGCCTGCGCCGGCTGACGCGCGAAACCTGCGATCGGCTGGTGCGCATTCCGATGGTGGGCAACATCGAAAGCCTGAACGTGTCGGTCGCCGCCGCGGTGTGTTCCTACGAAGCCTTCCGCCAGCGTAACTTTGTCGCTGGCAAGCGCGCGCCCAAGGCATCGCGCTGAGCGGCGATTGTGGCGAGTGATTGATGAACCGGCGTGGCGCGGTCTGGGTTGGAGTGATTGCAGTCGTCGTTGTCGCAGTGCTGCTGGGCGACCGTCTGCTGCAGCCGGCCACCGAAACCGGCGCGCCGATTAATCCAGCCAGTGATGCGCGGGTAGCTGACAGCGCGACATCGGCGGCGCCTCCGTCAGCGCTGGGCAAGCCGGTCGAGCAACGTGCGGTGTCCGCATCCGGGGTGCCGATCCGGCTGATTCGTCGTCCCGCGGTGGGCGTGATCTCGCCACCCTACGGTGCTGCTTACGCGCAATTGCTGCCTGCGGCCCAGGCTGGCGACACGCTGGCGCAGCTCCGGCTCGGCTTGCTGCTCTACGAGTGCCGCGATGTGCCGGCCGATGTAGCAACACTGGAGCACGACATCGAGAGTACCTACCAGACGCGGCGCCGCGGCGGCTGGGACGTCGCCGATCCACAACTCGAAGAAAAAACCCTGCGGCGCCGTTTCCAGGATTGCCGCGACGTGCCGGCGGCGCAGCGCGGCGCCTACCGCGACTGGATCAAGCAGGCCGCCGACAGTGGTCTGCTGGAGGCGCAACTCGAACTGCCGCTGCATCTGCCGCAGGGCGAGTATTGCCAATACTTGGCGGAATGCTCGGTGGCACAGCGTGCGCGCCAGGAGGCGCTGCAGCAGGAGGCGATCGACTATACGACGCGCGCCCGCGATGCTGGCAGCGCTGCCGCGCTGTGGACCATCGGCGGCTGGTACGCGCAGGGCGAGGTGCTCGACACCAACGATGTCGAGGCTTACGCCAATTTCCGCGCGCTCGATGAGATCAACCAGGCCGCCGGCCAGCCGCAGCGTTTTGCGCAGATGCTGACGTCCTTGCGCGCCCGCTTGCGGCCGGCGGATCTGATCAGCGCCGAGGCGCGCGCCGATGCTCTGCTGAGCAACCCCAACTGCTGCGTGCTGACGCCGTAAGCGCGCCCAGAGCACGTCTGCACGTCGCCGAACGCGGCCACGGCGCTTGCCGTAAGGCCGCCAACTGCTTAAACTCCGCGCCCTTCCGATGCTTTCTTGCGTCGGATTTCTTGTCCCACCGCTTTTCATAGACGCCGCGGGGGACTGACCGGGCCTTTAACACGGCCCACATCCAGAAGGAGTTTGCATGCGTCACTACGAAATCGTCGTCATGGTGCACCCGGACCAGAGTGATCAGGTCCCGGCCATGATCGAGCGCTACAAAGCCATGGTCGAGTCGGACGGCGGCAAAGTCCATCGCATGGAAGATTGGGGCCGTCGTCAGCTCGCGTATCCGGTGGTCAAGCTGCACAAGGCGCATTACGTGCTGCTCAACGTCGAATGCAGCGATCCGGTGCTGAAAGAACTGGAAAGCGCATTCCGCTTCAACGACGCCGTGATCCGCAAGCTGGTGATCCGTCAGGACGCCGCGGTCACCGAGCAGTCGTTCCTGTTCAAGAATCCGGAAGAAGACAAGAAACCGGAATACAAGTCGCGCGGTTCGGACGATGTCGAGCCAGAAGCCGAGGGCAGCGATGTCGATGCTGTCCCCGCCACCACCGAGGAGGCATAAGCCATGGCCCGTTTTTTCCGCAAGAAGAAATCCTGCAAGTTCACCGCCGAAGGCGTTGTCCAGATCGACTACAAGGATTTGGCCACCCTCAAGCAGTACATCTCCGAGAACGCCAAGATCGTGCCGAGCCGCATCACCGGCACCAAGTCGCGCTATCAGCGTCAGCTGACCACGGCGATCAAGAACGCGCGTTTCTTAGCGCTCTTGCCGTACACCGATCGTCACGAGTAAAGGAGCAAGACCATGGAAATGATTCTGCTCGAGAAGGTCAAGAACCTCGGCGACCTCGGCGATGTGGTGAAGGTCAAGTCCGGCTACGGCCGCAACTTCCTGCTGCCCACCGGCAAGGCGCTGACCGCGACCGAAGCCAACAAGAAGGTGTTCGAGACGCGCAAAGCCGCGCTGCTGAAAAAGGCGCAGGACTCGCTGGTTGGCGCCAAGGCGCGCGCCGAGAAGCTGGCCGGCGCCGTGGTCAAGGTCAAAGCGCTCGCCGCGGATGAAGGCAAGCTCTACGGTTCGGTCGGCCCGGCGGAAATCGCGCGCGCCGCCGAAGCGCAGGGCCTCGACGTCAAGAAGAGCGAACTCGACATGCCGGAAGGCGCGATCCGCATGATCGGCACCTATACGGTGGTCGCACGCTTTCATACCGAAATCGAGGCCGCCATCACGGTGGTGGTCGAGGAAGAGAAAGCCTAAGTCGCAAGCCGCACCGAAAATGGCCCGCATCATGCGGGCCATTTTTATTTGCGCCAGGATCGATCGAAGCCGACTTATCCACGGCTTATCAGTCGCGTGTCCTGAGGTTTGCTTAGCGCAACGGCAGCGCGTTTGGTTTCTAATAGCGATTCATGGCTACGCATCCTCTATCGACGGCACTGGGCAGCACCGCGCGCGCGGCACCGAGTCCGAAACAGCCGCCGCATTCGATCGAAGCCGAGCAGTCGGTGCTCGGCGGTCTGATGCTGAACAACCGCGCCTGGTACGAACTCGCCGACCAGATCGCCGAGGACGATTTCTACACCCAGGATCACCGCGTCATCTTCCGCGGCATCGGCGAATTGCTGAATGCCGCACGGCCCTGCGATTTCGTCACCTTGTCCGAGCATCTGCGGCATCAGGGCAAGCTCGAGGAAGCCGGTGGCGTCAGTTATCTCGGTACGCTGGCGGCGGATACGCCGAGTGCCGCGAACGTGCGCGCCTATGCCGAGATCGTGCGCGAACGCGGCGTACTCAGGAGTCTGATCGCGGCCGGGCAGGACATCGCCGGACTCGGCTATCAGCCGGATGGCCGTGGCGCCAGCACGCTGATCGACGTCGCCGAGCAGCAGGTCTTTGCGATCCGCGCGCGCGGCAGCAAGGCCGCCAGCCAGGTCAAGAACATGCCGACCTTGATGGACGCGATCGAGGAACGCCTCGAACGCCTGCGCGCAAATCCGGACAGCTTTGCCGGCACGCCGACCGGCTTCGTCGACCTCGACAAGATGACGCAGGGCATGCACGAAGGCGATCTGATCATCGTCGGCGGTCGTCCCGGCACCGGCAAGACCAGTTTCGCGATGAACATCGCCGAACACGTTGCCATCGAGCGCAAGCTGGCGACGGCGGTGTTCAGCATGGAAATGTCGGCCGAACAGCTGGCGTTGCGTGTGCTGTCCTCGTTCGGCAGGATCGACCAGCAGGCGCTGCGTAGCGGTCAGCTGGAGGATCACGACTGGAGCCGTCTGGTGTCGGCCAGCGGCCTGTTGCGCGAAGCGCCGCTGTTCATCGACGAGACCGGTTCGCTGTCGCCGCAGGAACTGGCCGGCCGCGCGCGGCGCATCGCCGCCAAGCAGGTGGCGGCGAAGCAGCCACTGGCGCTGATCGTGGTCGACTACATCCAGCTGATGCAGGTGCCGAGCAATCGCGAGAACCGCACCAACGAGATTTCCGAAATCTCGCGCTCGCTGAAAGCCCTGGCGAAGGAATTGAAGGTGCCGATCGTGGCGCTGTCGCAGCTCTCGCGTACGCTCGAAAGCCGCCAGGACAAGCGCCCGATCATGTCGGATCTGCGTGAGTCCGGTTCGATCGAGCAAGATGCCGACGTCGTGCTATTCGTTTACCGCGAGGACTA
This sequence comes from Nevskia sp., assembly GCA_028291645.1. Classification (GTDB taxonomy): domain Bacteria; phylum Pseudomonadota; class Gammaproteobacteria; order Nevskiales; family Nevskiaceae; genus Nevskia. The sequence continues at coordinate 6,002 of JAQGNU010000225.1, forward strand.
CCACAACAAGGAATCGCTGAATCCGGGCACCGCCGAGATCATCATCGCCAAGCAGCGCAGCGGCCCCACCGGCAAGATCAAGACGGCGTTCCTCGGCAAGTACACGCGCTTCGACAATCTCGCGCCGGAATACAGTTACTCCTGAACCCGGCGTTGCCGCGCATCGTGACTTTCTCGCCTGCTCTGCCCTACGTCCCGCGTGTGACTGCAACGGTCGACCTGTCGGCGATCCGGCATAACGTCGCACGCGTGCGCGAACTGGCGCCGCGTTCGCGCCTGATGGCGGCGATCAAGGCCGATGCCTATGGGCATGGCGCGGTGCCGGTGGCGCAGACGCTCAGCACAGCCGGGGTTGATGCGCTCGCTGTCGCCTGCCTCGAGGAAGCGCTGGTACTGCGCGCAGCGGGGATCGAGGCGCCGATTGCTCTGCTGGAGGGTGTGCTTTCGCTCGCCGAAGCCGAGCTCGCTGTGCAGCAGCGTTTGCAGATCGTGATTCACGCGTCCTGGCAATTACAGCTGCTGCAACAGCTGCCGGCGTCGCAGCCGCTGCAGGTCTGGTTCAAGCTCGACAGCGGCATGCATCGCCTCGGCTTTCCAATCGCGACCGTGCAATCGCTGTTCGACAGCTTGCAAGCGCATCCGGCCTGGCAGTTGCAGGGTTGGATCACGCATCTGGCTTGCGCCGATGACGTCGACAATCCGATGACGCTGCAGCAGATCGCGCTGTTCGAGCACGCGCTGCGGGGTTTCGCGGGGCCGCGTTCGATCGCGAATTCCGCGGGACTGCTGGCCTGGCCGCAGGCACGCGTCGACTGGGTGCGACCCGGCTTGATGCTGTACGGCGCCAGTCCGCTGGCAGATAAAATCGGCAGCGACCTGGGACTGCGGCCGGCGATGCGCGTCGAGAGCCGCCTGATTGCGATCCATGATCTCAAAGTCGGCGATAGCGTTGGCTATGGCGCGACGTTCCGTGCGACCGAGCCGATGCGCATCGGCGTGGTTGCGGTGGGCTACGCCGATGGTGTGCATCGCATTCTGCCGAGCGGCGCGCCGGTGCTGGTGCAAGGCGTGCGCGTGCCGATCATCGGCCGCGTATCGATGGACATGATCAGCATCGATCTGCGTGCCTTGCCGCAGGCGCAGATCAACGATGCGGTGTTGCTGTGGGGCGCAGGTCTGCCGGTCGAGGAAGTCGCCAAGTGGGCCGGTACCTTGGCTTACGAATTGTTCTGCGGATTGACCAATCGCGTGCATCTGTTGCACCAATAGGCGTGGATTGATCCAGTCGTTGTCGACCCGCATGTATTCCTGGCTTCGCGTGCAAATCCGCGTCGGTCTGCCGTCGCTACATTTGCCAGCGGTGATAGCACTCGCCGGTTTCGCGTCGGCCTGCGGTTTGACCGCGTTCGAGCGCCCGCAATCGCTTACGGTGTCCAGCGCTGAGTTGTCCTCGCACGATCTGATCGCTTATCGCGAGCTGTCGATTGACGACTTTCTGGCGACCACACCGCCGCCGGTCGTGGCACGCCACCCGAGTCGCTTCTGGGCTTATTCCTGCCTGCAGTTGCGACCACGCGCCGATGCGCCACTGACGATTACCTTACTCGACGATGGCAGCGCCGCACCGCGCTATTCGGCAACGCCGAAAGATCTGCACTACCTGGCCTACTTCGATCGTGACTGCTCGTGGTGGAATCACGCGGTCACGCAGCCGCTTACATACATCTTGCAGCACGAACAGATTCATTTCCTGATCACCGAGCTGGAAGCGCGGCGACTGAATCGTCGTGTTGCCGAAATCGCCTCGGCGACGACGTCGGTGGCCGCGACCCCGCAAGCGGCCGCTGCGGCGACACGATTGCAACTGCGACAGGTGATGCAGGCCGCAGTCCGGGAGGTTGACCTGCAACATCTGGCGTTCGACAAAGACGCCTCGAACGGCGAACACGCGGAGCTGCAGCAGCGCTGGTGGCGGCGCCTGTCGGTTGAACTGGAGACCGACGACCGCGGTTTGTCCAAAATCTCCGAATAGGGGCCGGTCGGCGTCGACGCCCACCAGCAAGCGTGAGCTATTTTTTTCGTAGCAAAGACTATAAAGGCCGGTTATCCACGCTAAATGTCTTTCGCTCGAACGTCCATACCGTCGCGCTATCGCGGAAATGGCGCGTCGATGCGCGCCAGCACCACCGATACATTGTCGCGGCCGCCGCGTGCATTGGCCTGATCGACCAGCGCCTGCGCCGCTTGATTGAGCGCGGCTGCGAGTTCGGCGAGCGTTGCGCTGATGGCGTCATCGTCGAGCATGTCGGTGAGGCCGTCGGAACACAACAGCACGATATCGCCGACCTGCAGCGTTTCTTCGAGCAAGTCAACGTCTACGCTGGCTTCGACGCCGAGTGCTCGAGTGACGACGTTCTTGCGCACCCTTTGGTTCGCAGCTTCGCGTGAATAGTGTCCGCGCGCGACCATTTCTTCGAGCAGTGAATGATCGCGCGTGATCTGTTGCAACTGGCCGCCGCGCCAGCGGTACAGACGCGAATCGCCGACGTGGGCGATCGCCATGCGATCGTCGTGCAGCAGACAGACCACCGCAGTGGTGCCCATGCCGGCACATTGCGGCTGCGTCTGCGACATCCGATAAATTTTCGCGTGTGCCGCCAGCAGAGCCTGCTGCAGCAGCTGTACTTCGCGGCTCAGGCCGCTCGCCGGATCGATCTCGCCGTGCTGCAGGTTTGGCCACTGCTCGCGCACCACATCCAGCGTGGTGGCGACTGCGAGCGCGCTGGCAACCTCGCCGGCATTGTGGCCGCCCATACCGTCGGCCAGGATCAACAGGCCGAGTTCAGGATCGACTTCTACGACATCCTCGTTGTTGCTGCGCACGCGACCGACATCGCTGAGCAGCGCAGTTGCAATCCTGCCCTGGGCTGGCATATGCGTGCTTGGCCTCGTCTAGCGCGGCTGCTTGCGCGCCACGGCCACGATCCAAGGCATACACCATGATGCTGACATCTGCGATCTGCATCGATATTTCATATTGCTTGGGAAGTACATTTTAATTGGAGACAGCGCAGATCGTAACGCTTGATGAACGATCTCGCGACGCTGATACGATCAGCTGCCACGTGAGTGTGACGACGGAGCATTCGCCAAATGTCTGCTGCGCCGTCGAGCGCCGCAGCGACGCCGACTTTGATCTAATGCGGCGATACTAACGTTCCTACCACGATTCTCCCGGGCTCAAACCGCGCAATGACGAAGTCCGTCAGCTCCAACAAAATGCAGGGCAGAACGGTGTACGTCTGCCAGAGTTGCGGCGCGCAGTTTCCAAAGTGGGCGGGCCAGTGCGGCGAGTGCGGCGCCTGGAACACCTTGGTGGAGACGGCCGCGCCTAAGCTATTGCGCAACCGCGCGGGCAGTCTGCTGGCATCCGCCAGCACTGCGGTGCAAAAGCTCGACGAGGTGGTCGGCGACGACGTTCAGCGCGTGCCGACGGGGCTGGCCGAACTCGACCGCGTACTCGGTGGCGGCATCGTGCCGGGTGCCGTGATCCTGATCGGCGGCGATCCCGGCATCGGCAAATCGACGCTGCTGTTACAGGCGCTGGCATCGGTCGAAGGCCGCCTGGCGACGCTCTACGTCACCGGCGAAGAATCGCTGGCGCAGGTGTCCTTGCGCGCGCGCCGCCTCGGGCTGCCACGGATGGACTTGGCCGTCTTGGCGGAGACCGCGCTGGAAACCGTGCTGGCGACACTCGCCAGCAGCAAGCCGGGTTTCGTCGTGCTCGATTCGATCCAGACGCTGTACACGGCGCTGCTCGACGCCGCACCGGGTTCGGTATCGCAATTGCGCGAATGCGCAGCGCAGCTGGTGCGCTACGCCAAAAGCAGCGGTTGCGCGATCGTACTGGTCGGGCATGTCACCAAGGAGGGTGCGATCGCCGGTCCGCGCGTACTCGAGCACATGGTCGATACGGTGCTGTATTTCGAGCAGGACGTCGGCAGCCGCTATCGCATCGTGCGCGCGGTGAAGAACCGCTTCGGCGCGGTCAACGAAATGGGCGTGTTCGCGATGACCGATGCGGGCCTGCGCGAAGTCTCCAATCCTTCGGCGCTGTTCCTGTCGCGTCACGAACACCCGGTGCCCGGCAGCGTGATCACGGTGACGCGCCAGGGCAGTCGGCCGCTGCTGGTGGAGGTGCAGGCGCTGGTCGACCGTGCCGGACTCGGCGCGCCGAAGCGTGTTGCGCTGGGGCTCGAAGGCAGCCGGCTGGCGATGCTGCTGGCGGTGCTGCATCGTCACGCCGGCATCGCGCTGGCCGATCAGGACGTGTTCGCCAACGTCGTCGGCGGCATGCGCATCCAGGAGACCGCCGCGGATCTGCCGCTGCTGCTGGCCGCACTTTCAAGTTTCCGCAATCGGCCGGTGCCGGTTGATCTGGTGGCGTTCGGCGAAGTCGGGCTGGCCGGCGAAATCCGTCCGGTGCAGGGCGGCGAGGAGCGTCTGATCGAAGCCGCCAAGCATGGTTTCAAGCGCGCCATCGTGCCGGAAGCGAACCGTCCGCGACGCGCGCTGAAGCTGGACTTGGAAGTGATCGCGGTGGCGCGCCTGGATCAGGCGCTCGAACAGTTCTAGCCGCCTGCTTATCCGGCCGACTGCGGCGTCGGCTTGCTGCTCAGCGCGCCAGCCGCTGCCAGCGGTCGGATGCGCGCGGTTTTCACCGAGTTGGCGCGGATTTCGGTGATCTCGATCTGATACTGCCCGATGTCGATGCGACGACCGGACTTCGGCAGTTCCTGCAACTGCTCCATCACCAGACCATTCAGGGTTTTGGGGCCACCGGTCGGCAACTTCCAGCCGAGCTTGCGATTGAGCGTGCGCAGCGTCACCGAGCCGTGCACCAGCGCGCTGCCGTCGGCGTCGAGATAGACGTTCTTGATGCGCGTTGCCGGGTCGGAGGTGAATTCGCCGACCACTTCCTCGAGGATGTCCTCCAGCGTCACCAGACCCTGGATATCGCCGTACTCGTCGACCAGGAAGCCGATGCGGCGCTTCTGGTCCTGGAAGTTGAGCAGTTGCTGGTTCAGCGTGGTGCCTTCCGGAATGAAGTAGGGATCGCGCACCAGCGTCAGCAGCGTTTCCAGATTCAGATTGTCCTGTGCCGCCAGCCGCACCAGCTTGCGCAGATGCACCACACCTTTGAGGTCGTCGATCGAACCGTTGAACACCGGCAGACGCGTGTGGCTGCTGCTGATGATGGCTTCGAGAATCTGCTCCCAGGGCTCGGAGATGTCGATGCCGATGATCTCGTTGCGCGGCACCATGATGTCTTCGACGGTGGCACGCTCCAGATCGAGGATCGACAGCAGCATGCGCTGGTGACGGTGCGGAATCATCGCGCCGGCCTCGGCGACCACCGAGCGCAGTTCTTCCGACGATAACGAGTGCTGCGCCGCATCTTCCGGGGTGACGCCGCACAGCCGCAGCAGGCCGTTGCCGATCAGGTTGACGACATAGACCACCGGGAACAGCGGCCATTTGAGCAAGGTGTAGACGTAGGCCGAAGGCAGGCCGACGCGTTCCGGGTAGAGCGCCGCCAGGGTCTTCGGCGTGGCTTCGCCAAAAATCAGCACGACGAAAGTCAGCGAGAACGTCGCGATGGCGACGCCGCGATCGCCGCCGAGCCGCAGGCCGAGGATGGTGGCGACTGCCGCGGCCAGTTCGATCGCGAGCACGTTGCCGAGCAGGATCAGGCCGATCAGCCGGTCGGGCCGTTCCAGCAGCGTCTGCGCCAGCCTGGCGCTGCGTTCGCCCTGTTTGGCGCGGTGCTTGAGCCGATAACGATTCATCGTCATCAGCCCGGTTTCCGAACCGGAAAAGAACGCGGACAGCGCAATCAGCACGAGCAGCAGGCCGAACAACGCGGGTGTCGAGATTTCGTCCAAAACGACTCAAATGTTTGAAGAACGCCGCCCCATAACTACGGAGGCGGGGCGGGTTGTGTCAAGCGCGGCGCCGTTTGGGGTGGGCGGCGGACCTCAGTTTAAATAGGGACCAAGCAACAACTTGCTGCCGAAATAGGCCACTACCAGCGTCAGGTAACCCGACAGCATCCAGCGGGTCGCCAGCCGCGCACGCCAGCCATAGCGCAGCCGGCCGAAGATCAGCACGCCGAACATCACCCAGGCCAGGAACGACATCACGATCATCGTCGGTGGCTGGCTCGGCTCTTCGTGGTTCAACAACATGCCGCTGAGCAGCGTCAGGCTGAGCAGGAAGAAGCCGATGAAGATCAGCTGGAACAGCAGGCGCTCCATGGTCTGCAACGGCGGCAGACGACGCGCCATCGCCAGATTGCCGGGGCGGTGCAGGATGTTCTCCAGCACGGTCAGGCCGAGCGCCTGGATCGCGGCCAGAGTCAGCAGACCGGCACTCAGTAGCGAGAATAGAATATGCAGCCCGATGGTCCAGTCGGTGACCGGACGGGCTTCGTTGACCGTCAACGCCGGCCAGATCACGCAGGCCGCCGCCAGCGGGTAGGCGGCGACGCCGAGACTTTGCAAGGGAGCACCCAGACACACGACCCACAGAATCAGTGCTGCCTGCCAAGTGAAGAGCGAAGCCGCTTCGCCGACGCCGATCTGCAGTGCGCCGCCGTGAATGGTCTGCAGGCCGAGCGTTACCGCATGCAGCACCAGCGCAGCAGGCACCACCAGTTTCTGTATGGGTAGTTTCACGGCAGGCAGGCGCAGTGCCTCCCAACTGGCCCAGACATACAGCGCGGCGACGACTAGAGTAAGCGGCAACATGCTTTTATTTGAGAATCGTTATCGTCAACTCTAGCATGCGAGGGTACTCAAGTGATCGACGGCAAATCGACGGTTGGTCCCCCATCGATGCCCGGCTTTGCTGCTAGTATCCGGCAAATTCAAACGCATGGATCGATGCGAATCAAGGTACTGGGTTGCAGCGGCGGTGTGGGTCCCGGTTTACGGACAACGAGCCTGCTGGTCAACGACGAATTGCTGATTGATGCAGGCACCGGTGTCGGCGATCTGAGCCTAGCGCAGATGAGCCGCGTCACCGACGTGCTGCTGACGCATTCGCATCTGGATCACGTCTGCGGGCTTGCCTTCATGGCCGACAACCTGTTCGACCTGATCGATCGCCCGCTGCGCGTGCATGGCACTGCGGCAACCATCAAGGCCTTGCGCGATCATCTATTCAATTGGGTGATCTGGCCGGATTTCAGCCAGCTGCCCGATGCCGAGCATCCGCTTATCACGTTCCACCAAATCGAGCCCGGCACGCCGCTCAAATTATGCGGCTTGGGTGTCACTGCGTTCGAGGTGCTGCATACGGTGCCGGCGGTGGGCTATGCGATCGACTCCGGCGAGGGCGTGTTCGTATTCAGCGGAGATACTTATGCCTGCGAGCGCCTGTGGAACACGCTCAACGCGATGCCGCGGCTGGACCGCTTGATGATCGAGGTCGCTTTCCCCGATGAAGAGGCGGCTCTCGGCGAGCTGTCGCGCCATTTCACGCCGGCCTTGCTCGGCGCCGAACTGAAGAAGTTGCGACATCGCCCGAAGGTGTTGCTGACGCATCACAAGCCTGGCGCCGAGCGCGCCATCGAGCAGGAATGCGTCGCCGCGCTGGCCGGCTGGGACTACAGCCATCTGAAGCGCGGCGATATCATCCTGTCCTGACTTTTGTTACTGGCTCTTTCCAATGTTTGAAAATCTAAGCAGTCGCCTGACGCGCACGCTCGACGCGCTGCGCGGCGCCGGCCGCCTCACCGAAGATCAGGTCAACACCGCCGCGCGCGAACTGCGCATGGCCTTGCTCGAAGCCGACGTCGCGCTGCCGGTGGTGCGCGACTTCGTCGAGCATGTCAAAGCGCGCGCGGTCGGCGCCGAAGTCACCCAGAGCCTGACGCCGGGGCAGGCGCTGTTGCGCATCGTCCAGCAGGAGCTGACCGAAACGCTGGGTGGTCAATCCGAGCCGCTCAATCTGCGCACGCAGCCGCCGGCAGTGTTGCTGATGTGTGGACTGCAGGGTTCCGGCAAAACCACGACGACCGGCAAGCTGGCGCTGCGGCTGCGCGAGGTCGACAAGAAGAAAGTCATTGTGGTGTCCTGCGACGTCTATCGTCCAGCCGCGATCGAGCAGTTGAAGATCGTCGCCAAGAACGTCGAGGTCGAATGGTTCGAAAGCCAGGTCGGGCAGGATCCGGTGGTTATCGCGCAGGCTGCGCTCGAATACGCGAAGAAGCAGTACGCCGATGTGCTGATCGTCGACACCGCCGGCCGCACCGCGATCGACGCGGCGATGATGCAGGAGATCGCCGCGCTGCACGCCGCGCTCAACCCCATCGAAACCCTGTTCGTGGTCGATTCGATGACCGGCCAGGATGCTGCCAAGACCGCCAAGGCGTTCTCCGAAACAGTACCGCTGACCGGCGTGATCCTGACCAAGACCGATGGCGACGCCCGTGGTGGTGCGGCACTGTCGGTGCGGCATGTCACCGGCAAGCCGATCAAGTTCATCGGTGTCGGCGAGAAGTCCGCCGCGCTCGAAGTGTTCCATCCGGATCGCATCGCCGCGCGCATCCTCGGCCAGGGCGACATGCTTGGGCTGATCGAGGAAACCGCGCGCAAGGTCGATGCCGACGAGGCGATGAAGCTTGCCAACAAGCTGAAATCGAAAAAAAGCTTCGATCTGGCCGATTACCGCGAACAGATGGAACAGATGCAAAAAATGGGCGGCATCGAATCGCTGCTGGAGAAGCTGCCGGGCGGCGCCAAGCTGCAGGCGCAGGTGCAGAAGGCGCAGCCGGAACGCGAGATCAAGCGCGCCGTCGCCATCATCAATTCGATGACGCGGCAGGAGCGCCGTTATCCGGACCTGATCAAGGCCTCGCGCAAGCGCCGCATCGCCGCAGGCGCCGGGCTGGAGGTGCAGGACGTCAACAAGCTGATGCGCCAGTTCGACCAGACGCGCGATCTGATGAAAAAGATGCAAGGCGGCGGCATGGCCAAGCTGATGCGCAGCCTGGCTGGCAAGATGCCGCCGGGCATGATGGGGCCGCGGTAAAACCGGCCCTGCAGCTGCTTTGAGAGCTGTGCGGGGTGCTCAGGATGGCGCGCCCGGCCCGGTTGGCCGAATAAACCCGGATTTTCGGCCATAACCGCTTTCCTTTCGCGGCCCTGGTCACTACAATTGCGCCCTTTCGCGCGACCGTTGCGCGTTTTTGAGAGTTGAAGCTATGGTAAAGATTCGTTTGGCTCGCGCCGGCGCAAAAAAGCGGCCGTTCTATCACGTCGTCGCGACCGATAGCCGTTCCTCGCGCGATGGCAAGTTCATCGAGCGTCTGGGTTACTACAACCCGAACGCCAAGGGCGGCGAGAACAAGCTGGTGGTCGATACCGCCCGCATCGAATACTGGAAGGGCAGTGGCGCGCAGGTGTCCGAGCGCGTGGCCTATATCGTCAAGAACGTGCCGAACGCCGGTGCGGCCGCTGCCGTGGCCGGGGCGCCTGCAGCAGCCTGAGCAATGAGCGGTAACCGCCGGGTGGCGCTCGGTCGCGTCGCCGGCGTGTTTGGTATCAAGGGCTGGGTGAAGGTGCATTCCTACACCCGCCCGATCGAAAACATTCTGGACTATTCACTTTGGTCGATCGCAGCGCGCCAGCCATACGAGGCGAAGCTGCTCGAAGGCCGGATTCATGGTCATGGCCTCGTCGCTCGGATTACCGGTGCAGACGGCGCTCCGATCGAGGATAGGGATCTGGCCGCTGCACTGCTCGATGCCGAGATTTCGGTCGAGCAGAGCCAGTTGCCGAAGGCGCCGGCCGGTACCTGGTACTGGTCTGAGTTGATTGGATTGGCGGTGCAGACGGTCGCTGGCGAACCGCTGGGGCGGGTGACCAGCGTGTTCGAGAACGGCGCGCAGGATGTGCTGGTGATCGTGGACGGCGACACGGAACGGATGATTCCGTTCGTGCAAGGTCCGATCATCCAGTCGGTCGACACCGCGGCGGGCGTGATCGTCGCTGAGTGGTCACCGGAGTGGTAAGAGCAACGGTGCGGCGGTGATGCAGATCGAAGTATTGACGTTGTTCCCGGAGTTGGTGGAACAGGTCGTGAAGTTCGGCATCCCGCGCAAAGCGGTGGAAGCGGGTTCGCTGCAATTGACGACGCGGAATTTCCGCGACTACAGCGAAGATGGCGACCGCCGCGTGGACGATCGGCCGTATGGCGGTGGTCCGGGCATGGTGATGGAAGCGGAACCGCTGCAGCGTGCAGTGGAGGCCGCCAAGCAGGCCTTGGGTAGCACTGCAAAAGTCGTCGGCTTAAGCCCGCAGGGCGAGCCGCTGACGCAACAGTGGGTGCAGCGGCTGGCGCAGGAACCGGCGCTGATTTTGTTGTGCGGCCGCTACGAAGGGCCGGACGAACGCGCGATGGGCGCGGTGGACTTGGAGTTGTCGCTGGGCGATTTCGTGCTTTCGGGTGGCGAACTGGCGGCGATGACTTTGGTAGACGCAGTGGCAAGATGGCTGCCCGGCGCGATCGGGCATGAGCAGTCGGCACAGAATGATTCGTTCTCGGCCGGTTTGCTCGATTATCCGCACTACACGCGGCCGGAACTCTGGCGCGGAGTGCCGGTGCCGGAAGTGCTGCTGTCGGGCGACCACAAAAAAGTGGCGCGCTGGCGCATGAAGCAGGCGCTCGGTGCGACATGGTTGAAACGTCCGGACCTGTTGTCCGGGCTGAAGCTGGACGCGGAGCAAACCGGTTTGCTGCAAGAGTTCATTGCAGAGAGCCAGGCGGCAAGAACTTAAAATAGGTTGAGGTTAATTATGAGCACTATCATCCAACAGCTTGATGCGGAACAGATGTCGAAGAAAATCCCGGACTTCCGCCCGGGTGACACCGTCGAAGTGAAGGTGAAGGTCAAGGAAGGCGAGCGCGAGCGTCTGCAGGCTTTCGAAGGCGTCGTCATTGCCATCCGCAGCCGCGGCCTGAACTCGGCGTTCACCGTGCGCAAGGTGTCGCATGGCGAAGGCGTCGAGCGCGTGTTCCAGACCTACAGCCCGCAGGTCGCCGAAATCGCGATCAAGCGCCGCGGCGATGTCGCTCGCGCCAAGTTGTACTACCTGCGCGATCGCGCCGGCAAGTCGGCGCGCATTAAGGAAAAGCTGGGCTGAAACCGCTTCGGCCGGCTGCGGTTTGCCGCAGTTGGTCAGCGTTTGCGGTACGAGCGAAAAGCCGGGGCAAGACTGCTGCCGGCTTTTTTCTGTTTAGGCTTGCTGAATCTGGTTATGGATTCGGAGCCCGAGTCAGGACTTCAGGGCAACAGGCGGATGGCCGTCACGAATCGATCCGGCCAGGGGCTCTGTTCCAGCGCGATCGTCTCGACCTGGCCGCCGGAAGCCGGCGCATGAACCATCATGCCGTCACCGAGATAGATGGCGGCATGCATCGACGGATGCGCGCGATCACGGAACTGGTACAGCAGGATGTCCCCCGGTCGCGCATCGCGCAGATGAATTTTGCGTCCGGCATGGCGCAACTCGCCGGTACTGCGCGGAACCGACAGTCCGGCTGCCGCATAGCTGTAATACACCAGTCCGCTGCAATCGAAGCCCGCCGGATCAGTGCCGCCATAACGGTATGGGCGCCCGATCTGATCAAGTGCGGTTTCGACGATCGTGCGACGTTCGACCCGGATGTCGTCGGGCTCGCGCGTGGCGCAACCGCTCAGCCATAACAGCAGCAGTGCAAGGATCAGTCGTGGCCATGACGGCATGCGATTCAGCATCAACCGCCGCTCAGCTCGACGGCGGCTGAGTGGACTGCATCGACGGCCGCAATGCGAACGACAGATACCAGTGCGCCAGACGTTCGCGACCCTTGCGCCATTGCAATTGCGGCTGGCGTAAATCGAGATAGCCGAGCGCGACACCGACGGTGACTTCGACGGTGCGCACGGTTTCGGTCGACAGCAGTTCGCCGGCTTCCGCTTCGAGCGCATCGAGTGCGCGTAGCACCGATGCCAGATGGCGTTCGCTCAAGGTGCTCGATTGCAATTCGGCGGGTCTGCGCTTTTCCAGCTGGCAGCTCACCGCCAGATCGATGATGCCTTCCGCCAGCCATTGCCGGCGCAGGATCGCCCAGCGCGCAGCACCGCGCGGCAGCGAGGTCAGGCCGCGTCCGCGGGTCTGCAGGTATTCGACGATCAGCGTGCTGTCGGGCAGCACCTGGCCGGTGTCGGTGACCAGTGTCGGCACTTTCGACAGCGGATTGATGCTGAGATAAGTATCGGCGGCGTTATACGGATCGGTCGGGACTTCTTCGATCAGATTCGATAGCCCCAACTCGTGCGCGACCACCCGCACTTTTCGCGCGTACGGCGATGTGCTGCTGCAGTACAGCTTCATTTTCACTGCAGCCCTCTCCTTTGAACTCCGGCAGCAAGTCGCAGCTTGCCGCGCGGCGTCGGGGAAGGCAATGCTTGACTTTGTTTCGAGCATAAAAAGGGCCCGTCGCGCGGGCCCTTGTGCAGACGGGTGCAGCTGGTTGGGCGGCGTTAGCTCGCTTCGGCAGCCTCGGCGATGATCTCGGCTTCGAGCAGCTTGTCGAGATATTTCTCCGCATCTAGAGCGGCTTGGCAGCCGGTACCGGCCGAGGTAACCGCCTGGCGATAGACGTGATCCATGACGTCGCCGGCGGCGAACACACCCGCCACGCTGGTGGTGGTGGCACCGCCATTGGTGCCGCTTTGCACTTTCAGATAGCCGTTGTGCATTTCCAGCTGGCCTTCGAAGATGCCGGTGTTCGGCGAATGGCCGATGGCGATGAACACGCCCTTCACCGGTACGTCCTGGGTGCTGCCGTCCTGCACATTCTTCAGCCGCGCACCGGTGACGCCGCTGGCATCGCCGAGCACTTCGTCGAGCGAAGAATTCCAGACGATGTCGACCTTGCCTTCGGTCTGCTTCTTGAACAGCTTGTCGTGCAGAATCTTCTCGCCTTTGAACTTGTCGCGGCGATGCACGATGGTGACCTTGCTGGCGATGTTGGCGAGGTACAGCGCTTCCTCGACTGCGGTGTTGCCGCCGCCGATCACGGCGACTTCCTGGCCCTTGTAGAAGAAACCGTCGCAGGTGGCGCAGGCCGACACGCCCTTGCCACGGAAGCTTTCTTCGGTTGGGATGCCGAGGTACTTGGCGCTGGCGCCGGTGGCGATGATCAACGCGTCGCAGGTGTATTCGGCCTGATCACCTTTCAACGTGAACGGACGATTCTTCAGATCGACCGAGTGGATGTGATCGAAAATGAAATTGGTATCGAAGCGCTCGGCGTGGCGGCGCATGCGATCCATCAGATCGGGACCCATCAGGCCTTCGACGTCGCCCGGCCAGTTGTCGACCTCGGTGGTGGTCATCAGCTGACCGCCCTGTTCGAGCCCGGTGATCAGCGTGGGCTTCAGGTTGGCGCGCGCGGCATAGACCGCAGCGGTGTAGCCGGCGGGGCCGGAGCCGAGGATGACCAGACGATGGTGGTTGCTCATGTGAGTCTCGATTCAAGAGTTTGTTGTTGCTGAACCGAATGGGGCCGGATGTCCGGCCCCATCGGATGATGCCTGACGGTGCAGCGGTTTACAGCGTGGCAGCGTGCTTGGCGAGGTAGGAAGCGACGCCCTTGGCGTCGGCCTTCATGCCTTCATCGCCCTTCTTCCAGCCGGCCGGGCAGACTTCGCCGTGTTCTTCGGTGAACTGCAGCGCATCGACCAGACGCAGCATCTCGTCGACTTCACGGCCCAGCGGCAGATTGTTGACGACCTGCGCCTGCACGACGCCGTTCTTGTCGATCAGGAACGAGGCGCGCAGCGCAACGCCCGCGCCCGGCGCTTCGATGCCGTAGGCCTGTGCGATGCTGTGGGTGACGTCGGCCACCATCGGGAATTTGACTTCGCCGATGCCGCCTTTCTCGACCGGCGTCGCGCGCCAGGCGAAGTGGGTGAACTGGCTGTCGATCGACACGCCGATCAACTGCACGCCGCGCTCTTCGAACTGCTTGATGCGGTTGTTGTGCGCGATGATTTCCGACGGGCAAACAAAGGTAAAGTCGAGCGGCCAGAAAAACAGCACCACATACTTCTTGCCGCGATAGTCGGACAGCTTGAAATTTTCCGTGATCGAACCATCGCCAAGAACGGCGGCGGCAGTGAAATCGGGAGCGGGGCGGGTGACGAGTATGCTCATATCCTTGAATCCTCCTGAAGCGTTGCGGTGATGCGGGCTAGTGTGCGGCCGATGAGCTTGGCCATTGAACTTGATTGGGGGAATTGAATCAAACCAGCGGTTCGACACGAAGCGGCATGTTACGCGGCCGACCTACAATACTTCCAGACAAATTTAGTTATTCGGTGCATAGCAAGTGCCTATCGTTGTGGTTTGCGCGAAACGCGCTGCCGTCTCGCTCAAAATGTTCGGACCGGCAGCAGATTCTTCGGCTGAGTAATGCCGGTAATCGGACGCTTGGCGCCTTCAATCCGACGCTTTTCGCGCCAGCCTCGACCGGTTCCGACTAGGCGCCGATTCCAAAATGCGCTGCATGCAGATAGATATGGAGTCGGTCTGAAGATTTCAAAGCGAGCGATCGCGATGTACTGAACCGTAAGAGTGCGGCGGGTCGGCGTGCAATAATTCCCTTTCTGTTAATTTCAATTCATCAAGTCCAACACACATGAGCGAGTCCAGGTCTGCGTTTGCGCGTTTCTTCGGTTGGATCTGGCGTGTCCTGCTAGGCATCTATCGTGTGATTGTCGTCCTCAGCGTGCTTGCGACGCTGTTCCTGGTGTGGACCGCGCTGCGCGGTGGTCCTGCCGTGACGGTCGAAAAGAACGAGCCGCTGACGCTGATTCCGACCGGTGCGTTGGTCGAACAGAGCGACAACAGCAGCCGTGGTTTCGTACGCGAACTGAGCAGTGATCGTCCGAGCAAGACGCTGCTGCGCGATCTCACCGATGCGCTGGATGCCGCACGCATGGACGCACGCATTCCGTTCGTCGTGCTGAAACTCGACGATCTGCAGGGCGCAGGCCTGGCGCAGCTGCAGGAACTGGCCGCCGCGATGAAGAAATTCCGCGCGTCTGGCAAGCCGATCTATGCATTCGGCGAATCCTTCGACCAGAACCAGTACTACCTGGCTGCACAAGCCGACGAAATCTCGCTCGATCCGATGGGTTCGGTGACGCTCGAAGGTTTCAGCGTCTATACCAATTACTTCAAGGACGCGCTCGACAAGCTCGGTGTGCAGATCAACGTCTTCCGGGTCGGCGAATTCAAGTCGGCGGTCGAGCCGTTCCTGCGCAACGACATGTCGCCGGACGCCAAGCTCGCCAATCAGGCCTGGCTATCGGATTTGTGGAGCACTTACAACAGCGGCGTCGATGCAGCGCGCAAGCTGCCGGAAAATTCCGCAGACACCTATGTCCGTGGTTTCGCCGCGGGCCTACAGCAGAACCAGGGCGATGCTGCCAAGCTCGCACTCGCCAGCAAGCTGGTCACGCGGATCGAAACGCAGGCTGAATTCCGCAAGCGTGTTGCTGACAAGGTCGGCTACGACAAGGACAAGGGCAGCTTCCGCCAGATCGACTCCCGCAGCTATTTGCGTGCGGTGAAGCACGACCTGCAC
>JAQGNU010000006.1 GCA_028291645.1 Nevskia sp.
CCCAGCGGTCACCGTCGATTTCGACCAGTGACCTGACGGTTAACGTCGATACGAGCGACGGAAGTAGCTACAACTCAGCTACGGGTAAACTGACGCTCAAGACCGCCAAGAAGATTGTCCCAGTGACGATTGTCGTCCGCGACGCTAACGGCAATCCAATGCCGAGTGGGACAACATTTACCTTGAAGGCTAGCAGCGGCACTATCCTCGATCCGGCAACGCTGGGTCCGTACAACATTAATAATCCAAGCCCTGCAGCGAATGTCCAGGGCTTTAATTTCCAGGCGCCCGACGCGGCGGCGACCGGGACCAACAGCGGGTTAGTTTCCTTGGCCGTTACAGTGCCTGCCGGTGCCTGCGGTGGCGCCACAACGACGACTGTTTCCCTGTTCAGTTTCACCAGCCCGTGACAACGCGATAGCGATTCAGAACGGCGGCCTTTGGGCCGCCGTTTTTCTTAGTGCATCCGTCCCGCCGTGCTTGTGTCGAGCGCCCTGCGATAAGCTGGTCATAACTTAGCAATCTAGAGGCAGCGTCCACATGCTCATCGGCGTCCCTAAAGAAATCAAAGTTCACGAATACCGTGTCGGTCTGACGCCGGCCGGTGTGCGTGAACTCAAAGCGCACGGTCACGACGTGATCGTGCAGACCCAAGCTGGAGCCGGCATCGGTATCGGTGATGCGCAGTACGAAGCGGTCGGCGCACAGATTGTCGGCGATGCGGCGGAAGTTTTTGCCCGCGCCGAGATGGTCATCAAGGTCAAAGAGCCGCAGGCGGTCGAATGCCAGATGCTGCGCGAAGGGCAGGTGCTGTTCACCTATCTGCATCTGGCACCTGATCCGGAGCAAACCAAGGCGCTGGTGAAATCCGGCTGCGTCGCAATCGCTTATGAAACGGTGACGGATGCGCGCGGCGGCTTGCCCCTGCTGGCGCCGATGAGCGAAGTCGCCGGGCGCATGTCGATCCAGGCCGGTGCGCATGCGATGGAGAAAGCACAGGGCGGCACCGGCGTGCTGATCGGCGGCGTGCCGGGTGTGGCACCGGCGGATGTCGTCGTCATCGGTGGCGGCGTGGTCGGCTACAACGCGGCGCGGGTTGCCGTCGGCATGGGTGCCAAGGTCACTATTCTGGATCGCTCGCTGACTCGGCTGGCGTGGCTCGATACGGTGTTCGACGGTCGTCTGACGACGCTGTATTCAACCGTCGATGCGCTGGAGAATGCGGTGAGCAATGCCGATCTGGTGATCGGTGCGGTACTGGTGCCGGGTGCGGCGGCGCCGAAGCTGGTGACGCGCGCGATGCTGAAGCAAATGCGCCCCGGCACGGTCATCGTCGACGTGGCGATCGATCAGGGCGGTTGCTTCGAAACCTCGCGCGCGACGACGCATCAGAACCCGACGTACGTCGAAGAAGGCGTGGTGCATTACTGCGTTGCCAACATGCCGGGCGGTGTCGCGCGCACTTCGACCTTCGCGCTGACCAACGCCACCTTGCCGTTCGCATTGGCGCTGGCGGACAAAGGTTATCGCAAGGCACTGCTTGACGATGCGCATCTGCGCGAAGGCCTCAACGTGCATCTCGGCAAGCTCACGTACAAGGCAGTAGCGGAAGCCCTGGGTCTGGAATACCAGTCGGCGCAGGAAGCGCTGAAGCCTTGGTGGCAGCACCCGGAACATTGAGCAGGCGCGGAACATTCGCGGTCTGGTGGCGAATGTTCCGGTTGATCGCAACAGGACTGCCTGACGAAATCCGTCAGGCAGTCCTTAATTTTTGCGAAGCGGGGTGAGTACGAGACGAAGTCTCGATGTAGCTGATTTGGTCGGGGCGAGAGGATTTGAACCTCCGACCACTTCCACCCCAAGGAAGTGCGCTACCAGGCTGCGCTACGCCCCGATGCGAAGATTATAACGGTCGCAAGGCAGCGGCGTCTTCGCTCGCCTGCGTAATTCTGCAAGGAATAAATGCGCGCCTGCAGCCGACTCTAAAATGGCCAGCGCTTTAGCAGTGATTCGAGTTCGTCGCGAATCTGCCCGAGTTCGCGCTGTTTGCGCGCGACGGCGGATTCAGCCGTTTGCGGTTTCGCGGCGTTCGACAGGATCGGCTCCGGTTCCGCTCGGGTGTGATCCTTCAGTTGCTGGCGTGCACCGCCGATGGTGAAGCCCTGTTCGTAGAGCAGGCTGCGAATGCGGCGCACCATCTGCACGTCGTCGTGCTGGTAGTAGCGGCGGTTGCCGCGGCGCTTGCTCGGCTTCAGCTGCGGGAATTCCTGTTCCCAGTACCGCAGCACGTGCGGCTTGACCGCGCACAACTCAGCGACTTCGCCGATGGCGAAGTAACGCTTGCGCGGAATCTCCGGCAAGCTGACTGGCAGTTCAGCGGTTGCTCTCATCGATACTCACGCGCAAGCGTAGTTTTTGGCCGGGACGGAACGTCACCACACGACGTGCCGAGATCGGAATCTCTTCGCCGGTCTTGGGATTGCGGCCGGGGCGCCGGTTTTTGTCGCGCAATTCGAAATTGCCGAAACCCGAAAGTTTCACGGCCTCTCCATTTTCGAGACGATTGCGGATTTCTTCAAAGAAAAGATCCACAAACTCTTTCGCTTCCCGTTTGTTGAGTCCGAGTTCTTCGAACAGGGCCTCAGCGAGCTCTGCTTTGGTCAACGCCACGATCGCAACCTCAACGGCTCCGAACGGAAGCCCCCAGTTTGGTGGATATGCTTGCGGCTATTTCCCCAACCGCCGCATCGATTTCATCAAGGCTTAGGGTGCGCGAACTGTCCTGAAAGATCAAGCCCATAGCGATACTTTTATGACCTGGGGCCAAACCCGCACCGCGGTAGACATCGAACACGCTAGCCGAGCGCAGCAGCGGGCCAGCGGCTTCACGCACGGCCGCGAGCAACATATCGGCGCTGATTTCCTCAGCCACGAGCAGCGCCAGGTCGCGCCGCGAATGCGGCAAATCCGGTACCGCGTCGGGCGCCGGCAGGCGCACGTCGCGCAGGGCATTCCAGTCGAGTTCGAACAGGATCGGCGCGCTGCCGAGGTCGAGCGTTTGCGTCAGCCGCGGATGCAGCGCGCCGAGCCAGCCGATCGCAGTGTCGCCGCGCAGGATGCGCGCGGACTGTCCGGGATGCAGCGCCGGATGGGCTGCAGCGACGAAGCGGAAGACTGCGCCGCTTGCCGGCAGCATGGCGGCGACATCCGCCTTGGCATCGTAGAAGTCAGCCGGCCGCGATTTCTCGCCCCATTGTTCCGGCAGTGCGGCGCCAGCGACGAGCCCACCGATGCGGATGGTTTCGCGCGAGCCTGCGCCATCCGGCGCAAAGCAGGCGCCGAGTTCGAACAGCTTGGCGCGCGCCGTCTGCCGTTGACGGTTGTACTGCCAGGTGGAGACCAAGCCGCTCCACAGACTGGTGCGCATCACCGCCATCGTTTCGGCAATCGGATTGTCCAGCATGATGCCGCGGCTTTCGGGGTCGAGCTGCGCTTGCAGCCGCGGATCGACAAAGCTGTAGGTGACGATTTCCTGAAAGCCGCGCGCGGCCAGCAGATCCTTAATGGCGTTCGCCGGACGCTGCGTTTCCCGGACCGGATTGAGCGGCAGCTGCGCGGCGTAGGCGCGCGCAGGAATGCGGTCATAGCCATACAGGCGTCCGATTTCTTCGACCAGATCAGCTTCGATGCGCAGGTCGTAGCGGTAGCTCGGTACCCGTGCCCGCCAGGTATCGGCGGACTCGGCCTGCGTTTCGATGCGCAGGCGCGCCAGCAGCTTGGGAATTTCGCGCGCCGGGATTTCGTGGCCGAGCAGTCGCGTCACTTGCGACAGCCGCAGCTGCACGGTGGCGGCATAGGCCGGTGCGCGACCGACTTCGGTGATCGGCCCGGCGTCGCCGCCGCAGAGATCTCCGATCAGCGTGGTGGCGCGATCCAGCGCTTTGCGCTGCAAGGCCGGATCGACGCCGCGCTCGTTGCGGTAGCGCGAATCCGACAGCAGCTTGTGACGGCGACCGGCGCCGGCGATGGTGGCCGGATCGAAGCAGGCGCTTTCGAGGAAGATCGAAGTGGTTGCGGTAGTGACGCCCGACGTCGTCCCGCCCATCACGCCGGCCAGCACCAGGGGGCCGCTGTTGTCGGCAATCAGCAAATCCTGTGGCGACAGTTCGGCGACCTGCTCGTTCAGCAGCGTCAGCTTCTCGCCGGCTTTGGCGCGCCGGATGCGGATCGCACCGCGCAGACTCGTGCGATCGAACGCGTGCAGCGGCTGGCCGAGTTCCAGCATCACGTAGTTGGTGATGTCGACCACCGGATGGATCGTGCGGATGCCGGAACGACGCAGACGTTCGCGCATCCAGTCGGGCGTGCGCGCTTTCGGATTGATCTTGGTGATCACGCGACCGGTGTAGTGCGGACAGGCCTGCGCGTCTTCGACCACCACGTCGATCTGCTCGTAGCCGCTGACGACGGCGGGACGCATCACCGGCGCGGTCTGCTGCAGGTCGTAGATCGCCGCAAGCTCGCGTGCGAGGCCAGCGATGCTAAGGCAGTCGCCGCGGTTCGGCGTCAAATCCAAGTTCAGCAATTGATCGTTCAAGCCGAGGTGCTGTTCGATTGGCGTGCCAGGCTTGGCATCGCTATCGAGTTCCAACAGGCCTTCGGATTTTTCGGCGAGGCCCAGTTCGGACGCCGAACACAGCATGCCGGCGGAATCCACACCGCGCAGGTTGGCACGTCCGATGTCCTTGCCGCCGGGCAGGCACGCGCCGGGCAGTGCTGCCGGCACCAGGATGCCAGGACGCGCATTCGCCGCGCCGCAGACAATGCTGAGCGTCTGGCCGCTGCCGACATTCACTTCGCAGACGCGCAAACGCTCGGCTTGCGGATGCTGCACGGCGGCGATGATTTTGGCGACGACCACGCCCTGCGGTAAATCACTCGACAAGGCCTCAGCCTCGGCTTCGAGACCGGCCAGATTCAGCTTCATCGCGATTTCTGTGACAGTCGCGGCCGGATTCACCCACTCGCGCAACCACTGTTCGGAGAGTTTCATGATCGTTCTCCTAGCGGAATTGTTCGAGGAAGCGCAGATCGTTGTTGAAGAACAAGCGCAGATCGTCGACGCCATAGCGCAGCATCGCCAGGCGCTCGGCGCCCATGCCGAAGGCGTAGCCGGAATAACGCTCGGGGTCGATGCCGACCGCAGCCAGCACGTTCGGATGCACGACGCCGCAGCCGAGCAGTTCGAGCCAACGGTCGCCCCATTTCATGTGCACGTCCGCTCCGGGTTCGACGAACGGAAAATACGAAGGCCGGAACATCGCTTCGGCATCGCGTTCGAAAAACAGCGACAGGAATTTCTGCAGGTCGTATTTGAGATCGGCAAGGCTGACGTTCTCGGCGACGTAGAGCCCTTCGACCTGATGGAACATCGGACTGTGCGTGCGATCGAAATCGACGCGATAGACGCGGCCCGGGCAGATGATGCGGATCGGCGGCTTGCGTGCTTGCATCGTGCGGATCTGCACCGGGCTGGTGTGCGTGCGCAGCAGGCGCGCGCCATTCAGCAGATAGAAGGTGTCCTGCATCGCGCGCGCTGGATGCGATTCCGGAATGTTGAGCGCCTGGAAGTTGTGCCAGTCGTCTTCGATCTCCGGACCTTCGACCGTCTCGAAGCCCATCGAATTGAAGATGCTTTCGATGCGGCGGATGGTGCGCGTGACTGGATGCAGGCCGCCGACGCCTTCGCCGCGACCGGGCAGGGTGACGTCGATCGATTCACTCGCGAGCCGGCGCGCCAGTTCGGCTTCGTTGAATGCGGCGGCACGCGTTTCCAGCGCCTCGGCGAGCGCGTCCTTGACCGCGTTGATCTCTTCGCCGAAAGCACGGCGCGCGTTCGGCGTCATCGTGCCCATCTGCTTGAACAGTTCGGTGATGCGGCCTTTTTTCCCGAGCCAGTCGATGCGCAGCTGTTCGATGGACTGCGCGTCGCTCGCGGCTTCGATCTGTGCCAAGCCTTCGCGGCGCAGCGCGTCGAAATCGATGTTCATCTGCTCCCCTCGGCGGCCCAATTAAGACCGATAAACAAAAAGGGGAGCGGCTTGCCGCCGCCCCCCTTCCGGTTGTTACTGCCAGACGACGATAAGCTTAAGCGGCGAGTGCTTTCAGAACCTTGTCTGCCAGCTGCGCAAATGCGGGCTTGTCGTGCACGGCGATATCGGCCAGCACCTTGCGGTCGAGCTCGATGCCGACGATCGTCAGTCCATGAATGAACTTGCTGTAGGAAATGCCGTGTTCGTTGGCGGCGGCATTGATGCGCTGGATCCATAGCGCGCGGAATTCGCGCTTCTTGACCCGGCGATCGCGGTAGGCGTACTGGCCGGCCTTGATGACCGCCTGCTTGGCGACGCGATAGGTACGCGAACGGGCGCCGTAATAGCCCTTCGCCTTGTCCAGAACTTTCTTGTGACGGGCGCGGGCGGTTACGCCGCGTTTAACTCTTGCCATTGCTAAATACCTCTAGTTCGTGTTCGCTGAGCGAATCTCGTATGTGGATGCGACGCTTATGTACGCCCGATGCTTAGGCGTAAGGGAGCAGTTGGCGGACTTCTTTATTGTCCGATTCGTGCACCATGGTCGGCCCGCGCAGGTCGCGAATGCGCTTCGCCGATTTTTTCGTGAGGATGTGACGCTTGAACGCGCTGGAGCGCTTGAAGCCGCCCTTGCCGGTGCGGGCGAAGCGCTTGGCTGCGCCACGGTTGGTTTTCATCTTCGGCATTTCAAATCACTCCACTCTATTCGGTAAAAACTAATCAAAAATTCGTTCAGCGTTTGCGCGGCGACATCACCATGATCGCCTGCTTGCCTTCCAGCTTCGGGTTCTGCTCGATCAATGCCTGCTCGTCGAGATCGCCCTTCAAACGCTCGATCAACTCGAAACCCAAATCCTGATGCGCCAGCTCGCGGCCCTTGAAGCGGACCGTGATCTTGACCTTGTCGCCTTCTTCCAGGAAGCGCAGCAGCGCGCGCAGCTTGGTCTGGTAATCGGCTTCTTCGGTGGTCGGCCGGAATTTCACTTCCTTGACCTGAATCTGTTTCTGCTTCTTGCGCGCGGCCTGCTGGGCTTTGTCCTTCTGATAGATGAACTTGCCGTAGTCCATGATCTTGCAGACAGGCGGATCGGCATTGGGCGAGACTTCGACCAGTTCCAGACCTTCGCTTTCTGCTTTGGCAATGGCATCGCGTGTGAGCATGATGCCGACTTGACTGCCGTCCGATCCGATGACACGTACCCGAGGTACGTTGATTTCATCGTTCCGGCGATCCTGACGTTCCGCGCTTATAAAGCCATCCTCCAGACCAAAAAATTACCGTTCGCAACGGGCAACCCGCGCGAACGGCCGCAAAGTATAGGTTCGCGGCCGCTGCGATACAAGCGCGCGGCGGCGAAATCCTTGGAATCTTTAGTTCCTGAGTTGGGCGATGAAGGTGCGGGCTGCGGGGCCTGGTGGCGCATCCTTGCGAAATGCCACCCTCATCGGCATCACCATATCGCGTGGCATGCCCTCGACGCGAATCTTGACCAAGGCGCCGCTATCCAAGTCTGCCTGCACCATGTGCAGGGGCATATTGCCCCATCCGAGGCCGGCCTTGAGGAACGCGTGCTTTGCGCCCAGATCCGCGAGACGCCAAGTCAGCGGCGAGAGCACGCCGAAGTCCCGACCTTCCGTCAGCGTGGTCCTGTCGCTGAGAACCAACTGCACCTGCCTGGCGACGGCGGATGCCGAAACCAGCCCGCGTTTGGCGGCCAGTTGATGAGCCGGACTGACCACCGTTACGAACGGCAGGTTGAGCAAAGGTTCGGATTGGATTTGATCGGGCAAGACCAGCAATGAGCCGATCACGCCGATACTGCAGTCTCGATCGAGAACCGGCTTGATGACTGCGCCGAGGACTTCCACGTAAAGCCGCAGCGGCGTGTGCGGATAGGTCTTTCGATGGTGCGCGGCTGCCGCGGTCAAGCGCTCGATGGGGTACATCACTTCCATGGCGATCGTGAGCTCGGGTTCCAGGCCCTCCTGCATCGCGCGGGCTCTCGCCTTGAATCCGTCGATGTTGTCGGCGACTGCGCGGGCTTCCGCAAGCAGAGTGCGACCTTGTTCGGTGAGGCGTGGATAGCGCGCGGATCGGTCGAATAGCGTGACTCCAAGCTGCGCTTCGAGGTTGGCGAGCGTCTGACTGATCACCGATTGCGCCCGCCGCAGCTTGCGACCAGCAGCGGAGAAGCTGCCTTCGTCCACCGCGGCGATGAAGGTTCGCAGTTGGTCGAGCGTAAATCCATCAAGCATGACTATCGTCCTTGACGATGGGTTACATCTAAAAATATAGGCTTCTAATATATAGCGCGAGCCCTTAATGTGCCTCCATCAAGTTGCTGGAGCCCCCGATGGACAAGTCAACGGCAGTTGCCGACTACAACGACCTCGGCGTCGAGCTTGCACCTCCCCAACAGGAAGCGGTCAAGCCAAATACGCGCCGCGTCGCGTTTCGCACCAGCGGTCGCCGGCACGGACCCGTCACGCGCCTCGTCAGTCCCTCCGATGTCGGCGAACGGATCAAGCCTTTCGTGTTCCTGGATCACGCGGTGATCGCGCCCACGGGTAAGCCGCTCTTTGGCATTCATCCGCACTCGGGAATCGCCACGCTGACGGTTGTGCTCAGCGGATCGACTGCCTACGAAGATTCGACCGGAGAGAAGGGCCAGATTGTCCCGGGCGGCCTGGAATGGATGAAGGCCGGCAATGGCGTCTGGCATGACGGAGGAGTTCTTCCGGGCGACACGCTGCGGGCTTTCCAGTTATGGATCGCGCTGCCCGCGGCGCAAGAGAATGCGCCGCCGGAGAGCCAGTACATTGCGCCGAGTGCAGTACAAGAAGACGGCCCCGTCCGCGTGATTCTCGGTCGCTTCGGCGGCATGCGCAGCCCGATCCGTGCACCCGAAGGCATCAACTATCTGCACGTCGGCCTGCAAGATGGACAGCGGTGGCGATACACGCCGCCTGCCGGCCACAGCGTCGCCTGGTTATCGATCGACCAAGGTCGCCTGCAAGCGTCGGAGACCATCGAGGCGGGGCAGTTGGCGGTGTTCGATGAATCCGGCGGTGCGATCGAGCTGCAGGCCGATGGCGCGACGTCCTTCGTCATCGGATCCGCGATCAAGCATCCGCATCCTTTGGTTCTGGGCAATTATTCGGTGCATACCAGCGCCGAGGCGCTCGCACGGGGTGAAGCCGAGATTCGCCGGATTGGCCAGCGCCTGCAGGCCGAAGGGCGGCTTTAAAGAACCAGTTGCAGATTCATCGCTGTGCAATCGCAACGCAAGTTATCTCTGGGAAGCTTCCAGTGAGGGCTGTCCGATGTGGAAGCGTTTGTAGAGCAATTACTGGTGAACACCGCAGGCGCTCTTCGCAGCATCCGCACTGACGGTCGCGCCACCAGCAGCGTCGCCGATCGGCCTGGATTGTTCGACACGCGACCGAGTTCCGACCTTCGTTTTCAACCGCAAATATGGAGCAAAGCATGACTACTATTTCTGTGATCATCGGCAGCACCCGCCAGGGCCGTTTTTCGGAAAAGCCCGCGCATTGGATTTTTCAGCAGCTCAAGCAGTACAAGGGCGTAGAAGCGCGGTTGCTCGATCTGCGCGATTTCCCGATGCCCTTCTTCGACCAGCCTGTGCCGCCCGCCATGCCGGGCCGCGCGCCTTACGAGAGTGAAGCGGTCAATAAATGGACCGCCGAAATCGCTAGATCGGACGGCTTTATCTTTGTCACCCCGGAATACAACTTCGGCACCTCAGCGGTCCTGAAGAACGCTCTTGACTGGGTTTATCCAGAGTGGAACCGCAAGGCGGCCGCTTTCGTCAGCTACGGCAGTGCCGCAGGCGTGCGCAGCGTCCAGCAACTGCGCGAAACGGCGATCGAGCTGCAGCTGGCGCCGATTCGCTCGTCCGTCCACATTCCGGTCGCGACGCTCTGGGCGCACTTCCAGGGTGGTGATGTCGAGGCGGGACTTGCGGAACTTGCGGCACCCGCAAAGACAATGATCGACGACCTGCTGTGGTGGACCGCGGCGCTGAAGACAGCGCGGGCGACTGCCGCTTGAGCAGCTAGGGAACCTCTGAAGAAGCGTCGCGAGCGAAGGCAGGTCGTGCGAACCCGGAGCGGAGGAACCGCAGCATACATAGGAGTATGTGAGGATTCCGAGCACCGGATTCGTGCGAGATGCTGAGCGCAGCAGCTTATTCAGAGGTTCCCTAGTCGACTTCAACATTGCTGACCAGACCTCGGTCTCTTCCAGGCCGGTCAGCAGTGGCGGCACTTGCTGATCGAAGCGGCAACTCTCGACGGCGACGACTAAAAATTGCTGTTGAGCATGCTCGTCGAAAAAATTACGCGCGACCCTGCCACCCTGAAGTGCCAGATGCATTACCGGATTGGCGCCAACCGGGAATCTGTGGCGTCCCCACGGGGATTCGAACCCCGGTTCTCACCGTGAAAGGGTGGTGTCCTAGGCCTCTAGACGATGGGGACAGTGACGACAGAAAACCGCTGAAATCTTGGTGGAGCCAGACGGGATCGAACCGTCGACCTCCTGCATGCCATGCAGGCGCTCTCCCAGCTGAGCTATGGCCCCGAAACAGGCGCGAAAGTATAAGGGCTGAGTCGAGCCGCAACAAGCGGTTTCGTCGATAAAGATCGAACGGCCGGTTCGCAGCCTGGCAACTGAAGTGATTCGACGACGCGCTTAAACACTGTGTCGGCGCCTTCGCTTCCGCTATTATTGCCAGCTTGTCCCAAAGCCTTCACTGGCACTCACTGATAACGACCGATGGCAACCGTCAGCACCAACGAAATGAAGTCCGGCACCAAAGTCCTGATCGACGGCGAACCGTTCGCGATCATCGACAACGAGTACCGCAAGCCGGGCAAAGGCCAGGCTACGAATACGCTGCGTATCCGCAATCTCAAGAATGGCCGCGTGCTCGAACGTACGCTGCGCTCGGGTGATACCTGGGAACTGGCGGATGTCGAGCAGATGGACATGCAGTACCTGTATAACGACGGTGAGTTCTGGACCTTCATGGATCCGGTCAGCTACGAGCAGATTCAGGCCGGCGCGCCGGCGATGGAAGAGGCCAAGCAGTGGCTGAAAGGCGAGGAAAGCTGCAGTGTGCTGCTGTGGAACGGCGTACCGCTCAGCATTGCGGCGCCGAATTCGGTGGAACTGAAGATCGTCGAGACCGATCCGGGCGTGCGCGGTGATACCTCGGGCGGCGGCGGCAAGCCGGCGACCTTGGAAACCGGCGCGGTGATCCGCGTACCGCTGTTCGTGCAGCAGGGTGAAATCGTCAAGGTGGATACGCGCACCGGCGATTACCTCGGCCGTATCGGCAAGTAGGCGGGTGACGTTCGGCGGCGTCAAAAAATCGCGCGACAGCGCACAGTTGCGGTCTGCCGAGAAGCTCAAGATCGGATCGCAGGACACAGTCAATAAAATTGAGTTCAATCAAGGCGGGCCAGTGAAGATGGACGAGAACCGCAGGAAAGCTTTGGAAGTCGCGTTGGGCCAGATCGAACGCCAGTTCGGCAAAGGCGCGGTGATGCGCATGGGCACCGACGAGCGGCCGGAAGTGGAAGTGATTCCGACCGGTTCGCTGACGCTCGATGCCGCGCTCGGCATCGGCGGCGTGCCACGCGGCCGCGTGGTCGAAATCTATGGTCCGGAATCCTCCGGCAAGACGACGCTGACGCTGCATATCGTCGCGCAGGCGCAGAAGCTCGGCGGCGTGGCGGCGTTCATCGATGCCGAACACGCGCTCGACCCGGCCTATGCCGAAAAGCTCGGCGTCAATATTCCGGATCTGCTGATCTCGCAGCCGGACACCGGCGAGCAGGCGCTCGAAATCGTCGACATGCTGGTGCGCTCGAACAGCGTCGACGTGGTGGTGATCGATTCGGTGGCGGCACTGGTGCCGAAATCGGAAATCGAAGGCGAGATGGGCGATGCCTCGGTCGGCGTGCAGGCGCGCCTGATGAGCCAGGCGCTGCGCAAGCTCACCGGCAGCATCAATCGCAGCAAGACGCTGGTGATCTTCATCAACCAGCTGCGCATGAAGATCGGCATCATGATGCCGGGCCAGAGTCCGGAAACCACCACCGGCGGCAACGCGCTGAAGTTCTACGCCTCGATGCGCCTCGATATCCGCCGCATCGGCGCGATCAAGAAGGGCGACGAGGTGGTCGGCAACGAAACCCGCGTGAAGGTGGTGAAGAACAAGCTGGCGCCGCCGTTCAAGCAGGTGATCTTCGAGATCATGTACGGCGAGGGCATCTCGCGCGAAGGCGAACTGATCGACCTCGGCGTCGAACACAAGCTGGTCGAGAAGTCCGGCGCCTGGTTTGCCTATCAGGGCAGCAAGATCGGTCAAGGCAAGGACAACGCCAAAACCTATCTGAAAGAGCACCCGGAAGTTGCCGCTGAAATCGAAACCGCCTTGCGCGCGAAGCTGTTGCCGAACCGCAAACTGGCGGCGGCAACGACCGAGTAAGTTGCTCGGCAAGGTAGGGTCGGCTGGATCGACCCTGCCGCTGCTTTAGCGCGGCAACAGGCTGAAAGCGCTTGGACGTAGACGACTCCGAAGACGAACAGGCCAGCGCAGCTGAGCGCAAGGCGAGCGCCCGTTCGCAGGCACTGCGCGTGCTCGGTCGGCGCGAACAGAGCGGCAAAGAACTGCAGGCCAAACTTATTTCGCAGGGTTTCGACCAAGCCTGTGCGAGCGAAGTCGTGCAGGATCTCGCGAAAATCGGCTGGCAGAGCGATCGGCGCTATGCGGAATTGCTGGTGCGTTCGCGCATTGCGCAGGGTTACGGTCCGCGGCGCATAGAAGCCGAGCTTGCCACCCACGGCGTCGATGAGTCGACGAGTCGCAGTGCACTCGCAGAAGCCGAGTGCGACTGGTCGGAACTTGCCGAGTCGGTTTATCGCAAGCGCTTCAAGACGCCAGCGGCCAAGCTGGCGGATCGGCAAAAACGCTATCGCTTTCTGGCCGGCCGCGGCTTCGACGCCGAGCAGATTCGCAAGGCTCTGCGATCCGACGCACCGGACGACAGCGATTAATCGCAGCCAAACGTAGCAGCGGCGCGCGCTGCCGCGGTAACATTCCGTCCCTTTTGCCGGTTCGATGTGCTGCAGCCGATGATGAACAGCAACCAGTTACGCGCGCGCTTCCTGGAATATTTCCAAGCCGCCGGGCATACCGTGGTGCCGTCGAGCCCGCTGGTGCCGGCCAACGACCCGACGCTGCTGTTCACCAATGCCGGCATGGTGCAGTTCAAGGATGTCTTCACCGGCCGCGAAAAGCGCGCCTATACGCGCGCCGCCAGCAGTCAGAAATGCGTGCGCGCCGGCGGCAAGCACAACGATCTGGAGAACGTCGGCTATACCGCGCGACATCACACCTTCTTCGAAATGCTGGGCAATTTCAGCTTCGGCGACTACTTCAAGGAAGACGCGATCCGCTTTGCCTGGGAATTCATCACAGGAGCCGAATGGCTCGCCATTCCGAAGAACCGTCTGCTGGTGACGATCTACCACAGCGACGACGAAGCCTATGCACTGTGGCACGACAAGATCGGCGTGCCGGCTGATCGCATCGTGCGCATCGGCGACAAATCCGGTGGCGGTTCCGACAACTTCTGGCAGATGGGCGAAACCGGCCCCTGCGGTCCCTGCACCGAGATTTTTTACGACCACGATCCGGATGGCTCGAAGGGCATCGAGGGCGGACCACCCGGATCGCCCGATGAAGACGGCGATCGCTGGATCGAAATCTGGAATCTGGTGTTCATGCAGTTCGATCGCGCACCGGATGGCACGCTGACGCCGCTGCCGGCGCCGTCGGTCGATACCGGCATGGGGCTGGAGCGCGTCAGTGCGGTGATGCAGGGCGTGCACAACAACTATGACATTGACGTTTTTCGCAACTTGATCGCCGCGATTGAGAAGGTTTCCATAAACAAGCAGTACGTAAATTCCTTGAGAGTTGTCGCCGATCATATTCGTGCTACTTGCTTCCTAATTGTCGATGGCGTTCTGCCTTCAAATGAAGGTCGTGGATATGTTCTGCGGCGAATCATGCGGCGCGCGATGCGGCACGGCGAAAAGCTCGGAGTTACGGGTAATTTCTTTTGGCGATTCGTCGAACCACTGGCGAAAGAGATGGGCGATGCATATCCAGAGCTAATCGAAAAGCGCCTGAAAATCGAGGAAGTTATCAAGCTAGAGGAAGAGCGGTTCGCTCAGACCCTTTCTTCAGGAATGGATCTGTTCGAAGGTAAGATGACGCAAATCGGCGGAGATACGATTCCCGGATCCTTGGCATTTCTACTTCACGATACCTACGGATTCCCCATTGATTTAACAGTAGACATCGCACGTGAACGTGGCCTCAAGATCGATATGGAGGGATACGCTCACGCGATGAAAGAACAACAGGACCGTAGCCGTTCGAGCGGTAGTTTTAGCGTCGATTATTCGCGCAACACTGCAAAAATCGAAGCGAAGTCCGAATTCACCGGCTACGAGCAGCAGGCGCACGCGGCGAAGATAACAGCGATCATTCGTGCCGGTCAGCCGGTCGAGCAGATCGAAGCGGGCGACGATGCGGTGGTATTCCTCGACCTCACGCCGTTTTATGCGGAATCCGGCGGTCAGGTTGGCGATGCCGGCGTGCTGACGGCGCCCGGCACGCGCTTCAGCGTCAGCGATACGCAGGCGCTGAATCCGGATGCGCGTGGACATATCGGCAAGCTCGATGCCGGCCGTCTGCGCGTTGGCGATGCAGTGAAGGTCGAGATCGACACTGCGCGCCGAGCCGCGATCATGCGCAATCATTCGGCGACGCATCTGCTGCACGCCGCGCTGCGTACGGTACTCGGCACACATGTCACGCAGAAAGGCTCGCTGGTTGCGCCCGCGCGTCTGCGTTTCGATTTCTCGCACGACAAGCCGGTAACGCCGGCTGAGATCGAACAAATCGAGAACATCGTCAACCAACAAGTGCTGGCCAATGTTGCTGGCGAGACCAAGCTCAGCACCTACGACGAGGCGGTGGCCGACGGCGCGATGGCCTTGTTCGGCGAGAAATACGGCGATGTGGTGCGCGTACTCAAGTTCGGCGATTTTTCTACCGAGCTGTGCGGCGGCACGCATGTTTCGCGGACTGGCGATATCGGCCTGTTCAAGATCGTCGCCGAATCCGGCGTCGCGGCCGGGGTGCGGCGTATCGAAGCCGTTACCGGTGAAAACGCGCTGGCCTTGCTGCGTGAACTCGATGCGCGTCTGCGCGAAGCCGCCGCTCTGCTGCGCGGCGGCCGCGACGAAATCGTCGAGAAAACACAGGCGCTGCTGGATCGTAACAAGCAGCTCGAACGCGAGCTGACGCAGATCAAGGGCAAGCTCGCCTCCAACACCGGTGGCGAACTGCTGGCGCAGGCGCAGGACGTCGGCGGCACCAAGGTGTTGATCGCCGCGATCGAGAGCGACGGTGGCGACTTGCGGCCGCTGCTCGATCAGCTGAAGAACAAGCTCGGTTCCGGCATCGTGCTGCTCGGCGCTGTCGTCGGCGAAAAAGTCAGTCTGATTGCCGGCGTCACCGCCGATCTCACTACGAAAGTGAAGGCGGGCGAACTGGTCAACGTCGCTGCCGCGCGAGTCGGCGGCAAAGGTGGCGGGCGACCGGATATGGCCCAGGCCGGCGGCACCAAGCCGGCGGACTTGCCGGCGGCGCTCGACGCGGCGCGCGTATGGGTCAGCAGCAAGCTGGCATCCTGAACAACGAACAGAGTGGCGGCTTGCAGCCCGCATGACGTTTTATCTAGAAGAAGAAAATGGCACTCCTGGTACAGAAATACGGCGGCACTTCGATGGGTTCGGTCGAGCGGATCGAGCACGTGGCGGGCAAGGTCGCGCTGGCGCGTGAGCGCGGCCATCAGATCGTCGTGGTGTGCTCGGCAATGTCGGGTGAAACCGATCGCCTGATCAAGCTGGCAAAGAGCATGCAGGCGCGGCCCAATCCGCGTGAGCTCGATCAGATGATCGCAACCGGCGAACAGATTTCGACGGCTTTGTTAGCGATGGCGCTGGACAAGCGCGGCATCAAGGCGCGTTCCTACCTCGGTTCGCAGGTCGTGATTCGCACCGACCAGGCATACACCAAGGCGCGGATCAAGCAGATCGACAGCGAACGTCTGCTGGCGGATTGCGCGGCGGGGATCGTACCGGTGGTCGCCG
>JAQGNU010000007.1 GCA_028291645.1 Nevskia sp.
TCGGCATCTCGCGCGAATCCGGTGCTCGGAATCCTCACATACGTCTATGTGTGCTGCGGTTCCTCCGCTCCGGGTTCGCCCGACCTGCCTTCGCTCGCGACGCTTCTTCAGAAGTTCCTTACCGCAGGCGGAAAGCCACCGGCTGATCGATTGCGAAATCGGCCTGGCCGGGAATGTATTCGAGCGGCAGTTCGGCGAACTTGCCGATGCGCAGGACTTCCTGGCGCGCCGCCTCGTCGAGCACTGCGTAGCCGGAGCTCTTCACCAGCGATGCATCGAGCACCGTGCCATCGCGCCGCAGGTGCATGTGAATGATCACGGTGCCTTGTTGATGCGCATCGCGCGCGCTGAGCGGATACATGATGAACCGGTCAACCGTTGTGCTGACGTCCCACAGATATTCGGTCGGGATGCGCTCGACCTGACCGCCAGTGCTGACCTGAGTCGGCGGCGCGGGTGGTGATCTCGACACGGCGGCGGCAGGTGTCGGCAGCACCGGCGGCGGCGTTGGTCGGGTGGCGGGCGGCACGCTGGCGGCCAGATGTTCCGACGGGAGCGGCGGCGGACTACTTATCCGAATTGGTTTCGGCAGGCTTGGCCGCTTGGGCGGTGCTCGCGCCGGCATCGACATCGGCAACTGCAACTGCGCTATCGCCGGTGCATCCGGCCGTGGCTGCAAGGAGATGATCAATGGCGGCCGATTAGATAAGTGCGCGGGCGTCGAGTGAGGCGCGAGCAGCCACAGCAATAGTAGACCGTGCAGAAACACGGCCAGCACGCTGCCACACAGCAAGGGTGGCAGGCGGCTTCGCGTTGCAGCAGTCATCGTTGGCGAAACATTCATCAGGAATCGGGACATCCGTGCCGCGCAGTTTCAGGTCATCGACTGCGGCGGATGGTCCGGAAACGTGCAGAGTCGCGACGTTCCAGCTGCGCTGTCTTTGCGCGTGCACCCGCACCCCGTTGTGCAGGCGGCATCCGA
This sequence comes from Nevskia sp., assembly GCA_028291645.1. Lineage (GTDB taxonomy): Bacteria > Pseudomonadota > Gammaproteobacteria > Nevskiales > Nevskiaceae > Nevskia. The sequence continues at coordinate 983 of JAQGNU010000007.1, forward strand.
CCACATCCGCGAGGCTTTCGGCTCGCGCAAGCTTGGTCGTCGCAAAAAGCGAACCGCGGCTGCCGTCGATCTTTGCTTTGGCTATTAGATTTATCGACCGGTGCAACGGCAATATTCTTCGCCGGTGGAAGGGTCGAACGACGAAGAAGGCGATGCCTTACTTTTTCTAAACCGTATGCTCAGAAAATATCAATTGTTGCGATGCAACAACGCGATTAACCTACTCGCAATGTCTCCTCCAGATCCCGCACCGGGATCTTTCAAGGCCGCTCCAAAAGAGTGGCCTTTTTTTTGTCCGGTGTTCGGCCTTACGACAACTTTTGCGGCTCGGTCTGGTGCGCGGCTTCTTCTAACAGCCAGGCTCGAAACGCGATGACCTCGGGGCGTTGCGCCGCGCTGTCGGCGGTGATGATGTAGTAAGCATTGTCTAGCGGCAAGGCCTGCGGGAACGCCACCACGACGCGGCCGGATGACAATTCGGCTGCTGCCAGCAGCGGCGAGGCGAGCGTCACGCCGAGGCCGTCGGCCGCCGCCTCCAAGGCATGGGTGGAGTGATCGAGCCGCAGGCCGCGGCGGGCGTCGACGCCATTGACCTCGGCGCGGCGCAGCCAGCGCGCCCAGGCCGACTGGCTGCGATCGGCTAAGCGTCCGTCGCCATGCAATAGCGTCTGCTGGCTCAGGTCGGCCGGCGTGCGCAGCGGGGGTGGCCCTTCGAGCAATCGCGGATGGCACATCGGCATGATTTCGACCTTGAACAGCAGGTCGACCGACTGTCCCGACAGCACATCGTTGGTGAAGCGGATGTCGATGTCGGTGTCGAGTTCGGCCTCGGCCGAATCGTCCGAACGGCTCGCACGCTGTGTCGTGCTGATCAACTGACCGCTGGCGACAATGCGCACATCGATGCCCGGGTGATGCGACAGAAAGCGCTGCAAGCGCGGCATCAGCCAGCGCGATACGAAGGTTGGCGTGGCGCCGACCGTCAGGTGCGGCACTTGACCATAGCTGCGCAGTTCCGACACTGCCGCCGCCAGCGATTCGAAGCCCTGCTGGAACAAAGGCAAGGCTGCCTGCGCCGCAGCGGTCAATTCGATGCGGCGGTTCAAGCGCTCAAACAGACTCAGACCGAGTTGCTGCTCCAATGCCTTGATCTGATGCGTCACTGCCGCCGGCGTCACGAACAGTTCCTCGGCCGCCTTGCGAAAACTGCGATGGCGCGCAACCGCTTCGAAAGCGCGCAAGGCGTTCAGCGGTGGTAGTCGCGAGGATCCCATCGATCAAACACTGCTTGATGCGTGCATCGAACCGATCAATTCAGTTTTCCGCCGTGACGTCGTATAGACCAAGGTCGAGCGCGGTGCGCCGGTGGCGGGTAATGTGCAGGCGCGCATGACGCTTATTTTAGAAGCAATGCGCGGGCAAAGTCTCGCAGTTCGACATTCGCGTGGCGTGGCGCCACGCGGAAGCTCCGCTTCAATGCTCGATGCGTTCGGCTGATGTCAGCGGCTGCGACACGAACGCGGCACCAGTCGGCAGTGGGCCGCCACGCCATACGCGCCAGAACTCGGGCACTTCGATGACCAAGGTCGCCAGCACGCCGAGCGCAGTGAGCGCCAGCGCGATCTGACTCGCCAACAGGCTCCACGGCAGTACCAGCAGCAGGAACGCGACCGTCACGATGCTCGAGGCGAAACCGCCGAGCGCCATCGAAAAAAACTGCTTGCGGCTGTTGCGGACGTTGTCGAAACGGAATAGGAAAAAAGTCTCGACGACACCCGGCAGCTCGAACGCGCTGCGTGCAGCCCAGGCGCCGAGCAGGTGTCCCCATTCGTGCATCAGGTAAGCGACGAACACCGTCAGCAGCCCGGTGAGGATGTGGATGCCGATCGACCAGGTGTCGTGTGCCGCGCCGAGGCGCAACACATACGACCATAGCGCCAGCACTGCGGCGATCACCAGGCCATCGCGCAGCAGCAGCGCGAAGAAGCGATTCCATTGCGTATCCATGCAAGCCTCCGGATTTCTCGACTCGATTCCGACTAGAATTTCGGCGGCAGCGGCAGCAGGGCCGATACCTTGCGCATATGTTCGCGGTACGCGGGCCGGCGCTCGACGCTGCGCTCGTCCATGAACGGCACGCTGACGAAGACGAACATCGCAGTCATCGCCAGCGCACCGGGCGCGATCCACCACCATTGCATCGGCGCGACCGCGAGGCCGAACAGCATCAATCCCCACCAGAATGACAGTTCGCCGAAATAGTTCGGATGGCGCGACCAGGCCCACAATCCGCTGCTGATGAACGTGCCGGACTGGCGCCGGGCGATGAAGGCATGCAGCTGCAGGTCGGCGATCAGTTCGATCGCGATCGCACCGAAGGTGACGACGAAAGCGATAGCATCGAGTGCACCAAGCGCTACGTCGCCGCGGCTCATCACCGCATAGATCGGCAGGCAGCCGAGGAAGACCTGCACGGTCGGAAACAGATGGATGCCGAACAGATCGGCCAGCAGCGCCGCCTTGCCGGCGCGGGTGCGCACGATCGCGTAGCGCCAATCCTCGTGATGCAGGCCGCCCCAGTAGACCGACCAGTTGGTCGTCAGCCGGATCGCCCACAGCCACACCAGCGCCAGTACCAGCAGCGCGCGCGGATTGTGTTCCATGCCGGGATGGCGCCACATCCAGTACAACGCCAGCAGCGGCGGGATTACGCTCCAATAGGCATCGTAGAAGCTGGAGTTCTTGTAGGCGTAGCTAAAGCCGAAGATCACCACGGTGGCCAGTACGTCGGCGGCGAATGCGTCCCAGGGCGCGGCTAGGCTGAGCTCGAACAGCACGGCCGCGCCGGCCGCGATGCTCAGCAGGTAGGACACGACAATCGGTGCGAAGTCTGCTTTGCGGGCCATACCGCTCCTCTTCCTGAGCTTGCCGCGAGCGAATCGTTATCGCCCGAGTATGGCGGCACAGACACCGACTGCCTCACCTGAGTGGGTGAGATTGTGATCGTGCCCGCGGACTGCGCGCCATCGGCGGGACCGGCTAACATCGATCTGCGGCGCGGTTTCCGGCGACCGTCGAAGCGGTCGAAGCGCGCGAGGAATCGACCGGTATCGTCCCAACACCACCAGAAAATCGAAACCATGAGCTACGAAACACTCGACTACAGCGTTCGCGAAGGCATCCTGACCCTGACGCTGAACCGGCCGGATCATCTCAACGCCTTCACCGTGACGATGGCCAACGAACTGGTCGCCGCTTTCGGTCGCGCCAGCCGCGAAGCGGAGGTGCGCGCGATCGTCGTCACTGGCGCCGGGCGCGCGTTCTGCGCCGGCATGGATCTGGCCGTCGGCGGCAATGTGTTCGGTCTCGACGAAAGCCAGCGGCCGACGTTAAAGGACATGCACGAACGGCTCGACGATGCCGCGATCTTCAAAGGCGTGCGCGACACCGGCGGTCGCGTCACGCTGGCAATCTACGATTGCACCAAGCCGGTGATCGCGGCGATCAACGGTCCGGCGGTGGGTATCGGCGCGACGATGACGCTGGCGATGGATATCCGGCTGGCGTCGGAGAAAGCCAAGATTGGCTTCGTCTTCGGCAGGCTCGGCATCGTGCCGGAGGCCTGTTCGAGCTGGTTCCTGCCGCGTATCGTCGGCATTCAGCAGGCGCTCGAATGGACTTACAGCGCCGATATTCTCAGCGCCGACGAAGCCAAGGCCGGCGGTCTGCTGAAGGCGGTGTATGCGCCAGACAAACTGCTGGAAGAGGCCTACAAGCTGGCGCACAAATTCACCGACCAGCGTTCGCCGGTCGCGGTCGCGCTGACCCGGCAGATGATGTATCGCAACGCTGCGCAAGCGCATCCGCTGGAAGCGCATCGGGTCGATTCGCTGGCGGTGTTCTACACCAGTGTCGACGACGGCAAGGAGGGCGTGAAAGCCTTTCTCGAAAAACGCGCCCCGCAATTTAACAGCAGCATCGAGCAGATGCCGCCGTTCTATCCATGGTGGACGTGAACATGCGCGCGCATTAATAAATGGAGGAACTCAGCATGATCAAGCTGCACTACCACCCGTTTTCGACCTATTCGCGCCGTGTCGTGATCGCGTTGATCGAAAAGCAGATTCCGTATGAGACGGTGGTCGTCGACATGGCCGCACGCCAGCATCGCGATCCGGCGTATCTGGCACTCAATCCTTATGCGCGCGTGCCGACGCTGGTCGAAGACGATTTCGTGCTGTACGAATCGACGTCGATCCTGCACTACCTCGAAGCCAAGCATCCGACGCCGGCATTATTGCCGAGCGATGCGCGTCAGCGCGCGCAGGTCGACATGGCGATGAAGCTGTGCGATCTGCAGATGACGCGTCAGGCCGGCACCATCATTTTTCCGAAGCGCTTCCTGCCGAAGGAACGCTGGGATCTGGCAGCGATTGCGCAGGCCAAGGCGGAGATCGAAAAGCATCTGGCAATTCTTGAGCGGCAACTTGGCGGGCATGAGTATCTGGTCGGCGACGGCTACAGCCTGGCTGAGATTTGCTACACGCCGTTCGTGCAATTCCTACCGCTGATGGAAATCGAGCCGCCGCCGGCGGTGGCGGCCTGGAGCGCGCGCCTGCTGCAGCGGCCGAGCGCGGTGCAGACGCAGCCGCGGGTGTAGCGCAGCGACTGTTGCGTGCCTGCGACCGACCGCGCCTCCGATACGTATCGCGCACAAAAAAAGCCCGCCGTGAGGCGGGCTCATTGCAACGACCGGTATGGATTTAACGGTGACCGTGCCAGCCGCGATCGTGATCGCGACCGTGATAACGATCATGGTCATGATAGCCACGACGGTCATCCCAACCACGGTGATGCCAATCGCCGCGATGATCCCAGCCGCGCTCGTAGCTGACGCGCGGACCGTAGTAAGCCGGGCCGCCGTAGTAGGCAGGACCACCGTAACCGCCGTAATAGACCGGCGCAGGTTCGGCATAGACCGGTTGCGGCGCGTAGTAGCCACCGCCGCCCAGGCCGATGCCGATGGAGAGATCGGTATGCGCCATGGCCGCAGTCGGGGCCAGCGCCAACAGACCCAATACAGCAACGATTTTCAATGTGGTGTGTTTCATGACGTGTACCTCCTTGTGCTGCTTCGCCGCAGAAGATTTAGCGGACGTGCACAGACTGCACTGTGCCGGGTGAACTGAACCTGAATGCCGGCTTTCAACCGCCAAGCCCCCAGTTTCCGCGGCGCGTAGCTGACAAACGGCACCAGGCGAACTGCCAGCGACTATAATTTGGTCGTGGCACAGCGCTCGTTCCATCGACGCCGCTGCCGCCGCGTAGAGGCGAACGCTGAACCACAGAAATCTCCGCACAGCTGTTCTAGCAGGCGCATCGATGAACAAAACCCGATTAGTGGTAGCAGCGATTCTCGGCCTTGCCTGCATCTCCTCGGCCTCGGCTGGCGGCATGTCGATCGGCGCGCCGAACATCAGCGGCGTTTCCCCGGGTCTGAGTCAGCGCTGCCTGCAGCAACTCGGCGTCAAGGCGCAAGGCGCACAGGCCGCGCGTGCGGCGCACGAATGCCGCAAGCCGGTTGGCCCGCCACCACCGGGCAGCGACCAGCCACGCACAACGGCCGATCCGATCAAGCAACCGTGAGCGATTCTCTTTGAGCGCACACACGCTGCGCGGCCGTTTCGGCACGCACTGCTTCGACGATCCGCAGCGCTTGCTGCGCTACGAAATTCCGGAACGCGGCGCAGCGGGCAAAGCGCTCGCGGTGCTGGTGCCGGAATCCGAAGACGAAGTCGGCGCGGTGCTGCGCGCCTGCAACGAGTTGCAGCAGCCGCTGGTGATCAGTGCCGGCCGCACCGGCCTGGTCGAAGCACAGCGTCCGCAAGGCGAAGCAGTGCTGTCGCTGGAGAAGCTCAAGCGTCCGCTGGCCTTCGTGCTGAGCGATGGCCGTAGTCTGCAATTCGATGAAGCGGGTGATGTCGAGCGTTGGCGCGATCAATTGCTTGCCTGGTGGCTTAGCCTGCAGGCGTCGACGGCGCAGCAGGCCGGCGCACCGGTCGGTGCGACGATCACCGTGCAGGCCGGCATCGCAGTCGATGCCTTGAACGACGTGCTCGCGTGCCTGGGTCTGGTGTGGCCGATGGAGATGGGTTCGTCGAGCGCGGCAAGCGCCGGGGGTTGTGTCGCCAATGCCTCGGCCGGTGCCAATGCGGTCTGCTATGGCACCGCTGCGCATCTCTGTGTCGCCGCCTGGGGTTTCTGGGGCGACGGCGCAGCAGCCGGTCCCTCTGCGGCGCCGGCCTGGGATCGACCAGGCCCCGAAACATTGGCGATCGACTCTGCCAGCGTGCAGACCGACTGGGGTTTGGTCGGCAGCCAGGGTGTGCTCGGCGTGATCACGCGCGTGCAATTGCGCACCTATCCGCTTCCCGCGCAGCGTGAAGCGGTGTTGCTGCCGGTCGCGGATATGCCCGCGGCAATGAAAGTGTTCGAAGCCGCGCGCCAGCGTTTTCCAGGCGATGTCGAAGAATTCGAATTCATCGGCCGTGCGGCGATCGAATTGGTGCGCGAACACCTGGGCGCGGCCTTCCGTTGGCCGTTCGAGAGCGAGCCGGCAGCGCCTTACTTTGTGCTGTTGCAGCTGAAGACGCAGGACGCCGACGCCGATCTGGCGAGCCAGCTCTACGATTTCGTCGCCGACGAACTGCAATGGCCGAGCGAGCAGATCGGTTACGCGCCGCTGCCGGCGCTGAAGAAGCTGCGGCATTCGATCACCGAGGCCAGCAATGCGCGTATGCGCAAGCTCGGCGGCGGCCGCCTCAGCTTCGATACGGCGACGCCGGTGAATGTCTTCGGCGACTATCTGGCGACGCTGCAACGCGAGCTGATCGCGCAATGGCCGCAACTGGAATTCGTCGCGTTCGGCCACGCCGGTGTCGGCGGCGCGCATCTGCATCTGCTCGGTACGCGCGAACAGCCGGTGACCGCGCAGGCCGCAGCGGTCGTCGCGCGCGTGTTCGACATCACCGCGGAATTCGGCGGCACCTTCAGCGCCGAGCACGGTGTCGGTTCGAAGTGGGCGCGCGAATTTCAGCAACGTGCGCCCGAGCCGGTTCGCACGCGCTTGAGCGCGGCGAAACGTCAGTACGATCCGCGGCACATCCTTAATCCGGCATCGTTCGGTCTGACCTGAAGGCGGCCGCGCCCCGTGCTTCAACCAGAGCAGCGCGCGGCCTTTGGCGTCAACGCCGTGCTGTTGGTGACGGCATCGACCTTACTGCAATGCCTGGCGCTATTCGGCGTATTGCCGATCATCGACGGTACCGTCGGCCATGCCATTTTCGCCAGCGTCGAAATGTTGCTGATCGTATTGCTGGTCGTGAACGGCTGGCGCATCCGCCGTTGGAGCATCGTCAGCGCGCAGACGGCGCTGGTGCGCAGCACCGCAACACTCTGCGCAGTATCGCTATCGATCTGCGCCTGCGGCGATCTGGTCAACCGCAACTACTTCGAACTGCAGTACAGCTACGATCGGGTTGTGCGCCATAGCTATCTGGCGGACTCGGTCTGGTTCTTCCTGCCGGGCTACGCGCTATTGATTGCCGCCGTCTGGCGCATTGCAGGCCGTACCCTCAGCACGCGATTCATGCTGCTGACTGCGCTGATCGCCGCGAGCCTCGGCCTGCTCGCGTTCATCGACATGCGCAATCCGGCGACCGGGCTCTACGTTACCGCGATGACCGGTACTTATTCGATCCCGATCACCGTAACCGCGTGCTCGGCGATCTGGCTGATCCGATCGCTCGGCTGGAATCGCGCATATTGGCCTGCACTCGGCTTGATTCTCGCCACGCTTGCGGATGCGCTGATCGGCAACTTCTGGCTCTATCGCGATGGCTACTATCCGGCCGTGAGCCATCTCAACTGGATCATCTATTTCGCCTCGCAGGCGATGGTGCAGCGGCTGCCTTTGCAGCTGACCGTTCAAGCGTCACGCCTGACGCAACCCGTGGCTGGTATTTAAGCGGCGCCGCAGGGTCTGCAATGCTGCGCGAATGATCGGCTTGCGAGAATGCGCCATCCTTGGCGGTACTCTCCATTAGAATTGCCGGCGTGCATCACGGACGCGACGCAGCGATAAAGTGCAGCAGATGCAGGTGGCGTGTCGCGTGCTTTGCGAATGCTCGAACTGTGGTTCTGACTGGCGTCGCTCACGCAAGTTCCCAGGCTGCGAAATTCTGACGGATATCGATGACGGCATTCTTACTGCTGATGCTGTGTCTCAGTCTCGGCGCGTTGATGGCGCGCACACTGCGGCTGCCCGAAGGCCTGGCGCCGTCGATCAACTTCTGGGTGCTGTACGTGGCCTTGCCGGCGCTGGTGCTCGACCAGATTCCACAACTGCATATCGATGCGACGCTGGCGTTCCCGGCGCTGGTGCCGCTGATCCCGATCGGCGGCGCATTGGTGTTGTTCCCCGTGCTCGGCCGCATCTTCGGTTGGTCGCGCGGCAGCGTCGGTGCATTGATTCTGACTTGCGGCCTCGGCAACACCGCGTTCATGGGGCTGGCAATGGTCGAGGCCTTGCTCGGCCATGAGGCGCTCGGTCCGGCGCTGATCGCCGATCAGCTCGGCACTTTTTTGTCGCTGTCGACGATTGGCGTCTCAGTCGCTGCGATCTATAGCGGCGACACGCCGCATCCGGCCGAGATCATCCGCAAGATCCTGCGCTTCCCGCCGTTTCTGGCCTTGATCGCGGCGTTCGGCGTGCGTCTGCTCGGTGGCTGGCCCGAGTTTGTCGATCCGGTCTTGAAACGGCTCGGCGACACGCTGACACCGCTGGCGCTGTTCTCGGTCGGCTTGCAATTCAAACTCACCGATCTCGGCAGCAGCCGCGGCAAATTATTCGCGGGTCTCGGTTGGAAATTGGCGCTGGCCCCGGCGATCGCCGCAGCGATCGCGCTGCTGATGGGCGTGCGCGGCGTCGCCGTCTCCGCCGGCATTCTGCAGACCGCGATGGCGCCGATGATCACCGCCGGCATTCTTGCGGTCGAGCACGATCTCGATCCGCCGCTGGCGAATCTGCTGGTGAGTCTGGGAATCCTGCTGTCGCTGCTCAGCGTGCCGCTGTGGGCGCACTTCCTATGATGCAGGCGTAAGCCGCGCTTCGCGCTGACGCAGTTGTGCCTTGCGCTGATCGATGTAGTCGCGGCTCAGCGGCACGCTGTCGTTGCGTCGCGCCAGCTGCAGCTGGAACACCACGACATCTTCGCAGCGGAACGCGGCTTCGCAGAACGCTAGATAAAACTCCCACATGCGGCAGAAGCGTTCGTCGTACAGGCGTGCGGCTTCGTCGCGCCGTGCCATGAAGCGTTCGCGCCAGATGCGCAGCGTCTGTGCGTAATGCAGGCGCCAGACTTCGAGATCGCTCAACACCAGGCCGGCGCGTTCGATCGCCGGCATCATCTCCGACAGCGTCGGCAGATAACCGCCCGGGAAAATGTAGCGATCGAGCCAGGGATTGGCCTGGCTCGGCGTGCCGCTGCAGCCGATGGTGTGCAGCAGCATCACGCCATCCGGCTTCAGCAGGCGCTGGCAGTTTTCGAAGTAGCTGTCGTAGAACGACAGACCGACATGTTCGAACATGCCGACTGAGACGATGCGATCGAACTGCCCTTCGATCTTGCGATAGTCCTGCAACTGGAATCGCACACGGTCCGCCAGGCCGCGTTGATCGGCGCGATGGCGTGCGCGCGCCAGTTGCTCTTCCGACAACGTGACGCCGGTCACCGAGGCCGCGCCGGCGCTTTCGGCCAGATACAGCGCGAGTCCGCCCCAGCCGCAGCCGATGTCGAGCACCGCGTGGCCGGGATCGACCAGCAGCTTCGCAGCGATGTGGCGCTTCTTCGCTGCCTGTGCCTGCTCCAGCGTCAACTCGGGTGTTTCGAAATAGGCGCAGGAATATTGCCAGTCGTCATCCAGGAACAGTGCATAGAGTTGATCGCCCAGATCGTAGTGACGCGCGACGTTGCGCTGGGCGCGGCGCGAGGTGTTGTGCTGACGCTGACGCCGGGTTGCGAAGCGCAGTTGCGCGGCGAGGCGCGTCAGCACGTTCTGCTGCTGTTGCGGCGACGACTGGATGTTGCTCAGCACCAGCATCAGGAAATCGTAAATGGTGCCGCGTTCGACCAGCAGACGGCTGTCGGTGAAGATTTCGCCGAGGCGCAATTCGGGGTCGATCATGAACCCCCATTGCGCGGCGGCGTCGGTGAAGCGGATCTCCACCGCTGCGCCGCTGCCGTCACCGAACCGCAGGCGGTTGCCGGCAGCAGTGATGACGTCGAGCCGGCCATGCTTGATCAGATCTTTGAGGCCTTTTGCCAGCGCCCAATCCGTCAGCGAGCGACGCCGCCGATCGCTGCCGTCGATCATGGCGCCGTCGTTCATCGGTTCTGTTGCCAGCTTAGGAAGCGGTAGCGACCCGCAGCCCGCTGTGCGCGGTGGCTTGCGCCGAGATGCGCCGCAGGAATTCGATGCTGCGCGACACCACCTCGTCGCGTTGACGATCGACCGTGATCATGTGATAGCAGTCGTCGAGCAGGCTCACGTCGACCGGCCCGGCCAGGTGGCGCGCGACGTAATAAGCATTGCGCACGCTGCTCATGTCGTCTTCGCGGGCGTGCAGGATCAGCGCTGGCGCATAGATCGACGGCAGTTCTTTTTTTACGGTCGCCACCAGCTGCCACAGCTGGCGCACGCCGCAGGCTGGCATGCCGGCGAGGCCGGCGTCGGCGCTGTTGCCGGACAGCAGGTTCTGCACCACACGCTTGCGCAGACGCTCGTCCTTGATGCCGTAGGGATACTTTTCCATGAACGTGTAATTGCGGCCGAGCGGCGTGTTGATCAGCGGCTTCCATAGAAAACTGTACCAGGGAATACTCCAGCCGTCGTACCACAGCGTGGTGCCGTACAGTAGCAGGCCGCTGACTTTTTCGCCCTGCTTTGCGGCCAGGTGCAGCGCCATCACTGCACCCATCGACAGGCCGCCGACGACAACGGTCTTGACCCGCATGCGCAGCGCTTCGAGCGCGTGTTCGACCGCCGCGTACCAGTCCTTCCAGCAGGTCGCCGACAGATCCGTTTGGTTGCCGCAGTGGCCGGGCAGCTGCATGCCATAAACCGTGAAGCCGGCCTTGTGCAGGCCCTTGCCGACATAGCGCATCTCGACCGGCGTACCGGTCAGCCCGTGGATCAGCAGTACGCCGACGTCGCCGCCTTCGAGAAAGAAGCTGTGATCCTTGATCTCGTTGCAGGCGGTCTGCGTGGCGGCGACCACTTAGTGCGAGGTGACGCGATGCAGCGCCTGTGCCAGCAGTTCCAGACCGAGATCGATTTCTTCCTTGGTGATGTGCAGCGACGGCGCAAACGTGATGACGTTCTTGTAGTAGCCGCCAACGTCGAGCACTAGGCCGTACTTCTTGCCGTTGACGACGAGGTCGCCCTTCATGCCTTCATCGACCACTTTGTCGAGCGTGGCCTTGTCCGGCGTGAAGCCGTCGTTGGTGCAGATCTCCGCGCGCAGCGCCAGGCCGAGGCCGTCGACATCGCCGATGATCTTGAACTGCTTCTGCAGGTTCTTCAGGCCTTCGAGGAAGTAGGCGCCTTTCCGCGGAACCGAAGTTTCGTAGTCGCCTTCGGCCAGCATCCGCATGGTTTCGAGGCCGACGGCGGTACCGAGCGGATTCGAAGCGAAGGTCGAATGCGTCGAGCCGGGCGGGAAGATCGTCGGGTTGATCAGTTCCTCGCGCGCCCAGATGCCGGCCAGCGGGTTGAGGCCGTTGGTCAGCGCCTTGCCGAACACGAGAATGTCCGGCTGCACGCCGAAATGCTCGATCGCCCACAGCTTGCCGGTGCGATAGAAACCCATCTGGATTTCGTCGACCACCAACAGGATGCCGTGCTCGTCAAGAACTTTCTTGATGCCCTTGAAGAAGTTCATCGGCGGAATGACGTAGCCGCCGGTGCCCTGGATCGGCTCGACATAGAACGCCGCGTATTCGGCCTGGTTGGTCTTCGGATCCCAGACGCCGTTGTATTCGGTTTCAAACAGGCGCGCGAACTTCGCCACGCACTGCTCGCCGTACTCTTCCTTGCTCATGCCCTTGGGGCCGCGGAAGTGGTAGGGGAATTCGATGAACTGCGCGCGATCGCCGAAGTGGCCATAGCGGCGACGATAGCGGTAGCTCGATGTGATCGCCGAGGCGCCGAGCGTGCGGCCGTGATAGCCGCCTTCGAACGCGAACATCAGGCTTTTGCCGTTGCTGGCGTTGCGCACCACCTTCAGCGAATCTTCCACTGACTGCGAGCCGCCGACGTTGAAATGGATGCGGCCCTTGTGACCGAACTTGCGCTCGGCATCCTGCGCGATGACGGTGGCGAGCTCGACCTTGGTCGGATGCAGATACTGGCTGGCAACCTGCGGCAGCAAGTCGATCTGGCGCTTCAGCACATCGTTCAAACGCTTGTTGGCGTAACCGAAGTTGACCGCCGAGTACCACATCTGCAGATCGAGATAGGGCGTGTCGTCCTTGTCGAACAGGTATGAGCCTTCACAGCGTTCGAAGAATTTCGGCGGATTGAGGTAGTGCACGGTGTCGCCGAACGAGCAGTACTTCGCTTCATCGCGCAACAATTCCGCTTCGCGTGTCGAGGCGGGATCCAGGGCAGCTTTGTTCATTTGCGTCAAAACTAAATCTCCAGGACAGCAGCCGGCGCCGCCGGCGGATGAGCGGACTTCCAGGTCCGCTTGAGCGCGATCGGCGATCGCACGGGCACATCGAGTTCTTTCAGCAATTGACGCGCGATCGCGAAGTCCGGGCAGGCGCGATACGGCAGTGCGTGGTCACGGCAATGCTGCAGCAATTTGGTTTTGGCGAATACCAGGTCGGCGTTCGCGGCGAGGCAGAAATCCGAACTGCCATCGCCGATCAGCAGGCGCTTGCTGCCATGCGCGCGCGTGGAACTGACTGCGCATTTGCAGGTGCCGCTGCCGGCACGGCAATGCGGATCGGAATCCGGAAATTCGAGGCGGTAAGTGGCTTCGCTGACCTGCACCAGACGATTGCTCGCCAGCGGCAGATCATCGAGCCCGTAGCGCTGCAGGATGCGTCGGATCGCGTAGTCGATGCCATCGCTGATCACCACCAGCGGTAATTGCTGCTTGCGGCAGGCCGCGACAAATCCGGCAAAGTCCGGATCGATTTCGATGGTGTCGAGATAAGCGTCGAGTTGCGCACGCGGCACGCGCAGCAGGTCCACCTGGCGTTGCATGCATTCACGCGAGCCGATCGCGCCGGCTTTCCACTCGACTTCGACATCGACCCATTCGGGCAAGGCAAAGCGGCTCAGAATGCCGTCGGTGACGTCGACGTTTGCGATGGTGCCATCGAAATCGCAGACCACCAGCCAGCCCGCACCCACCGCTCGCGGCAAAGTTGGCAACAGACCTCGGGAATCAGCCATCAACGGCACTCGATACAGATGAAGCAGGGGACGACTGTCCAGACCATCTCGACAGTAAAAAGCCGACGCGCGGCAGCACAGCGCGAGCGGACGCTACACCGGATTATCTGAACGAGGGCTTAAATGCGCCTTAATGGTGATCTTCGTCACCGCTCCTTGGCGCTTTAATCTGTCCTTCGATTGTAGCCCTTGCCGCAGTCGAAAATCCGCCGAAAACGCTGTAATAGCGGTGAAATCCGACAGCCGGCAGCAGCGTCAGCGGTGCGTCGAAAGCTGTTTGTAAGCCTGAGCGCCGTTGATCGAAAGGTAGCTTTTTGCCGACGCAAGGATTGCGTGCGCGAAAGGTTCGCCGGGTTCAGTTCGCGACGATGGCCTGCAAGTCATGCGTATCGGCACCGACGACGCGGACCTGCAGCCGCTGGCCCGGACGCAAAGGTTTGCCGCTGGTAACCATCACAGTGCCATCGATTTCCGGCGCGTCGGCCCAGGAGCGCGCAATGCCGCCGTCAGCGGTCGCCTGGTCCACCAGCACCTCGATCGTGCGACCGATCTTGGCCTTGAGTTTGGCGGCGCTGATGCCGGCCTGCTTCTGCATGAAGCGGGCGAGACGATCTTCCTGCACGTCTTCCGGCACCGGACCGGCCAGCGCATTCGCGCTCGCGCCTGCGACCGGCGAGTATTTGAAGGCGCCGACGCGATCGAGCTGTGCTTCATCGAGCCAGTCGAGCAGTATTTGGAACTCGGCCTCGGTTTCGCCGGGGAAGCCGACGATGAAGGTGCTGCGTACGGTGATGTCGGGCGCAATCGCGCGCCATGCCGCCAGCCGCAGCAGCGTGTCTTCGGCGGCGGCGGGCCGCTTCATGCGTTTCAGCACGCTCGGTGCCGCATGCTGCAGCGGGATGTCGAGGTAGGGCAGCAACAGACCTTCCGCCATCAGCGGAATGATGTGGTCGACATGCGGGTATGGATAAACGTAGTGCAGCCGCACCCAGGGCCGCTGCGCGCCGCCGAGCGAGCCGAGACCGCGGCACAGATCGAGCATCCGCGTCTCGTAGGTCTTGCCCTGCCAGTCGCGCTTTGCATATTTCAGATCGGCACCGTAGGCGCTGGTGTCCTGCGAAATCACCAGCAGTTCCTGCACGCCGGCGCGCACCAGCTTGTCGGCTTCGGTCAGCACCTCGTCGATGGCGCGCGACGCCAGCTTGCCGCGCATCGACGGAATGATGCAGAAGCTGCACTTGTGATTGCAGCCTTCGGCGATCTTCAGATAGGCATAGTGCTTCGGCGTCAGCTTGACGCCGACATCGTTTTTCGCCGGCGGCAACAGATCGACGAAGGGATCGTGCTGCTGCGGCGCGGCGGCATGGACCGCCTTCATCACGCCGGCATAGTCCTGTGGCCCGGTAATCGACAGCACGTCCGGGAATTTGTCGCGGATCACGCTGCCCTTAGCGCCGAGGCAACCGGTGACGATGACCTTGCCGTTCTCGGCCATCGCCTCGCCGATGGCGTCGAGCGATTCCGCCACCGCCGAATCGATGAAGCCGCAGGTGTTGACGACGACGACATCGGCCGCCGCATACGAGCCGACGGTTTCGTAGCCTTCCGCGCGCAGCTGCGTCAGGATGCGCTCGGAATCGACCAGCGCTTTCGGGCAGCCGAGACTGACGAAGCCGATACGGCGCGGCGCGACTGGCGCGGTACGGGGGGCCGGTTTGCGGCTGCTGCGGGGGACGGTGGACATGACGAAACCGTGAATCAGGGCGCGCAGTTTATCGTGTGTCGCCGCACCGCGCGGCGCGGTGGCCTGCGGGCATGATTCCAGCGAATCAATTGAACAATGCCGCGAGTCCCGTAGACTAAGTTTCAAGCTGCGCTGAGCCATCAAGACCATCATGAAAAAGCTGATCAAAATCGTCCTCGGTATCGTGCTCGCGATCATTCTGCTGGCGGCGGTGGCGGTGGCCCTGTTCGCGCTGTTTTTCGACGCCAACAGTTTCCGCGGCCAGATCGCCGCCCAGGCGAAGAACGCGACCGGGCGCGAGCTCGTCATCGGCGATATTCATCTGAGCATCTTTCCGACGCTCGGCGCGCGCATCCAGAACGTCAGCCTGAGCAATGCCGCCGGCTTCGGCGCGGCGCCGTTCGCCAGCGTCGGTGCCGCCGAAGTCGGCGTGCGTCTGCTGCCGCTGCTGCGCAGCCGCGCGGTGCAGGTCAGCTCGGTCACGGTCGATGGTCTGCAGCTCAATCTTGCCAAACACGCCGACGGCAAAACCAACTGGGATGATCTGGTCGAAAAAATCAGCCAACCGAAGGCTGCGGCCCAGCCCGGCGCAGCCACATCGGGCAGCAGCATCAAGTCGATCGACATCGCTGGCATCAGCGTCAGCAATGCGGCACTCAACTATCGCGACGATCAGGCACAGCAGAGTTATGCGCTGTCGAAATTGAAGCTCGACACCGGCGCGATCGAGCCCGGCAAGGCCTTCGATTTCGATCTCAGTTTCGCAACGCAGCTGACTCAGCCGGCGATCACGGCCGACACTGAAATTTCCGCCAAGCTGGTGTTCGATCTCACCGCGAAGGCTTATCAAGCCAGCAAGCTGAAGCTGAAAGTCAAAGCCAGCGGCAAGCAGATTCCGAACGGCACCCAGACAGCGGAGTTCGGCGCCGATCTCAGTTACGACGGCAGCAAGGGCACGCTGAGTCTCGCCAACGGTCGCCTCGATGCCGGCGGCCTCAGCGCGACCGCGAGCCTGCAAGGCACCGGTCTGAATGGCAGCGCCGGCCGCTTCGCCGGTCCGCTCAGCATCAAGCCGTTCAGTCCGCGCGAGCTGCTGAAGACCTTCGGCATGTCGCTCGAAACGGCCGATGCCGACGCGCTGAAGAACGCCAGCCTGAGTGCGCAGATCGAAGGTAATGCGACCGCCGCCAGGCTGAGCAACATCGTGCTGGAGCTGGATCAGACGCATCTCACCGGCAACCTCGGCGTCGGCAGCTTTGCCACGCAGGCGCTCGACTTCGTCTTGAAGGCGGATACGCTGGATGCGGATCGCTATCTGCCGCCGCCACAGAAGCAGGCGGCTGCAACACCGGCTGCACGCAAGGCCGCAGGCGGACCGTCGGCGCCGAGCAATTCATCCGACGCCACCGTACTGCCGGTCGACGCGCTGGAGAAGCTCAATGCCAGCGGTACGCTCGATGTCGGCAAGTTCAAGCTACAGAACCTGAAGCTGAGCGATGTGCATCTGAAGCTCGCCGCGCCGCGCGGTCGCGAGAAGCGTATCGACCTGGCCGGCAAGCTCTATGGCGGCACGCTCGACAACACCACGCGCATCACGCCGGGTAGCAAGCCAACGGTGTCGGAGACTTTGAAGCTGGCCTCGATCAGCGCCGGCCCGCTGCTGCTCGATCTGAACGGCAAGGACACGCTCACCGGCACCGGCGATGTCGCGGTGAACCTGAGTGGCGCTGGCCGCACGGTCGGCGAATTGAAACGCGCGCTCGACGGCAATCTGTCTTTCAGCTTCAAGAACGGCGCGGTGAAGGGTTTCAATCTCGGCCAGATCATTCGTAAAGGCGAGGCCTTCATGAGCGGTCAGCAATACGACGAGAGCGCGGTGCAGGAAACCGATTTCACCGAGTTGTCCGCATCCGGCAGGATGCAGGATGGCGTGCTGACTTCGGACGATCTGAATGCGTCCAGCCCACTGTTCCGCGTCGGCGGCGCCGGCAAGGTCGACATCGCTGCGCAGACGATCGACTACGTCGCCAAGCCGACCATCGTCAACACCGCCAGCGGCCAGGGCGGCAAGCAGTTGGCCGATCTCAACGGCGTGGTGATTCCGATTCATGTCACCGGCACGTTTGCGCAGCCGCGCTACAGCATCGACGTCAAGGCGGCGCTGCAGCAGAAGGCCACCGAAAAAGTGCAGCAGCGCTTGAGCGATCAGATCGACAAGAAGCTCGGCGCGAAGAATCCGGAACTCAGCAATCAATTGAAGGAAGGGCTGGGCGCATTGTTCGGCCGCAAGAAGAAGCACGAGGAAGCGCCTGCGCAGTCGCCGCCACCGAATCCTTGAAGTGAAATTGGTCGCGCTGCTGGGCCTGCTCGTGTGCACGCCGCTTGCGGCTGCGCAGATTCAGAGCCTCAGGGTCGATCATGAACGCGGCAATTACAGCGTCAGCATGCGCGTGCTGCTCGACGTGCCCGCGGCGCAGGCCTATGCCGTGTTCGCCGACCCGCGCAACCTGAGTGCGATCAATCCGGCCGTGCAGGAAGTGCAGGTGTTGCCGGATGGCGAGTTATATACGCGCGTGCGTGCCTGCGCCGGCCTGTTCTGCAAGACCATGCGCCAGCAGCAACAGATGCACTACACGCCGCGCGCCGATGGCGGGCAGATTTTGGCGCTGGTGGTTCCCGGCGACAGCGATCTGCGTTCCGGTGTGGCGCATTGGGAATTCCGCGCGCTCGGCCGGCGCACGCTGCTGGATTTCAATGCCGAACTGGAGCCCGCGTTCTGGATTCCACCTTTCGTCGGGCCCTGGCTGGTGGAAAATTCCCTGCGCGAAGAAGCGCAGCGCACCTCGTCCGGCATCGAACAACTGGCGCGCGCGAAACGATGAAAGGCGTCGTCCGCAAGCGCTTCGCCCAGCGTCTGCTCGACTGGTTCGATCAGCACGGTCGCCACGATCTGCCCTGGCAGCATCCGCGTTCGGCGTATCGCGTATGGATTTCCGAAGTGATGCTGCAGCAGACGCAGGTCAAAACGGTGGTGCCGTACTTCGAGCGTTTTATGCAGCGCTTTCCGGATGTCGCCGCACTGGCCACCGCACCGCTCGACGACGTGCTGCTGCTGTGGGCCGGCCTCGGCTACTACGCGCGTGCGCGCAACTTGCATCGCGCCGCGCAGCAGATGCTGGCGCAGCACGGCGGTGAAGTGCCGCAGGATTTCGATGCGCTGCTGCAGTTGCCCGGCCTCGGCCGTTCCACTGCGGGCGCGATCCTGGCGCAGGCGCATGGCGCACGCCACGCGATCCTCGATGGCAACGTCAAGCGCGTACTCGCGCGCCATGCAGCGATCGCCGAGTGGCCCGGTCATCCGAATGCGGCCAAACAGCTGTGGACGATTGCCGAAAGTCTGCTGCCGCAGCAAAGGCTCGCCGATTACACGCAGGCGATCATGGATTTCGGCGCCAGTCTGTGTACGCAGCGCGCACCCGCCTGCACGCGCTGCCCCGTGAATGTCGATTGCCGGGCCTTCATCAGGCAAGATGTCGCTCGATTTCCGGCACCGCGACCGCGGCGCGAGCGCCCACTGCGACTGGCTTCCGCGCTGCTGATCGAAAACGCGGAAGGTGAAATTCTGCTCGAGCGCCGCCCGCCTGTCGGCATCTGGGGCGGACTCTGGTGCCCGCCCTTGCTGGAAGATGGCGGCGACGCAGCCACGCTGCTCAGCGAACGCTACGGCCTGCGGCTGTTGTCGGCGGTGGCGCTGCCAAGGCTGCGCCACGCCTTCACCCATTTCGAGCTGGAATTGCTGCCGCTGCGCATACGGCTCGATGGTGCTGCCGACACGCTGCGGGACTGCGCCGGCCAGCGCTGGGTTAAACTCAGCGACCCGCTTCCGGCGCTGCCCGCGCCGGTGAGCAAGCTGCTGCAGCGATTGAAAACGAGCACCGATCAACCGTGTCCAGAACCGTCCACTGCGTAAAACTTGGCCGCGAAGCCGAAGGCCTGCCGCGTCCGCCGCTGCCGGGTGCACTCGGCCAGCGCATCTTCGATGACGTCTCCAAGCAAGCCTGGCAGGATTGGGTCGCGCACCAGACACGGCTGATCAACGAATACCGCCTGGTGCTGTCCGAACCCAAGTCGCGCGCCTTTTTGACCGAGGAAATGGAGAAATTCTTCTTCGGCGGCGAACTCACCGGCACCCATTACGTGCCGCCCGCGTCTTGACGCGTACCACGTCGCTCGCGTCTAATTGCGCGCTCTGCGAAAGGCCACGCCGCTTAGCCGGCTAGCAGAGCGCGGTGCAAGGCCGCACAAATGGCATTCCTCAATGGCCGGGTAGCTCAGTCGGTAGAGCAGGGGACTGAAAATCCCCGTGTCGGCGGTTCGATTCCGTCCCCGGCCACCATAAGATCAATAGCTTGTGCGCGCTTGATGAAGCCACTAAGCATGCAGGGGTTACACCCCCGAGGCACTCCGAGTACTCGTTAGCTCTTAGCGCGCGATGGTGCAATGTACAGGCCCTCAAAATACCACCGTGTTGAGGCGGCGATTGCGGAACAAAGAATGCCTATTCGAAAGCCCTATCCCTAAGGCTCCGGGTTCAATCTGGCGTAAACAACCTATCACTCCGGGTCCGTGCCGAAACCTACGCACTGTCGTAAAAGGGGTGGGTGGAACAGAACCTACGCTTAAGCCATCATCTACCCTCACGACTCGACGAACAAAACAAAAACGGTGGCGAACGCTAATTCCTCAGATTTAGATTTTCGCGACATGTTGTGGCAAGCCGCCGACAAGTTGCGCGGCACTGTCGACGCGGGCGAATACAAACATGTCGTGCTGGGCCTTTTGTTCCTGAAGTACGTCTCGGATGCTTTCGAGGCCCGTCACGATGCGCTCAAATCTGAGCTGGAGCGCGAGGGCATCACCGGCGAGCAACTCGAACGCCTGCTGGAAAATCGCGACGAGTACACCGCCGAAAACATTTTTTGGGTGCCGCCGGAAGCGCGTTGGAATTCTCTGCGGGCGCAGGCGACGAATCCAAATATTGCCAAACTTCTCGACGATGCAATCCTTGCTGTCGAGCGCGACAACCCGAAGCTCAAACAGAAACTGCCGCGCGACTATGCTCGCCGCGGCATTGATGCAACGAAGCTGGGTGGCCTCATCAACTTGGTTTCGGATATCGGCTTCAAGGGGGATCGGCGCGAGGCGCGCGACCTTCTTGGCCGCGTCTATGAATACTTTCTTGGGAAATTTGCGTCGGCGGAAGGCAAGCTTGGCGGCGAGTTCTACACTCCGCGCAGCGTGGTACGTGTGCTAGTGGAAATGCTGGAACCGTATGAAGGCCGTGTATATGATCCTTGCTGCGGGTCCGCCGGAATGTTCGTGCAGTCCGAAAGTTTCGTCGAAGCGCACGGCGGCTTGCGCACGGATATCTCGATCTTCGGCCAGGAATCGAATCCGACGACCTGGCGGCTGGCGCACATGAATCTTGCCATTCGCGGCATCGAGGCCAACCTCGGCCCGCAGCCTGCCGATACGTTTCTACGCGATCTGCATCCGGACCTGAAAGCCGATTACATTCTCGCCAACCCGCCGTTCAACATCTCCGACTGGTCCGGCCAGCTATTGAAGGACGACGTGCGCTGGGCTTACGGCACGCCGCCGGCCGGCAACGCCAATTACGCCTGGATTCAGCATTTCATCCATCACATCGCACCGCCCAACGGTCGCGGCGGCGGTGTCGCCGGCTTCGTAATGGCGAATGGTTCCTTGTCGAGTAATTCTGGCGGTGAGGGAGACATTCGCCGCCGCATCATCGAGGCGGACTTGGTCGAAGCAATTGTCGCCATGCCGCCGCAGCTGTTCTACACGACCGGCATTCCCGTATGCCTGTGGTTCCTGACGCGTGACAAGACGGGCCGCAACCTCAAACATAAAGGCCGGACTCGCAAGGGCGAGACCTTGTTTGTAGACGCGCGCAAGCTTGGCACTATGCAGAGCCGCACGCTGCGCGTGCTTACGGGTGGCGATGCCGGTGAAACCGTCAACGGCAATGCGGAAGGCGATCCACTGCCCGCCAGCGATATCGGCCGCATCGTCCATGCTTTCCGGCAATGGCGCGGCGAGCCTGAGCCGGCGTGGTGGGATCACGAAAAGCACGGCGAATGGGTTTACCGCGACATTCCCGGCTTTTGCAGGGCCGCCACCACGGCAGACATCGAAAAGCACGGCTTTGTCCTTACGCCCGGCCGCTATGTCGGTTCGGAGGCTCTAGCCGACGATGGAGAACCCTTTGCAGAGAAATACCCGCGCATGGTCGCCGAGCTGGAGCAACACTTCGCGGAATCCGAGCGGCTGATGGGCGTAGTCCGCTCTAATCTTGTGCGGGTGCGCGGACCCATCGTAGCCGGCCAGCAACCGGAAAGCGCTGCATGAAGCTAGACCTTTCAGCGTTGCGGGATGCGCTCGCCGCACTGGAAAAAAGTCTGCGTTTCCTGAACTCGGAACTCGCAAGCGATCCCGACCTGCGTGAACAATTTCGCGCTGCCAGCATCCAGGCGTTTGAGTTCACTTATGAAGTCACCTACAAGATGCTCAAGCGCCAACTGGAGCAGATCAGCGCCAATCCGGGCGAAGTGGACCAGATGACGTACATGCAACTGATCCGTTCCGTCGCCGAAGCCGGCCTTGTGCCGGACGTTCCCCGCTTCCGCGACTACCGCGACAAGCGCAACATCACCAGCCATACCTACAACCAGGAGAAGGCCGAAAGCATCGTCGCCGTGCTGCCCGCTTTCGCCGCGGATGCGCGTTTCATCCTCGCCGAGCTCGAACGCCGTAATCGTGAACCCGGTTGACTCGTTGATCGATCTGAGCCCGCATGATCTGGAAACCGTGCAGGCCATCCTGCGGCGTCATGTGCCGGACCGCGAAGTGCTTGCCTTCGGTTCGCGCGTGACCTGGACCGCCAAGGAGTCCTCCGATCTCGACCTCGCCATTCTCGGCGACGAACCTGTGCCTGCGAATGTGCAAGCGGCGCTGAAGGAGGACTTCGACGAGTCCGATTTGCCGTTTAAAGTGGATTTAGTGGATTGGGCGACAATCAGCGAATCGTTTCGCAAGATTGTTGAGCGGGATAAGGTGGTTGTACAGGTCGGTTTGAAGAGCTTGAGTACGGTGGGTGACGGTTGGAGTTCGACAACGATAGGTGGATTGCTCGCTCGGGATGGGGGCAACGTTAAGACCGGGCCGTTCGGCACGACTCTGAAGGCTAAAGAATACTCGAAAGAAGGCGTGCCATTGATCTCCGTTGGGGAAGTTGGGCACGGGTCGTTGCGGATTCACGAATCGACTCCCAGGGTTCCGCGTGGGGTTGTTGAACGCTTGCCTGAGTATCTGCTTCAAGCAGGAGATATTGTTTTCGGTCGCAAAGGTGCAGTCGATCGCTCTGCGATGGTCAAGCCTGACCAAGCTGGTTGGTTCCTTGGATCAGATGGCATTCGACTTCGACTACCCAACACTTGCGAGGCTCGTTTCGTCGCGTATCAGCTTCAAAGCGCTGAAGCTCGTTCGTGGCTGCTACAACATGCCTCAGGAACGACGATGGCATCTCTAAATCAAGGAACCATTGAGCGTATGCCAATCGTTCTGCCACCGCTTAACGAACAACGTGCTATCGCCCACGTCCTCGGCTCGATAGACGACAAGATCGAGCAGAACCGGCGGACGGTGCAGGGACTTGAGAGGTTAGCGAAGGCCATCTTCCATGCGTGGTTCGTGGACTTCGAGCCGGTGAAGGCTAAGGCCGCTGGCGCCAAGTTCTTTCCCTCCATGCCGCAGGAAGCCTTCGACACACTGCCATCTGACTTCGCCAACTCGCTGCTCGGGCCGGTTCCACGAGGATGGGAAGTAAGACCGCTGATTACGGTTGCATCGTTCCTCAATGGGCTTGCTCTGCAAAAATATCCGCCGCGCGGCGATGCCACCGATCTACCTGTGATCAAAATCGCCGAGTTGCGCAGAGGCTCGACATCCGGGAGCGATCTCGCCAATGGGGGGGTGCCCGAGACTTACATCATTAACGATGGTGACTTGTTGTTTTCGTGGTCTGGGACTTTGGAAGCCGAGCTCTGGTTTGGGGGGCGAGGAGCTCTAAACCAGCACTTATTCAAGGTGACTTCAAGCCACTATCCAAAATGGCTTTGCCTGCTTTGGATACATCAGCACCTTCCCTGGTTTCGCATGGTTGCTGCAAGCAAGGCGGTAACAATGGGACATATTAAGCGCTCGCATCTGCAAGACGCGCTCGTCGTGATTCCACCTCCCGCGTTCATCGAAGCAGGGAATCACGCTATCGGCTCCCTTTTCGATTTGTATGCTGCAACAGAGATTGAGTCGCGCTCGCTGATGCGAATGCGCGATTTTCTTCTTCCGAAGCTTTTATCCGGCGCTGTTTCCGTAATGCCATCGGAACAATAGATGGCGAACGAACGCCAATTTGAGCTTCGTGGCTGCCGCGAGCTGCTTTCCAGTTATCCGGACTCGCTTCCTATCCAAGAGGCGATTGCGGTTATCGAGCGCTCATTCCCCAATGAGCCTGGCGCAATGCTCACCCATTGCCGCGGTATCTTCGAAACCGTTTGCCGAACGATTCTCGCTGACCGCGGGGTCGAGTGCGGGCATGATCCAAAGCCGAACTGGCTGATGTCGGAGGCGTTGAAGACAGTAAAGCTCACTCCGGAAACATTCGACAATGATTCCAGCGTCAATGACGGCGTTCGCGATGTGCTCGGAGGTCTGAATCGTTTATTGAATGGGGTCGTCGCGCTACGTAATAGCCAAGGGGTCGGGCCGCATGGCCGCGATGCTCTAGAAGCCGTTCTTGATAGTTCATACGCTGAGTTAGTGGCGCAGGCTACGGATTCCGCAATCGCCCTGTTGTATCGGTTGCACCGCAAGCAAGCAGAGAACGATCCACTAAAACGATTCAAGTACGGCGACCATCCGGACTTCGACCGCTACATTGACGAAAACAACCGCGTCGTGATTGAAGACACGCCGATTTTGGCTAGCAGAGCGCTCTACCATGCAGAAGTGGAAGCCTATCGCCAAAAGCTCGTCGAATTCCGCCTTCGTCCGGGTACAGAACCGATAGCTGAGGGCGAAGACTTCAAAGAGGGTGAGGCAACTTCGGAAAGTCGCGATGGATGAACGGACGCTGGAGCTTTCCGCCGTCGCTTGGTTCCAAGCTATTGGATTTCGCGCAATAAGTGCGGCTGAAGTTGTTCACGATTCGATACGCGCTACCGGTGTGTCGCTATCGGAGAGCCCAATTCTCTCCAGCGTCCTGCGATCCGCCGTATCCGGCTTCAATCCCAATCTGGATAGCGAGGCAGTCGACTTTGTAGTTAAGACGCTGCGACGGCCTCCCCACGCGACACTCATCGAAAACAATCGCTGGTTCCACAACCTATTGACGGCGGGCGTAGCAGTTGAATATCGGGATGCTATCGCCGGGGGCGAGACTCGCGGCGGCTTCGCAAGCGTCGTGGACTTTGAACATCCGGAGCGCAATGACCTTCTTGTCATCCGCCAACTCGCGATGGAAAGCGGCAGCGGTCGACCGATCCGCACAGATTTGGTGGTCTACGTCAACGGACTGCCGCTCGCAGTCGTCGAACTGAAAGCCCCCACTGCTGCGGGCGCGGACCTCGGCCAGGCCATCGATCAGCTTGACCGTTACGCGGACGCGGTGCCGGACTTGTTCGTGCCGAATCTGCTGTGCGTGGCCTCGGACGGCTTGCTGACACGGGTCGGCTCCATCACCAGCGGGCGCAGTCGCTTTCTCCCGTGGCGGCCGGAATCCGGTGGCGAGCCGACGCTGGAAACCTTGATCCGCGGCTTGTTCGAGCCATCGCGGCTGCTCGACTACCTGCGCAATGCGGTGGTGTTTGAGGAGAACGAGCGCGGCAACATCGATAAGAAAATTGCGGGCTATCACCAATTCCGCGCGCTGCGCAAAGCACGGGCGAGCGTACTGCGTGCGCTCAAGCCACCACTCGGTGATGGCGATGGGCGCGGTGGTGTGATCTGGCATACCCAGGGCTCAGGTAAGAGTCTGACGATGCTGATGCTTGCGGGCGCGCTGATCCGTGAGGCGCGGATGGAAAACCCGACGATCGTTCTAGTAACGGACCGCAACGATCTGGATGGCCAGCTCTTCGGTACTTTTGCAATGGGGCGCGCGCTGCTGCGGCAAGACCCAGTACAAGCCGGCAGCCGGGAAGACCTCAAGGTGCTACTGAGCCGAGCGTCAGGCGGCGTCGTCTTCACTACGATGCAGAAGTTCACGGAGGGAAAGGGGCCGATCTCGGAACGTGCGAACGTGGTTGTGCTGGCCGACGAAGCACACCGTAGCCAATACGGTTTCGTGGAGGGCGGCGCACGCTGGATGCGTGAAGCACTGCAGAATGCGACTTTCGTTGGTTTCACTGGCACACCGCTGGAACGCGACGACAAGAACACGATTCAGGTTTTCGGTGACTACGCGGACGTCTACGACATTCGCCAAGCAGTGGAAGACGGCGCTACGAAGCCGATTTATTACGAATCGCGCATCGTCAAGCTGACGGTGGACGATGAGGGAGCCAAGGCGGCGGAAGCCGCGTTGGAACTCCAACAGACCGCGAATGCTGACGCGAGCGGCGCCGATTTGTCAGAGTCCGTGCGCGTGCCGTTGGAGGCCTTGGTCGGTGCGCCGGAGCGAATCGATCGGTTGGCGCCATTTATCGTGGAGCACTGGGAGCAGCGACGCGCCGCGATGGAAGGTAAGTCGATGATCGTAACCATGAGTCGCGACATCGCCGCACGTTTGTACGAAACGATCTGCGGTCTGCGCCCAGAATGGCACGACGCGGATGATGAGCGAGGCGTGATAAAGGTAATCGTTTCCGGCGATCTCGACGATCCAGAACCGCTGCGAAGCCATGTACGAAGCAAGCGTGCGCACCAGCGGCTCGCGGAGCGCTTTAAGGACCCGGCGGACGATTTTCGTCTCGCCATCGTCTGTGACATGTGGTTAACGGGTTTCGATTGTCCGCCGGCGCATACGATGTACCTAGACAAGGCGCTGGCCGGCCATAACCTGATGCAGGCCATTGCCCGCGTGAACCGCGTATATGGCGATAAGCCGGGCGGCCTGGTAGTGGATCTGCTCGGACTTGCGGATCAACTTGCCGATGCGCTCGCGATTTACACCCAGGCCGGCGGCACCGGCGAAGCTGTCCGACATGTGCAGGAAGAAGCAGTGCCGAAGATGGAGGCGGCGTTCGAGCAGCTACGCACGTTCTTTCATGCCTGTGACTACGAGGCGGTTCTGAAC
>JAQGNU010000044.1 GCA_028291645.1 Nevskia sp.
ACCCTGCCCCGGTGTTGCGTGCTTACCGGCCGGAGACCGTCATCGCGGAGAAGCTCGAAGCGATTATCTCACTCGGAATCCGCAACAGCCGCATCAAAGATTTCTTTGACATCGACTATCTGGCACGCACCGAAAGATTTGAGCGGGCAGCGCTGATCGAAGCGGTGCGCAGAACGTTCGAGCGTCGCCGTACGCCGATTCCCTCTGAAACCCCGATCGGACTGACGCCCGAGTTTTGGTCGCAGCCGGGACGTGATGCTCAAGTGAAAGCATTTGCCAGACGAGCGCGCCTAGCTGCCACCACCGAATCCGCAACAGAACTCGGGCTACGCGTTGCCGCATTCGCCATCCCATTGCTCAGAGCGGCAAGGGAAAGGTAAAGTGACGGGCGAAAGTGCCCGCTCACAACGAACACGAAGGATCGCTGCTTCTTCGTGTTCGGGTTACTAGGCTAGCCGAGGGTTCCCTGAAGCAAGGCTGTGCTCCCCAAATAAAAGGCTGCGGCGATTAGTGCTGCACTATGCGCAGTCCTTTCTCCACTCGGCGGCGCACGGTATGCCCAGTCCATGAATCCTGCCATAGCGAGCAGCATGCCGAAAAAGATAGGCAGTATGGCGAGCAGGCTCAGTCCCGAGCGGTCAAATCCAATCACCGCACTTAGCAAGGCAATGCCCGCAAGCCCGGTACAAAACAAGACAATGCGCGCGATCATTTTTTGAAAATGCTCGTTGGCAAACGCGGCTTTTTTACGAATCCAAGAATTGGACGTAAACCCGGACAGTCCTATGCAGCCAACGCACAGCATTAGAACCACGCCGATGTCAGTTTGAGAAACAACCGTTTCGAATATCTTCGCAGAAAACCTTTCGAGGCCCGCTCGTTGCATTCCAGAATGTGTTTCGAGGAGAGCCAGACAACCCAGTCCAGCACCCGATATCACCGGTGCTTTCCAATGCTGATTTACATGCTCACGGAATGAATGCATCGCTTTCATACGCCCTCCTTAAATTATCAAAGTAAGCACGCACAAAGATAAGCAGCGGTTGATCAGTCTGGTTGGCGTGCTGAAATTAGTCTAACGATTCGTGTGCTCAGGCGTGCCAAATATATTTAGCATCGACAGACACCATCCAGTCAGAGAAGTCCGACAACTGAAGGGACGAATAGGCAAATGGATCGCCTCACCTGGTTCGGATTATTTGCCGTCACTGCAATGCTCATCTGCTACGCGCTGGAGAATCGCGGCCGCGGATACATCCTCGGCTTCGCGGCCGCTTGCGCACTCGGTTCGGTATACGGCTTCCTGCAAGGCGCATGGCCGTTTGGTGCCGTCGAAGCGATCTGGTGTTTGGTGGCGGTGCAACGTTGGCTTCGAGCGACGCAATCCTCCACGCGCTTTATCTAATGTTGTACGAATACACGCAGACCCTTTAGTTACGTACGTTTCCAACGTTCGGCGATGCCATCGAGCAGCGCCAGCGATTACACGGAAATCCGCGCCAGATAAGGGTTCGCGCTGCAATTAACGATTGCGTGATGTGTCAGGTTTTTGAGCGAGCGAAGCGCGCTCGGCGTAACGACCTATGGCGCGGCGGAGCCGCATGCGAAAACTGACGGCCTGCCGACGCAGAAATGAGAAGCGACGATCGAGTCGCATCCATGCCTACCGGCGGATTTTTCATTGCGCGAACGCATCCGTTCGACCTCGATCGAACGCGTGATGCCGCGAAGTCGCAGCCCAAACGCGACCACCCTGCCATTGCACTTTTTGCAGGGTAAGCCGGAACTCAAGCCCGCTTCTGCATTTCATAAATTGACCGAAGCCCGGAAGCAGGATCGCTTCCGCGGCGGTTGATTTTCACCCATGCACCGGAAAAGGAATTCCTATGCCAGACACCGAGAATGAAAACATCGTGACGCGCAAAGGCCGCAATCTGGAGGATGAAATCGCGCGGCAGGAAGCCAAGCTGAAGAAACTACAGAATGATCTGAAAGAGCGGAAACGCCGCGAACAAGAACGCAACAGCAAAGCCATTTTCGCACTGCTCCAGGCCGAACACCTCGATATGATCCCGGTCGAACAATGGCAGAACGCAATGCCGGTATTGAAGTCGCTAGTGATGAAAAATGTCGGGCACCCAAAATCGGCTGGCGACAGCGAGGTCGCGGCAATTAGCGAATGACCATGCTCTATCCGACATTTCAAAACTACAGATAAATCGTCACCCGGCGTTGTCGGTCGCCTTTGGTCATCTGGGTCACATCCGCACGTCAAGAGACGCTATCGGAAGGGTGAGACGCAAGCGATTCGCGGTTCGGTAAGCACAGCTAGCAAGGTCTTCAAGCCAGCGCACTTCAGTGCGACGGCGCTCGTTGTCAAACCGCGTCCGACGACCTATTGTCGCGCTGAAGATCTCCGAAAATCACCACAGGATTAGTCAATGACCAAAGACGATTTGCTCGCCGCCG
This sequence comes from Nevskia sp., assembly GCA_028291645.1. Classification (GTDB taxonomy): domain Bacteria; phylum Pseudomonadota; class Gammaproteobacteria; order Nevskiales; family Nevskiaceae; genus Nevskia. The sequence goes on from JAQGNU010000044.1 coordinate 2,470, forward strand.
TCAGCGCCAAGCTCGGCATTCCGAAAAGCCAGGCCAACGAGTTGGTGACCTTGCTGTTCGATCAAATCGGTACGGCCCTGGAACAGGGCGAGCGCGTCTCCCTGCCCGGCTTCGGCGCATTCACCGTCACTGAGCGTGCGGCGCGTACCGGCCGCAATCCCGGCACCGGTGCCGCAATCGACATCCCCGCCAAGAAGGTCGTGAAGTTTTCGCCGGCCTCTGCGCTCGAACAGTCAGTCAACAAGTGAACGAAAGACAGCGCGAGCGCCCCGCCATAGCGGGGCGTTGCGTTCACAACGATGCGATTAGGAAATAACCGTCAACGCTTGGTTTCGACAATCCACCACATGGATTGCCGCAACCGTTTGCCGGTGATCGGATGCACATCGAGCAGTTCGGCGACGGCAGTCCAACCGCGCGGCGGTATGTAACAGCGTACATCGCCGTCACCGTTCCAGCGGCGCGCCCGGACGGTTCCGGGCGCATAGCTCGCTTTCAGGTTTCTGATCTTGGCGCGTTCCATCGCAAGGCCCTCCCTTATTCCGAGTCCAGGAAGGGCTATACAAATGCCCAAGCCCAATGCTGTTCGGCGTTGCCCCGTTCGTGCAGTTCGTCGATCTCCTCGAAGATGCCGGCCATGACGTCTTCCGGCAGCGCGAGCCACTCAGTCAAGCTCAGCTTGTTGTTCGATTCAGGCGTGATGTTCATAAGATTCTCCGGTTTGCAGCCCTCGATGCGAGCGCTGTTTGCCGATCCGTCACCGCACCGAGTCGCAGGACGGTCAAGGGCGGCGGGCACCGGCTCGTCGGCTCGCGGCTTCATGCGAGGCGATCGAACGGAGCGCAAGCCGGCGTCAGCGCACCCTTGACCGGCCGAGCACGGTGCTAACCTCTATAGGCAATCAGCGGGAGCCTCTTTAATTCGGCACGAACCCGATCCCAGCGGAATCGCTCAGGCCGCGTCGGCCAATTTCTCCGCTACGATGTTCCGGCCCGACAGAAAATCCACCGCTGCCTGCGCCTTGGCGGCGGCGATGAAAATGAAACGGCGGTCGTTGCGCAACACCTTGAGCCAGCCGCCGATATACGCGGCATGGTCTTCGATGTGATCGGGCCGCAGTCCCAATTCGGCACCGAGAAATGCAGACCCTAATTCAGCCACGAGTTCTTCGGCGGCGTAGCCTTCATCGCCCCAGGATTTGCGTCCCATGTCCCGGTCGAGCCGTGACGGATGGCGCGTCCAGTGGGTCAGCTCATGCGTTACCGTGGCGTAGTAGCGTTCCGGGTCTGGGAATGCCGCGTAGTCCGGCATCTGGATAAAGTCGTCGGCCATGCGGTAGAACGCGCGGATGCCGCCGTGCCGGATGTCGGCGCCGGTCCGCTGAATGAAGGCATCGAGTTCGAGCCTGCGCTCCGCGACCGGGGTGGGTCAGGCATACAGCAGATGATCTAGCGCGATCCAGGGAGCATACCAATCGGCCGGGCGAGTGCTGCGACTACGTCATTGTCGACTGTGGCGGCGCCTGCTGACGGATGCACAAGGTACACCGCTGCTAGAAATCTTCGTTCAGGTTTCTGATCCATGAGGTCTAGGCTCCGACAGCACACCAGACAAGATCAACCATGCAATGCGCTGCGCGTAAGTCTCAGGCGACTCCAGGCTGCTCGTCTCACTAAATTCATGCAGCGCTTCGCGGCATGCAAAAAAGAAATAAGTAGCGCCCCCTAACAGCGTGGCGGCCGCCGCAGGATCGATTGACTGGCGAAATTCGCCGGTCGTACGACCTTGCTCGAAGAGGCTCACGACTGCGGTGAAGTTCCGTTGAAATACTCTGCGTGCATGTCGACGCATGCCAGCGTGTCCTTTCTCTGATACTTCCCGCGTGATCAGCCGCATGCGCTGTGGATGAGCGAGCGTATCTCGGATTTCGAACTCGATCAGTTCGCGCACCTTATCCGCCGACATTCCTGGTCTCCGATATAACTCTTCAGCGTAGTGCGCGTGCCCAGCACTGGCGTTCTTCATCACTTCTAAATAGAGCTTTTCTTTTGATTCGAAGTGATGGAAGACACACGCTTTACTAAGGCCTGCCTGCGCTGCGATGGATGCCATCGATACCGATTCGAAACCATTGTATGCGAATAGTGACGTGGCAGCGTCCAGAATTGAACGCGCACCAATGGGAACGATCCCCGAGTTCATTTATGAGCCCAAGATGCTAAAGCGCGGTTGATACGACATCCATCAACTTCGGCCGCATTTGATGCCAATGAGTATCCAGGGCACTTATGGATTAGTCGAAGACGAAGTGTCGGCACGAGATTTTTTACTCACCGATGTCAGCCCACGCGACCGCGTCGCAAGCGTGCCTGCGACGGCAAGGCCATCGGCGCGCGCGCCCGGAGGTGAAGTGACAATTGGAACCACACGGTGACGGCGGCGGCCAGGGTAATGACATTCCCCACGCCCGCGAGCATCCAACGTAGGAACGTACCGGTATCGCTGATTGAGTTGTTCATGCATCAAAGTCCGTCAACAAACTGTAAGGAGTAAACAGCGAAACCGATGATTGATCGCCGGCGAATCTGCATTGGAAGCGATTAAACCCTGCCCGTCACTGGAATCAGTGCGCCAGTAATCGGCTCGGCCTGGTCCGAAAGCAAAAAGACGATTACGTCGGCAAGCGCTTGTGGGCTTACCCAACGGCTGAAATCGGCATTCGGCATGTCCGCGCGATTTTGCGGCGTGTCAACGATGCTCGGCAGTACCGCATTCACCGTGATATTTCTGCCTTTAAGTTCCTCGGCCAGCGCTTCGGTAAGTTTCGCAACGCCTGCCTTCGAAGCCGCATAAGCACCCATGCCTGCGGCAGCCTTGGCTGCCGCAGCGGCTCCAATATTGATGATCCGCCCGCGCCCCCGCTTCTGAAGATAGGGAAGCGCCTCTTTGCTGGCATTGAATGCCGTGCGCAAGTTCGCGCCATAAAGAAAATCCCAGGTTTCGGCTGCTCCAGTCTCGACCAGTTCCCAGCGGAACGTCCCTGCTACGTTAACCAGAGCATCCAATTGGCCGCAGCGTTCCCAAATGAGCTTGAACGCAGCTTCGGCTGCTGAGGAGATGCCTAGATCGACGTCACCGAGCAGCACGGTATTCGAGAGCGTATGAGGTGCCTGATCAACAGGCATCCGGTCGATCGCGATCACTTTCGCCCCGGCGCTTTCAGCCGCCTTCACTACTGCCACCCCGACGCTGCCGAAACCACCGGTAACCGCAACTACTCTGTCTTGCAGAAGCATCGAATCGCCATTCGTTTGTAAATGAGCCCGTTCCCAATTCTCATCGCGAATGTAAAACTAACATATGGTCAGCTAATAGACAAAGGCCGTCCAGAGAGATGGCTTTGACTTTGCAGCCGAGACCGCAGTTAGCGTCGAGAAGTATGCGAACGGCGGTAGGCAACTGGCGACAGCCCCTGGACCCGTTTGAACGCTTTCGAAAATGCGATTTCGGATTGGTAGCCGAGTTGCTCAGCGATTGCCGAGGTTTTCCGCTCTCCCGCCGCCAGTTTCATCGCAGCCAGATGCATGCGCCAGCGGGTCAGATATTGAATGGGCGGCTCGCCGATAAGTTCTACGAAGCGCGCCGCCAATGCCGAGCGTGACATGCCGCATTCCACTGCCAATGACGCCAGCGACCACGGCTTGTCGGGTGCGGAGTGAACGGCCTTCAACGCTTTGAAGATCTTTGGATCCGAAAGCCCACGCAGCCAACCGGAGGTTTCTTCCGGCCTTCGCATCCAATGCGTCTGGATGATGCGCAGAAACAACAGCTCAGCGAGGCGCTTGGACATTGCCAAGTATCCCGGAGCGCTGCTGGAAGCCATATCGACCTCTTCCAGAATCAGGTTCATAAGAGGCTGGAGCCACCGATGCGTGTCCGGATCTTGACTACTGAGATGGATGAACTCCGGCAGTGCGTTGATCAGAACATCGCCCATGCCTCCGGGAAGATCGATGGCGCCACCCACGAGATCGGTGGGCGATCCGCCGCCGCCCGCATGGATCACAAACGGAGGGATATCACGCAGGTCGATGCTATAGTCCGGAAGATAGTGTTGCTGGATAAGGTCTACCAGCGGCTGCATCGGCGCACCTTTAGCCGATGCGAAACTGCTCTCGCCGCCATGCGTAAACATTACAAAATCACCGCGAACGAGCTTCAGTGCTGGTTGGCCATTACGGCTTAGCCAGCACTGTCCTGTAGTCACGCATAGAAAGTGGGCGGTATCGCTGGAAGGGATGGTGAATCCCCATGGCGCGGTCAACTTCAGACATCCGAAAAAAGTGTTCTCGATCTTTACCGAAGAGAGGATGTCGCTGAGCAGATCCATCGCGGTGCTTGCCTTATCCTCATGTCCCTGACCATCGCAGCATAGCAGCGCGTCATCACTAAAATCGAGCTTGCACTCAAGCGCTGTCTGCCATCACGGTCGCCGGGCGATTGCCGATCAAGGCGGATCTCCGATCGAGAGCGATCCTGGGATCCCTATTGCTGGCGGCGTCAGGTCGGAAAGCACGCCTTCTGGATTGACGGCCATTATGCCTACCGCGCACGCGCACCCGTTGCCGCAATCTGTTCAAAGCCCTGTTCGCCGAACGCGAACTGCTTCTTCCCCCAACCCAGCTCATACGTGGTGTTGGCGGCGGCGACGAAGCGAAGGCTCTTGAATTTCCAGCCCTGCCCGGTGCGTACATAGTGCTCTTTATAAATTCCGAGGGTCCACACCCCTTGCCCATCCGGCGGCATGGTGGAAGTGACCAGCGCGTGCCAGTGCCCGACGGCGGCATCACCTTCGACCTCGATCAGCGGATTGGTGACGTAGTGCACGATGAAGGGCACCACGGCGAAGCTCTCGAACAGCTTGCGGATTTCTTCGCGACCTTCAGCATAGCCAGCGTTTGGACGACCATCCCATACGCCATCCTCGACGAACATATCGGCAACTTCCGCTGGATAGCGGTGCGTGCCCCCTTCCCAGCCACCGTCGTTGTAGTTCACGTACTGCGCCTTCAAACGAATGATGGCCTGCTGATCTTCCAAAGCCTGGATGCGTTGTTCGAGCGTCTTGGTCATGCCGTGATCTCCTCTGGGTAGAAGGGCTGGCCGACGAACCCGTACCAATCGCGCAAGTCTTCGAGCCAGTCGATATCGAGTGCCAATCCGGGACGATGGATCGGCGTAATGCAAAGGCCGGCGGCTTTTGCTGCCTGCTGATGCAGTAGAAAACTGTCCTTGCCATAGCGGTAGCGTATTGCTGAGTTGGCCGGCACCAACAGCGCATTGGTGCCGCGGCCATGCCGATCCGGCGCAATCACCGCCTGATTTCCATGCTGCCGGTCGATCATCCGCAGCAACTCGCAAGGAGCTAGTTCGGGCAAATCGCCGGCCAGCGTCAGAATCGCTTTGGCACTCAGGTCACGACACCGGTCCGCGCCCTGGCTCAACGCCTGATTCAGATCGAAACCGGTTTCGCTTATCGCGATCGCGCAGGCATCGCGAGCGATCTGCCGCACCGATTCGCTGCGGCTCACGACCAGCACCTGGGTCGCGGGCAAGACCTGGATGGCAACTGTAAGCACATGCCGGTACAGGCGCTCGCAGAGCGCACGCCGCGCAGCTGAGGTGAGCACAGCGGCAAGGCGCGTCTTTCCCTCATCGAACGGCCGCACCGCGAGCACGATGAAAACGCTCATCGATGTAATTCCCTGGCAAAGTCTAGAACCGTGAGGGCGAGCGCCCGCTTGTCCGCAAGCTCGTGCATCAGTATCGGTGCGGTGCGGATCCGAGGACCGCGGATGGAGGTGCACAGTGCCTCATCGCTGGAATCGATCAGAAGGCCGTCTAACAGGCCATCGTAGTAGTGGGCAATACCGAGCGCCGACACTGGCAATGCCAGTTCGCCAAGGATCTTGGCAGCAGGCCCTTTTACCGCACGGCTACCGATAATCGGTGATACCGCCACCACCGGCACGCGCCGATCCTGCAGCTGCGCGCGAACGCCGGGCAGCGCGAGAATGGGCGCAATGCTGAGCACCGGATTCGAAGGGCAGATCAGGATCGCACTGAGCTGCGGATGCTGGAGTGCTGCGATCAAACCGGCGCTGGGGCGGGCCGACTCCACGCCGTCGAACATGACGCGCCGCAGCACCGGCTGCGCGCGGCGGCGGACGAAATAGTCTTGAAACTGGAGCAGGCCTTCATCGGTCAGGACGCGGGTACCGACGGGGTCGTCGGTCATCGGCACGATCCGATGGCGCAGTCCCAGCCGCGCGCACAGTGTCGCGGTGACTTCGGTCAAGGAGACGTCATGCAATAGCTGGGTCCGCAGCAGATGCGTCGCCAAGTCCTGATCGCCGAGCTGGAACCAGTCCTCACCGCCCAGACGCCTGAACGCCTGCATGAAGGCCCAACTTTCGCCGGCAAGGCCCCAGCCGCGTACCGGATCGTGCAGGCCGGCCAGCGCATACATCACCGAATCGAGGTCGGGCGAAATGTGCAAGCCGTGCAGCCTGAAGTCGTCGCCGGTGTTGACGACGAGCGTCAGCGCCTCCGGTGGCAGCACCTCTGCCAGCCCTGCTGCCAGCTTGGCGCCGCCGACGCCGCCGGCGAGCGCCAGCACGAACTCGCTGCGGCTCATCGGCGCTGCCTTCCGCTCGGAGCGTGATTCATCGATCGGCAGCTAGCCAAGGCCAGTCACTCCAGCAAATGCTGCTGCAGCTGACGCCGCCGCCGCGGTGTCAGGCCCAGGGCGTCTTCCAGATACCCGTCGATGGAGCCGTAATCCCGCAGCAGTTGGTCGATGGCCGCCGCCAGGTATTCCTGGCGCACCCCACAGACCACTTCGATCAGATGCGGCTCGGGATCCCGCTCCAGCGCCTTGGCGAGCAAGGTCTTGCCCTGCAACCACATTGCCGCTACACAGGCGCTTTGGGCCGACAGCAGATAGTCGCGATAGATCGCCGACTCCTCGATGTCGAGCGCGAACAGCAACAGTGCCGCCAGAAAGCCAGTGCGGTCCTTACCCGCAGTGCAGTGAATGACCAGGGGCTGCGGCGGCTCGCTCAGCAGGAAGTCGATCGCGGGGCGGCAGTGCCCGAAAAACGCCTCCGGCATCCTGCGGTAATTCTGCTCCATCAAGGCCTGCAGCTTTGCGGCGTCCGGTTCGCTGGCGATCATGTTGACGATCGCGTCGGCCGACGCTTGCAGGCTGCGATTGTTGACGTCGATATGGGCGTCGAGAAGGTCCATTTCAGTCAGCCAGGAATGGGGTGCACGTGCCCGCTCCTCGGCGCCGCGCAGATCGCAGACCATGCCGATGCCCACCGCATGCAGCCGCTGCAGGTCCGCTGCATCGAGGCGGTGCATCACCGCTGACCGATAGATACGGCCATACCGCAGCCTGCGACCGTCCCGGCTGCTGCAGCCGCCGATATCGCGAAAATTGGGAATGCCTTGCAAACGCAAGCTGCCGGAAGATGAATCTAAGCTGCGGCTGATCACGGGAATAGATCCTTCTCGACCGAGCGGATCAGCTCGACCGCCCGACCATCGCCGCACGGCCACGCCAGACCACGCACCAGCACGATGGGACGACCTTCTGCCGCCTGCCCCATCAGCAGCGATGCCGCCGACGCCAGTTCGTCGGCGAAGCCCAGTTCGCTGCTGCGCAGCGCACGACCATCGAGGTCATGCCGCCCGCGCAAGTCGACCAACGCCGGGGCGCCAGCAATGCCGATCGCGGTACCGATGGTGCCCTGGCGCCAGGCGCGCCCCAGGCTGTCTGCGATCAGTACCGCTACGCGCACGCCGCTGCGTTGCAGAAGTGCTTCACGCAGCCGCTGTGCCGAAGCATCCGGATTTTCGGGCAGCAGCAATGCGAACTCGTCGGCGTCGGCGTTACCAGCGTTGGACTGGTCGATGCCCGCGTTGGCGCATACGAAACCCAGCCGGTGCCGCACGATCAGCACCCCCGGCTGCGCGCGCAGCACCGCAGAGGATTCGCGCAGGATCAATTCGACCAAGCGCTCATCCTTGCCGGTCTTCACTGCCAGTTGCACCGCGGATGCCGAGGGCTCAACGTCGCGCAGATTCACGCGCCGGTCTTCGGCCTTGGATACGATCTTCTGCGCCAGCACCAGGCCATCGCCATCCTGCAAGGTAAACCCACCGCTCTGCAGTGTGTCGAGCACGAACTCCGCGAGCCCGGTTTGCGCGTCGACTCTGCGCTCCGTCGCGGGAGCCCACAGACGCAATTCAGCGTACGGCATCAGGTCTCTCGCCTACGGCAGGCCGGTGATGCGGATGCCGGCGCCTGGGATCTTGTTGCGAATATTGATGCCGATCAGCACCGACGTCAGTGACTCGGCAACGACTGAATTGGCGAGCGGTCCGGCGGCGATGCCGCGCAAACCGGCAGCGCCGGCAAGCTCGATCACCGTGGCCACGGCTTGCGCATCGTCGCCGCAGACCAGCACGTCGCAGTCGATGACGTGCTCCAAGTCCATTAAATGCTGCGCGGAGACATTCTGGAATGCGCTGACTACACGCGTCTCGGAACCAAGTAGACGCTGGATCGCTTCCACTGCCGATCCGTCCGCAGGCAGCTGCACGCGAGTCACTTTCGGCGACCGCAGCGGCGCGCTGCATCAGCGCAGGTAAATTCTCGTTCAGCAACCAGGCAGTCATGCGCCCATCTGCAATGGCTCGGTCGGTGCCGGCGCGTAATGCTTGAGCGTCAGCAGGAGCTGCATCAGTGGCTCGATGTCGGCAGCGTCACGGCAGAGCAGCGACAATGGAACGTCGAGCACAGTCGCGCCAGCGTCGATGTAGGCGCGGCCCGCACCGATCAATGCATCGAGATCGGGATTGCCGTCCGCGCGCGGCGGTGCGTAACAGGGGACGCGCGCCTGGAAGACCGAAGCATCGCGGCCCAGCGCCGTCAATGCCTGCTTGAGTTTGCCCCAGGCTTCGCCGAACGCAGCCGGGGCCAGCGGCGGTGAAGCCCAACCGTCGGCCACGCGAGCAAGGCGATCGATGTTGCGTTCCGACGGCAGTAGACCCAGCAGCACCGGGATGCCGCTTTTCTGCACCGGCCGCGGCTTGGCGAACACGTCGGTGAAACTCACATGCTTGCCTTCATGTCGCACCCAGGACGCATCGCTCCAGAGCTTGCGGCACACCACCACTTGTTCTTCCAGAAAGCCGAAGCGGCCGTTGAAAGTCATGCCCGAAGCCGCAAATTCTTCTTCCATCCAACCCGCCCCCAATGCGACTTCCAGACGTCCGCCGGACAGAGCATCGATGGTCGCGAGTTGCTTGGCGAGCAGCGCCGGTGAGCGCAGCGGACCAACCATGATGGCGGTGGTCAGGCGCACGCGTGTGGTGACGGCGGCAATCGCGCCCAATGAGACGGCCGGTTCCTGCCAATCGAAGTGACCGTAGGGGAAATTGACGCCGCCGAGATACTTGCCTTCCTCGACCGCAGACCGGCTGACCAGCAGATGATCCGACACGCTCACCAGATCGATACCGCAGCGATCCGCAATCATCGCCGCCTTGAGCTGGGCGCGCGGATCGCCCTGATACAGCGACTCCACTCCCATCATGTTGATGCCGATTTTGACCGTCACGGCTTCCTCCTGACTTGCACCGGTTATGGCTTATTGAAAGGCTACCGCGCACTCCAGGCAGCCGACTGGGCGACGCCACCGCGGGTGCCACTCTCCGCTTGACGCTATATTATGGCGTTTACTTTATACTCGTAAAGATTTTATTGTCCACTAAAGCAACGTGCTCAAGTGATGGGCCGATTGCCAAAAATTAAAGAGGAGGAAAACGCTTGACCGAATCATCTTCGCTGTCGCAGTTTCCGCAATCAGTTAGTGATCTCACGCCGCAACTGCTCACGGCATTGATCGCGCCGCGTCATCCGGGCGCCGTCGTGCAAAGTTTCGAAGTGCTGAAGTCGAGCCAGTACGGCGAGGCCATGGTGTCGACCTCTGCACGCGCGCTGCTGTCGCTGCAGTACGCACCGGGCACCGGCAACGGCCTGCCGCAGCGCGCAATCCTCAAGCTGCCACGCGAGATCAGCCAGATCATCGCCGCAATCTACGTCAACGAAGTGCGCCTCTACATGCAGCTCGGCGCCGAGATCGGCATCGAAACGCCGCGGGTGCTCGGCGGCGTCTGTGATCCGGCGACCGGCCATTACGGCCTGCTGCTGGAAGACCTGACGCTGCGCGATGCGCGGTTCCCCAATGTCACGCAGGAGATCACGCTCGACCAGATCGAGATGCTGGTCGATACGCTGGCGCAGCTGCATGCGCGCTACTGGCAGAGCCCACGCTTTTCCGGCGATCTTGCGTGGCTGGAATCGCATGTCGAAGGACCGGTCTGCAGGCTGATGAACGACGTGGTGCCGATGATCATCCAGCAGGAGATCGACATCAATCCCTTCAAGCGCGAGCTGGTGCAAAAGCTGCGCACGACCGGCTCACAATTGCTCCTTGGCACGCAGGCGGTGCAGCGGCACCAGGGCAAATTGCCGCAGACACTGCTGCATGGTGATACTCATCTCGGCAATACTTATCTGCTGCCCGACGGCCGTGTCGGCTTGCTCGACTGGCAGCTCACCGTGCGCGGCCACTGTGCACATGACCTCAGCTACCTGATCACAACCGCGCTCACCGTCGAGATGCGGCGGCGCCACGAACACGAACTGCTGCAGCGCTATCTGGATCGGCTGGCGGCGTTCGGGGTCGCGCAACCGCCGACCTTCGGGCAGTTGTGGACCGAATACCGCCGCGCGCTGGTCTGGGGCGTCTACATCGGATGGCTGACCACCCCCGTGGTGAACTACGGCTGGGAGATCAACATCATCAACCTGCTGCGGCTCACAACCGCTTACGAGGATCTGGAAACAGCGAAGCTCGTGGCCCAAGTGATCTGAAGACCGACGCACCGTTTCACGCGCCGCGCTTGGTCCTCTTTGCCGCTGCCTTATTTTTCCCAGGTGCACGGGCGAGCTTGTCGCGCGTTGCGCCTACGCTGGGGCTCTGGAGCGCCAGCCAAAGCAGGTCGGCAACATCGTCCTGCAACTTGACCGAGGGGAGCTTGCGCTCCTGCGAATGCAACAGGAAAAACAGACGGTCCATCATCAGCAGCAGCAGAACCAGCTTGTTCTGCACCCGCTCTTTGTCGGCGGGCGCGTAGCGCTGCAGCAACTGCTTAAGGCCGCCGGTGATCTGATAACCGTCCGGGATCACGTCGGCAGCAAGTTCCGGATCGGCGCCCATCGCGTCCCACAAGGCTTCGCAGCGTACATGCGTGCGTGCCCACAGCTGCGCGTAGTCGTCGACCCAAGCACGGATCGGCTTCCATCCCAGGTCAACGTTGCTGTCCAGTGCCGACACGCTCGCGCTGATCTCCGCATTGACCTCGTCGCGGAACAGGCGCACCAAGTCCGCCTTGCTGCGGAAATGCTGGTAGAACGTGGTGTGCGTGGTACCCGCCCGCTGTGCGATCTGCTGGATGGTAGTGGCACGAAAGCCCTGCGCTTCAAACAGCTCGGTCGCCGCTTTGACCAGCCGCACCCTCGTAAGCTTCTTGAATTCCTCGCGCAACGAGCCGCGGGGCTCGCCTGCCGCCATCACTGCTTTCACCGCCACCCTTGCCATTAAGTTTTATCTCCCACGCTGATTGCACTGCACGCAGCTTAGCAAGTGCGGCTCGACATGCACACATCCTCTGCGCTATCTTTATAGCTGTAAAGTATCTTTCATAGCTTAAGACATTTGCCCCCGGTGGCAGCACATGCGCTGGGGGGGGGG
>JAQGNU010000045.1 GCA_028291645.1 Nevskia sp.
GTGCGTTCGACGATCGACGGCGTGAAGCTGGAACAACTGAAAGATTTCGGACTCGATCCGGCGGCGTATCAGATCGTGCTGAACGATGACGCGCTCGAATTCGGCGGCACCGAACCGCTGCGTTATCAGCGCTACATTAAGACTGGCGGACACGTCGCGCTGATCGACGACCCGCAGAGTCCGGCGCTCGATGCGAACTATTCGGACCTGGTGTCGAAGCGCCTGCTGCCGGAAGGCGCCGAGATCGCCAAGATCGAGGTGCCCGGTCTAGTCGTCGCGCGCGCAGCGGCCGGACCGGGTTGGACTTCGCTGCCGGCCGATGCAGCCGCGTCGTCCGATCATCTGCAGAAATTCGCCGACGCCTGGCGCGAAACCAGCGCGAGCTGGAACCAGGCGGTGTCGGCGATGGAACCCGCGGTGAGCAATCCTGAAAACGCAACGATCACGCTGAAGGACGGCAGCGTAGTGCGCTTTCGCATCGTCAGCCGCGAACCGCAACTGGTGCTCGAACGCAGCGATCTGAAAGTGCGCTACAACCTGCCGAAGACCGCAGTCGACCAGCTGCTGACGCTACCAGCACTGCCGGCTGCGCAGAAGCCTGCGGACCCCGGCGGCTTGCCGCTGCCGACAAGCAGTGCGGCACCGTCAGTAGACAGCTCCGGAAGCAAACCGGCACCCTGACACGGTGCCCGAACTCCCCGAAGTCGAGACCATCCGCCGCGGCATCGAAGCCGTGGTGCTCGGTCGTATCATCACTGCCGTCACCGTGCGCGATGCGCGTCTGCGCTGGCCGATTCCGCCGGATTTCGCCGCATTCGCACAGGGCAAGCGCATCGTCGCGGTCGCGCGCCGCGGCAAGTATCTGATCTTCGATCTCGGCGGCGATCGGCTGATCGTGCACCTCGGCATGTCGGGACGCCTGTACGTCGTCAAAGGTTCCACTGCGCCGCGCAAGCACGATCATGTCGATCTGGAACTGGCGGACGATCGCGGCGATATCCTGCGGCTGCGCTTCCATGATCCACGCCGCTTCGGTGCAGTGCTGCCGTGGCCAGCCGCGCAAGCTGAGCATCCGCTGATTCAGGGCATGGGGCCGGAACCGTTCGGCGACGCGTTCTCCGGCGAGTATCTGTTCCTGATGTCGCGTGGTCGTAGCGCGCCGGTGAAGAACTTCGTGATGGATGGCCGCATCGTCGTCGGCGTCGGCAACATCTATGCAAGCGAGGCGCTGTTCCGCGCCGGCATCCGCCCGCACACTGCCGCGGGTCGCATCACGCGCGCACGCTACGCGCGTCTCGCCGAAACCATACTCGAAGTGCTGCGCATCGCGATCGAACATGGCGGCACGACCTTGCGCGACTTCGCCAATGCGCAGGGAGAATCCGGCTATTTCCAGCAGGAACTGATGGTCTACGGTCGCGCAGACGAAGCCTGCCGCGTCTGCAAGACGGCGATCCGGCGTCTCGTCATTGGCCAGCGTTCGAGCTTTTACTGCCCGACTTGTCAGCACTGACACGCGTCGCTGGATCATCAGCTGCGGCACACTCAGCACCTGAAAAAACGTTCGGCTTTTCGACGTCCAGTTTTTTGGAGGAACACCACGATGCTGCTCGCCGAGCCCCTGAGTTTGCGTTGCGGCGCGACCATACCGAATCGTCTGTGCAAGAGCGCGATGACCGAAGGCTTGGCCGATGCCTGGCTGCGGCCGACGGTGCGCCACGTCGAGTTGTATCGGCAATGGTCCGAAGGTGGCGCCGGCCTGCTAATTTCCGGCAACGTGATGATCGACCGCCGGGTGCTCGAACGACCCGCCAATGTCGCGATCGATCCGGCGCCGACCGATGCGGCAACGATGCAGCGGCTGCGCGCCTGGGCACAGGCCGGCACCATCGCTGGCAATCATCTGTGGATGCAGATCAATCATGCCGGCCGGCAATCGCCACGCTACGTCACGCGCGAACCGCTGGCACCGTCGGCGGTGCAATTGAAGTTGCTTGCCAATTACGCCAAACCGCGCGCGCTGACCGAAGATGAAATCCTCGATCTGATCCAGCGCTACGCGCGCGTAGCCGCGACCGCACGCGAAGCCGGCTTCACCGGTGTGCAGGTGCACGCCGCGCACGGCTATCTGATCTCCTCGTTCCTGTCACCGGTGACCAATCAACGCCGCGATGCCTGGGGCGGCAGCCTGCAGAATCGTGCGCGCTTCCTGTTGGAGACGCTGAAAGTAGTGCGCGCAGAAGTTGGCAAGGATTTCCCGGTCGGCATCAAACTCAACTCCGCCGATTTCCAGAAAGGCGGCTTCACCAACGAGGAATGTCTGCAGGTGGTGGAATGGCTCAACGACGCCAATCTCGATCTGCTGGAAATTTCCGGCGGCACCTACGAACAACCGCGGCTGCTCGGTTACGAGGGCAAAGCGGATTCGCAGGCCGGTCCGCATGTGGCGGAAACCACACGGCGCCGCGAAGCCTATTTTCTCGACTACGCCGCAGCGATCCGCAAGGTCGCGAAGATGCCGCTGCTGGTGACCGGCGGTTTCCGCACTCGCATCGGCATGGATGACGCACTGGCCGCGAACGAGTGCGACATGATTGGCCTCGGCCGACCGCTGTGCGGCGAACCGGACATTCCGAAACGGCTGCTCGCCGATCAGCTGCAGGAATTACCGCGTTACGAAAAACGCATGCAACTGGGCAAGGGCATCCTGGCACCCACCACGCCGATCTTCCTGTTCCGGCTGATCAACGTATTCGGTCAGCAGGGCTGGTACTACCTGCAGCTATTCCGGCTTGCCGACGGTCTGAAACCGGATTACAAATTGGGCGTTTTCACTGCGTTTTGGCGTTATCTGCTGGACGAATACAATAAGGCGTGGACGCTGCATCGCAGTCGCTCGCGCGAACCAGGCGCCTGAGTGGCGGTCTCAACTTAAGCGCCGACTCGTATGGCGCTGCCGTTTTGGAGGGTGTTCCGATGAAACTTAGTTATTCGCTGTTTGCCGTCGCCACGCTGGCCGCCAGCGCTTCCACTTTCGCGATCGATGATTCGGCCAAGATTCCCGCACCGTCGGTTCCGCTGCCGCCCGCTGCGCAGGTCCAGCCGCAGCCGACCGAAAGTCCCTCGGCGCCGGCGGTCGTCGTCCCGCCAGCTTCACAGAAGACCGCAGCCGCAACCGATTGCCCAACCGAAGTCGGCAGCAGGATCCGGTCTGCGTCGTGTAACGCGTCGGTGGTGCGGTCCTACAGCAATGACGAACTGTCACGTACCGGCGAGACCAACCTCGGCGCCGCGCTCAGCAAGCTCGATCCTTCGGTGAACTACCGGGGGGCGCGCGAGCCCGCTGGCTTCTGCGGCTTAATTGAGCACGCGCGGAATCGCCAGGCGGAACGGATCGATGCGCGCATCGAAGTTTTCGCCGTCGGTCGTCACCATCTGAAAACTGCCGTGCATGGTGCCGACCGGTGTCGTCAGCGGGCAGCCGCTGGTGTACTGGAATTCCTCGCCCGGCTTTAAGGTCGGCTGGTAGCCGACGACGCCGGGGCCACGCACTTCTTCGATGCGGCCTTCACCATCGGTGATGATCCAGTGGCGCGAGATCAGCTGCACCGTCTCCGCGCCCTGGTTGCGGATGGTGATGTGATACGCGAACAGATAATGCTCGTTCGACGGATCGCTCTGTTCCGCGATGTAGCGCGGCTGCACCTTGATGCAGATATCGCGGGTCGTGGTTTCGCTCATGGTGGTGCGCACAAGGCTCACATGAAGCCGGCTTGCAGCTGCGCTTCTTCGCTCATCATGTCGCGCGTCCACGGCGGGTCGAACACCAATTCGACATCTGCTTCAGTCACGCCGGGCACCCGCACTGCCTTGTCGCGTACATCCGCCACCAGCACTTCGCCCATGCCGCAGCCCGGTGCGGTCAGGGTCATGCGTACGCGCGCCTTCCAACTCTTGTCTTCGTTCGGCTCGAGGCGACATTCGTAGATCAGGCCGAGGTCGACGATGTTGATCGGAATTTCCGGGTCGTAGCAGGTTTTCAGCTGCGTCCACACTGCGGCTTCGACTTCCGCTTCGCTGGCGTCGGCCGGCAGTTCCGGCACGGCGTCGGCCTGACGCCCGATCGCGTCGGCGTCCTTGCCTTCGATGCGGAACAGATGACCCTGCACCTGCACCGTGTAGCTGCCACCGAGCGCCTGCGTAATGGTTGCTTCCGCGCCCTCCGGCAGTTCCACTTTGGTACCGGCGGGAATCAGGGTGCCCACGACATCGCGCGTGAGTGTGGCAGTTTGGTCGGAATACATGGGATGACGATGAGGGCACTCGCGCCCGTTTAAAGACTGATCGAACCGCAGCGAGGTGCGGACGTTGATCTTAAACGCGTCGCGCCGTGGCTGCATCAGCCGGCCGCGCCGCATCGTCATCGCCCGCGACCGGCTTAAGGCTTGTGACAGCTCGCGAATGGTTGCAGGATGCTGCTTCCCAAGGCTCTCGAAAAATCAGCCATGCACGTACTCGCTCGTTACTGCAGCTTCGTCGTTCTCACCGCCGCTTGCGCCGGCGCCGCCTTCGCCGATACGCCGCCGGATCGTCGCGCGGTAACGGTCAACGGCCGCGGCGAAATCCTGGCGACACCGGATCGCGCGCGGCTGGCGATGAGTGTCGAAGTGATCCGCCCCGACGTCCGCAGCGCGCAGACCGAGGTCAATCGCATCGTGCGCGATTACCTCGCCAACGCGCGTGCGCTCGGCGCCAAGGACGAGGACATCTCTACCGCCGGATTGAGCATCCGCGCGGAATACGACTACTCTGGCAAGAACGGACGCAAGTTCCTGGGGTATCACGTCACCCGCGGGCTGCAGGTCGTGGTGCGCGATCTCGACAAGATCGGCGACTTCCTGCTGCGCGCCACCGATGCCGGCATCAACACTGTTTCCGATCCGCAGCTCGAATCGTCGAAGGCGGAGGACTATCAGAGGCAGGCGCTGGCCAAAGCGGCGGTCGACGCGCGGGCGAAGGCACAGGTGCTCGCCGACACGCTCAACGTCAAACTCGGCGCGGTGCATACGCTCAATGCCAATAGCGACTACGAACAGCCGCAGCCGCCGCGTCCGATGGTGATGATGAAGATGGCTGCCGCGCCGGAAGCCGACGGTAACAGCCAGATGGGCTTTTCCGCCGGCCAGCTGCAATATTCGGCGACGGTCTCTGCGGAGTTCGATCTGCTCGCGCCGTAACGCCTACCGGTTCCATCCGCCCCGATCATGGAGTGGTCACACGGCGCCCTTAGCCTGTGCGATTACGCTTAGACGTGCGTATTTCCTGCGCCAATGTGATAATTCCAAGCTTTTCCGCCGCCGTTCCGACTGAAAGTGCCGAAAGCCCGCCCGCCCGCAGCTCTGCGCAAGACGATTCCGCTCGTCGGCATCATCATGGGCTCGCGCTCCGACTGGGAGACGATGGCGCACGCCGCCGCCAAACTCGACGAACTCGGCGTGGCCTACGAAACCCGCGTGGTGTCGGCGCATCGCACGCCGGACTTGCTGTTTGAATACGCCGCTAGCGCCGCTGCCCGGGGCTTGCGCGTGATTATTGCCGGCGCCGGTGGCGCCGCCCATCTGCCGGGAATGGTGGCCGCCAAGACGCAACTGCCGGTGCTGGGCGTGCCGGTGCAGTCGAAAACACTGAGCGGGCTTGATTCGCTGCTTTCGATCGTACAGATGCCCGCAGGCATTCCGGTGGCGAGCTTGGCTATCGGTACGGCGGGCGCCGCAAACGCAGGCTTATTCGCGGCGGCGATTCTGGCGCTGCAGGATGCCGCGCTGTCGCGCCGTCTGGCCGCCTTCCGCAGCCAGCAGACCGCGCGCGTGCTGGACGATGCCGACCCCTCCGTTCCGAGCCAGCCGCTCGTTCGCTAGCGATCATTTCTCGTGAGAGTCGGCATACTCGGCGCTGGCCAATTGGGCCGGATGTTGGCTTTGGCGGGCTACCCGCTGGGCCTCGAATTCGTCTTTCTCGATCCTGCTGCAGAGGCTTGCGCATCGCCTTTGGGTGCGCACCTGCACGCCGATTACGTCGATCAAGCAGCGCTGACAACTTTTGTGCAACAGATCGACGTCGCCACCTATGAGTTCGAGAACGTGCCCGTGCTGGCGGCGGATTTCGTCGCCGCTCGGATACCGCTGAGACCCGCTCCCAAGGCCTTGACTGCGGGCCAGGATCGGCTTGGCGAGAAACAGCTGTTTCAGCAGCTCGGCATCCCGGTGCCGCGTTACGCGCCGGCAAATTCGCTGGCCGAGTTGCAGCAGGCCGCTGAGCACACCGGTCTGCCGGCCGTGTTGAAGACGCGGCGCATGGGCTATGACGGCAAGGGTCAGGCACGTCTGCGCGGTGCCGCGGACTTCGACGAAGCCTGGCGCGCGCTCGGTGCACAGGCGCTGATCCTCGAGGCTTTCGTACCGTTCGAGCGCGAGGTGTCCTGCCTCGGCGTGCGTGCACTCGACGGCAGCGTCGCGTTCTATCCGCTGGTTGAGAACGTGCATCGCGATGGCATTCTGCGCACCTCGCGACCGCGCGCAAACGATCCGTTGCAGGCCGAGGCCGAGCGGCATCTGCGGCGCTTGATGGAACATCTCGACTACGTCGGCGTGCTGGCGTTCGAATTCTTCGTTGTCGATGGTCAGCTGCTGGCCAACGAGATTGCGCCGCGCGTGCACAACTCCGGGCACTGGACCATCGAAGGCGCCGAGACCTCGCAGTTCGAAAACCATTTGCGTGCGATCACCGGCTTACCGCTCGGCAGCACCCGGCTTCGCGGTGCCTCGCTGATGCTGAATTTCATCGGTGAACTGCCGCCGCTGCGCCACCTGGCGGCGATTGAGAATCTGCACGTGCATCAGTACGGCAAGACGCCCAAGCCGCTACGCAAGGTTGGTCATGCGACGCTGACCGCCCCGTCGACGGTCGCATTGGACGCAGCAATCCCGCCGCTGCAGGCCGCACTCGCCGCTTATTTGTAGTCTTACAGCTGCTTATTTATTTATAATCAGCTAGTTACACGTCAAGGTTGCTGACCAGCAGCGCGTGCTTCTCGATGAACTCGCGGCGCGGCTCGACATCCTCGCCCATCAGCGTCGTGAACATCTGATCGGCGGCGACGATGTCTTCGACCAGCACCTTCACCAAGCGACGATTGTTCGGATCGAGCGTGGTTTCCCACAGCTGCGCCGGGTTCATCTCACCGAGGCCTTTGTAGCGCTGTACGCTGAGCCCACGGCGCGCCTCAGCGAGCAGCCAACGATAGGCCTGCTCGAAGGTTTCCACCGGCTGCTCGCGTTCCCCACGGCGGATTCTGGCATTGCTGTTGGCGACCCCTGCCGTTTCCTCCGCCAAGCGCACGAAGTGACGGTAATCGGCACCACCGAAAAATTCCCGGCCGAGCGTCTGCTCGCGCACCAGTCCGTGCACGTTACGGCGCAACTGCAGATGCGGTAAGGCGTCTACAGTTGAAGCAAGAATCTCGTAGCGCGTACCGCCGCCAACCAGATTCAGCGATGTCGTCATCCGCTCGACCGCGGCGGCCAACGCAGCTGGATCGGCTGGCAATGGCGTGCTGCGAATCAGATCGAGCAGTGCTGGATCGTAGTGCCGCGATAGGCGTTCGATTGCGCGTTCGGCTTTGGAGAAATCCTGAAGCAACGCTGCCAGCCGCTCCGTCGCAAACAAGGGCTGGCCGTCTGCGCCGATCAGCTCCGCACTGTCGAGCGCGGTGGCGATCAACCAGCGGCCCATTTCGTCATCATCCTTGACATAGGTTTCGTGCTTGCCGGCTTTCACTTTGTACAAGGGTGGCTGCGCGATATAGACGTGGCCGCGTTCGACCAGGCTGAACATGTGACGGTAGAAGAACGTCAACAACAGCGTGCGGATATGAGCGCCGTCAACGTCGGCGTCGGTCATGATGATGATGCGGTGATAGCGCAGGTTCTCCGGCTTCAGGTCGTCGCGACCGATGCCGCAGCCGAGCGCGGTGATCAGCGTGCCGACTTCGGCCGATGACAGCATTTTGTCGAGTCGTGCTTTTTCAACGTTCAGGATCTTGCCTTTCAGCGGCAGAATGGCCTGAAAGCGGCGATCGCGACCCTGCTTCGCAGAGCCGCCGGCGGAATCGCCTTCGACCAGGAAGATTTCCGATTGAGCAGGATCCTTCTCCTGGCAATCTGCCAGCTTCCCCGGCAAACCGGCGATATCGAGCACGCTTTTGCGCCGATTGAGCTCTTTCGCTTTACGCGCGGCTTCGCGTGCACGTGCGGCATCGATGACACGCGACGCAATGATTTTGGCCTCGCGCGGTTTCTCCAGCAAAAATTCCTTCAGCTTTTCGGTAATCACATGCTCGACCACCGGCTTCACTTCCGAGGAAACCAGCTTCTCTTTGGTCTGCGACGAGAATTTCGGATCCTGCACCTTGACCGAGAGAATCGCCGTCAGTCCTTCGCGTGCGTCTTCGCCAGCAGTTTCGACCTTTTCCTTCTTGGTGATGCCTTCGGCGTCGAGGTACTCGTTGATTGTGCGAGTCAGCGCATTGCGAAAACCGGTCAGATGCGTGCCGCCATCTTTCTGCGGAATGTTGTTGGTGTAGCAGAAGACATTTTCCTGATACGAATCATTCCACTGTAGCGCAGCTTCGATGATCATGCCGTCGCGTTCTTGGTTCACATAGATGATCGTTTCGTGCAGCGGCGCCTTATTGCGGTTGAGAAATTCGACGAAGGCACCGATTCCGCCCTTGTACTCGAAAACGTCTTCACGGCCGCCCGCTTCCTCGGTCAACACGATGCGGACGCCGGAATTCAGGAACGATAGCTCGCGCAAACGCCGAGCAAGGATGTCGTAGTGAAATACGGTATCGCCGAAAATCGACCGATTCGGATAGAACCGAACTGAGGTGCCTCGCTTGTCGGTAGCGGAAACTGCTTTTAGCGGGGCCAGCGGCTCACCGAGACGATATTCCTGATGGTGATGGGTGCCCTGTCGATAGATATCCAGCAACAGCTTTTCAGATAGTGCGTTCACCACTGAAATGCCGACGCCGTGCAGACCACCTGAAACTTTATAACCGCTACCACCGAATTTTCCGCCGGCGTGCAATACCGTCATGATCACTTCTGCGGCTGACCGACCCTCTTCTTCCATGATGTCGACCGGGATGCCCCGACCGTTATCGGTTACTGCGATGCTGCCATCGGCGTGAATCGTCACGCTGACTTCGGTGCAATAGCCCGCCAGTGCTTCGTCGATCGAGTTATCGACCGCTTCAAATACCATGTGATGCAGGCCAGTACCGTCGTCCGTATCGCCGATATACATGCCGGGCCGCTGGCGAACCGCATCAAGACCTCTCAGCACCTTAATGCTGCTGGCGTTGTAACTTGTCTCGTTCGATTCGTTCACTGACTACCTTCTGAAAATAAACCTAGGTACAGACTGCAAAAGCTGAATGTTCCACGTGGAACATCTCGCTAGTTCGCTCGCCTTACAGCCGCATCGGCATGACGACGTACTTATTTTCCTTGTGCTTCGGGTCGTAAATCAGTCCGCTGGCGTCCGCGCTGCGCAGCTCGATGACGACATCTTCGCTATCAATCGCATCCAAGGCGTCGAGCAGATAATTCACATTGAAGCCAATTTCGAGTGGATCACCTTGATACGTCACCTCGATTTCTTCCTGTGCTTCTTCCTGGTCCGGATTTTGTGTTTCGATGCGCAGGGTCGTCGCATCAAGCTGTAGACGCACACCGCGGAATTTCTCGTTGGACAGCACCGCCGCGCGCGCCAGCGCCGAGCGCAATCGTTCGCGATGGCTGCTGAGCTGCTTGTCTGAATTATCCGGCACCACGCGTTGATAGTCCGGAAAGCGGCCATCGATCAGTTTCGACAGCAGCTTTAACTCGCCGGTATCAACTTCGATCTGGCCTGCCGATATGCGGATATCGATTTCCTGCGTCGACTGCTCGAGCTGACGCTGCAATTCCATCACCGCCTTGCGCGGCACGATCGCCTGGATGTCCTTCGCCACCGTGATGTCACTGTCTTTCTCGGCCAGCGCCAAACGGTGTCCGTCCGTCGCAACCGCGCGCAATTTTCCGGTTTTCAATTCCAGCATCAAACCGTTCAAGTAGTAACGGACGTCCTGCTGCGCAATCGCAAACTGCGTGCGATTGATCAAATCCTTCAGATCTCCGCCGCGCAGCTTCACCGAGACTTCTGCTCCCGCGCTCGCCATCAGCGGGAACTCTTCCGCCGGCAGACAAGACAGCACGTAACGGCTTTTGCCGGAGCGGATCACGGCGCGTGCCTGATCCTGCTCGATCGTCACACTGGCACCTTCGGGCAGTCCGCGACAGATGTCGTGCAGCTTGCGCGCGGGCAAGGTCATGCGTCCCGGCGCGACATTCTGTATTCGGATACGGCGTTCAGCCTGGAGTTCGAGATCGCTCGCCGTGATCGACAGTTCGTCGTCACTGGCAACCATCAAGACGTTGCTGAGAATCGGCAACGACTGGCGTCTTTCCACCACGCCGATTACCGATTGAATTGCGCCCAGCAACTCACCGCGCGAAGTCTGGATGTTCATCATTATTTATTAAGTAGCTTATGAAATACTTATGCTAATAATAGGGTGAGTGCCTAACCCTGGATAACTTCTAAATAACCTTTAAGTTCAAAATGTTGCGAGCAAACATCGAGCCGCATGCGCGGCTTGTTTTAGGCAGCATTTCAGACTGATGACCTGTGGGTAAATAAGCCCCGACAGGTTAACCATAAATTATACACAGGACATGCAGCGCGGCATTCCCAGCTTGGGCATTTTCATCACGGTCAATTTGTTAGTACTCGCTGTAGATTCTCGAAGTCTTCCCGCAGGCGTTCATCGATATCCCGCAACTCGGCGATTTTGCGGCATGCATGCATTACTGTGGTGTGGTCTTTGTCGAAAGCCGAACCGATCTCCGGGTAGCTGTGCTGTGTGAGTTCCTTGGCCAACGCCATCGCCACCTGGCGTGGTCGCGCTAACGAACGCGTACGCCGTGGTGACGATAGATCCGACAGCCGGATGTTGTAATAGCCGGCCACCGTGCGCTTGATGTTGTCGAGCGTCACCGCCCGATCGTAGGAAGCCAACATGTCGCGCAGACAGGATCGTGCGAATTCGACGGTGACCGCAGTGCCGGTGAGGCGTGCGGATGCACTCAGTCGATGCAGCGCACCTTCGAGCTCGCGTACGTTCGAGCGAATCCGCTGTGCAACCAGGATGGCCACATCTTCCGGCAGACGAATCCCCATCGAATCGGCCTTGCTTAACAGAATTGCGATGCGGGTTTCGAACTCAGGCGGCTCGATCGGGACCGACAAGCCCCAGGTGAAACGCGACTTGAGGCGATCGTCGAGCGCGTCGAGCTCGCGTGGATAGCGATCGCAGGTCAACACGATCTGCTTGCGACCGTCGATCAAGGCATTAAAAGTGTGAAAGAACTCTTCCTGCGACTGCTCCTTGCCGGCAATGAAATGAATGTCGTCGATCAACAGCGCGTCAGCCGAACGATAAAAATTCTTGAACTCGGCGACGCGGCCGAACCGGATCGACGATACGAACTGATTCAGCCATTGTTCGGCACCGACGTAAACGATGCGGGCGGAGGGTGAACGCGCCAGCACGGCGTTGCCGATACTGTGCATTAAATGCGTCTTGCCGAGACCGGACTCGCCATAGATCAGCAGCGGGTTATAGACATGGCCCGGGCTGCTGGCGACTTGCTGACCTGCCGCGCGTGCCTGCGAGTTTGATTTTCCCTCGATGAAGGAGTCGAGCGTATAGCGCGGGTCGAGTCGGCCGAAAGTGTGGCCGGCCAGTGGCTCCGCGACCGTCGCCACCGTGGCGATTGGCGCTGCCGCTGGCGGCGTTTCTCGGCTCGACTCGGTAGCGCTGCCCACCGCAAGATTGACGGCCACGTCGTAGCCGGCAAGTTTTGAAAGCACTCTCTGAATCTTCGGCAGAAAGTCCGAGCGCACACGCTCGAGAACCATCCGGTTGGGTGCCAGCAAAGTCAGTTGATCGGCCGATTCCACTGCGCGCAGCGGCCGAATCCAGGTGCTGATTTCACGATCGGGCAGTTCGGATTCGAGCTTTTCCAGGCATTGGTCCCAGTAGTTTTCGCCTAACATGCAGCGCACGCGTGTGGGAGAAGAGGCATGACTAAAATTCACAGCGGATCGATACGGAGGACGAGTCTAGCCTGCACGTCGGAAGTTATCCACAAGTGCCACCGGTTGCTCATCGAGCTCTGCGCGGCTTATACTGACCGACTGTAATTCGTCCGAGTAATGAGCAAATGAAACGCACTTTTCAGCCGCATACCTTGCGCAGAAAGCGCACGCACGGCTTCCGCGCACGTATGGCCACGAAAGGTGGACGTCTGGTTCTCGCGCGCCGTCGCGCCAAGGGTCGCAAGCGGTTAATCCCGTAAGCGAAGCGGACTCGGTCGGGTATAAGTTTGCCCGCAGCTCGCGCCTATTAAGGCCGGGCGAGTTCGAAAGCACTTTCGCCAAGGGTCACCGGATCACGCGCAAACCCGTGGGTCTGGTGTTCGCCGGCAATCAAATGGACGCCGCGCGACTGGGGTTGGCGATATCGAAGAAAGCGGTGCCGCTGGCAACCCGGCGAAATCGTCTGAAACGAGTGATACGCGATGCGTTTCGCCAGGTCGCACACACACTGCCCGCGGTCGATGTAGTGATCTATATGCAAGCTGGTAGCGCTACGCTCAGCGCGCCGGAATTGCGGCGAATCCTGACGCAACTGTGGGTCAAGGTAGTCGAACGATGCGCCTCATCCTGATTGGTCTCGTCCGCTTGTACCAAGTGACGATCAGCGCTTGGCTGCCACCCCGTTGCCGTTTTTATCCCAGTTGTTCGACCTATGCGATCCAGGCGCTGGAACGCCATGGCGCCGGTCGCGGCAGCTGGTTGGCTGCGCGACGCATCTGTCGCTGCCATCCCTTAAACCGCGGCGGGCTCGACCCGGTACCGGAAACCTAGCGCATGGAAAATCGCCGCACGATTCTTTTTGCCGTCATCGGCGTCTTGCTGTTTCTGCTCTATCGCGCCTGGGAAACCGACGTCAGCGAAGCCGCACAGGCGCAGGCTGCGCAAGCGGAGCCGGTGGCCGCTGCGGTCGATGCAGTGCCGAACACGAGCACGGCAACAACGGCAGCCGCCGCCGTTGCGCCGGCCGGCAACGTCGCCGTCAGTGCCAGCAGCGAGCGCATCCGCGTCTTCACCGACAAATTCGAAGCGGAAATCGATCCGGCCGGCGGCGATTTGCGCCACGTCGAATTGCTCGACTACGCCGAAGACAAGAAGACGCCCGACAAGAAGCTCGCGCTGCTCGATGATCACAACGGGCACTTCTTCATCCTGCAAAGCGGGTTGGCCGGTGCCGACAAACCGCTGACCAGTGGTCAGACGCTGTATCACGCCGCACAAAACGAATTTCGCCTGGTCGATGGCACCGACACGCTGGAAGTGCCGCTCGAAGCCACCGACGCCAGCGGTTACACGGTCCATAAGGTATTCCGCTTTCATCGCGGCAGTTACGAACTCGAACTTGAGCAGACGCTCGACAATGCTGGCACGCAGGCCTTGTCTGCGAGCCCGTATGTGCGCTGGCAGCGCACCGCGGTGGCGGTCGGCCACGAGCCGCCGTTCACGCCGACGTTCATGGGTCTCGGTGTCTACGAACAGAAGCCAGGCACGACCGAATACCGTTTCGAGAAGATGAGCTTCAAGGATCTCGACAAGAAGATCTACAACTCGAGCCAGACCGGCGGCTGGATCGCAATGCTGCAGCATTACTTCGTCGCCGCGATCATTCCGCCACCGGACGAAGCCGCGACCTTCAGCGGCAAACCGGCGACGCCGGGTTATCAGGGTCAGTATGTCGGCGCGTTGAAGCCGGTAGCCGCCGGCGCCAAGCAGAGCTTCACCACACGTCTCTACATCGGTCCGAAACAACAAGGCTCGCTCGATGCGATCACGCCGGGACTCGAGCTGACCGATAACTATGGTCTGTTGTCACCGGTGGCGAAGCCGCTGTTCTGGGTTCTGAAGACGTTCCATTCCTTTACCGGCAACTGGGGTTGGTCGATCATCCTGCTGACGCTGCTGGTAAAGGGCGCGTTCTATCCCTTGTCCGCCGCGCAATACAAGTCTGCCGCGAAGATGCGCCGCTTCACGCCGCGCATCCAGGAACTGAAGGAGCGCTTCGCCGACGATCGTGAACGCCTCAACAAGGCGATGATGGAGCTGTACAAGAAGGAAGGCTTCAACCCGCTTGCCGGCTGCTGGCCGCTGTTGGTGCAGATGCCTGTATTCTTTGGGCTCTATCGCGTCTTATATGAGAGTGTGGAGCTGCGTCAAGCGCCGTTCGTGCTGTGGATGCAGGATCTGTCGGCGGCCGATCCGATCTTCATCATGCCGGTCCTCTACGGTGCCAGCATGTGGGTGCAACAGCGTCTGTCGGGCCAGACCGCGACGATGGACCCGGCACAGCAGAAGGTCATGAACGTGATGCCGATCGCGTTGACCGGCCTGTTCCTGTTCTTCCCGGTCGGTTTGGTGCTGTACTGGCTGGTCAGCAACCTGATCGGCATCGCTCAGCAATGGATCATCACTCAACGTCTGGCAAAGGAAACGCCCGCGCGGCGCTGACGCGCAGGGTCAGGCTTGCATGACCCTCGCTGCCGACACCATCGTTGCCATCGCCACTGCCGCGGGCCGCGCGGGTGTCGGCATGATCCGCATCTCGGGACCGCAGGCACGTCGCGTTGCCGAAACCATTGCCGGACCCGTGCCGCAGCCGCGAATGGCGTCGCTGCGACGTTTCCGGCGTAGCGATGCCACCGTATTGGACGAAGGCTTGTTGCTGTATTTTCCCGGCCCGCATTCGTTCACCGGTGAGGATGTTGTCGAACTGCAGGCGCATGGCAGTCCGATAGCGCTCGCCGAAATCGTCGAAGCGCTGTGCCTGGCTGGCGCGCGCATGGCGCAACCCGGCGAATTCTCCGAGCGGGCATTTCTGAATGGGCGGATGGATCTGGCGCAAGCCGAAGCCGTCGCCGATCTGATCGACGCCAGTAGTCGCGCTGCCGCGCGTGCCGCGACGCGTTCGGTGCAGGGCGAGTTCTCGCAGTGCATCGAAGGCGCAGTGGAATCCTTGATCCAGCTGCGCGTGCTGCTTGAAGCCGCACTTGATTTTGCTGACGAGGAAGTTCCGGCGGCGTCGCCAGCCGCAGTCCGCGCACGGCTTGAGGTCATCGCGACGGAACTCCGCGCAGTGCAGCACGCAGCGGCGCAGGGCCGCCGTTTGCGCGAAGGCATGCGCGTTGCGATTGCCGGGCGCCCCAATGTCGGCAAGTCGACCTTGCTGAATCGCCTGGCCGGCACCGAAGCCGCCATCGTGTCACCGCAGGCCGGCACCACGCGCGACGTACTGCGTGAACACATCGTCATCGACGGTTTGCCGCTGACCATCGTCGACACCGCCGGTCTGCGCGAGAGCGAGGACGCGATCGAGCGCGAAGGCGTGCGCCGCGCGCAGACGGAGATTGCGCAGGCCGAACTGGTGCTGTTGGTCATCGATGACCGCAGCAACGGCGACGATGCAACCCCAGAACAACTGCTGCCGTGGATCGATAAAAATCGAAACCTGCAGACGCTGATCGTGCGCAACAAATGCGATCTCAGCGGTGTAGTCGCGGGTCCCGACGTTGACCAACAGGGGGGCGCCGTGCTGCGTGTTTCAGCGGCCACCGGCGCCGGCTTTGATGCACTGGTCGCTGCACTCAAACATGCGGCCGGGCTCGACGACAGCGGCGCGCAGATCTATTCGGCGCGCGCACGCCATCTCGAGGCGCTGCAAGACGCGCAGCTGCATCTGCAGGCCGCGCTGAAACGGTCGAGCGAGCACTTCGATGCCGTGCTGATCGCGGAAGAACTGCGGCTGGCGCAACAGGCGCTCGAAGCGATTACCGGCAAGTTCAGCAGCGAGGATTTACTGGGACGAATCTTCGCGACTTTCTGTCTCGGCAAGTAAGGCGTCGAACAGAGAATCAGAGCGCGGCCTCAAGCTCGCGCAGATGATTGCGCTGCGCTAAGGTGTGCCCAATATGCGGCTGCAAATCGGTTGACCCTCGTCGTCATTCTTGGCCGCCCGTTATGGAGTGAGCGTGACCGCATTGCTCAAATACTGCCCGCAGTGTTCGCGCCCGCTGGTGGTGGGCGAGCACGGCGGCGCGCAGCGACTCGCTTGTACCGATGCGCAATGCGGCTACGTGCATTGGGACAATCCGGTGCCGGTCGTTGCTGCGATCGTCGAACATCAAGGTCAGGTGATCCTGGCGCGCAATGCACTGTGGCCGTCCGGCATGTTCGCGCTGATCACCGGCTTCCTCGAGAAGGACGATCCGAATCCGGAGTCCGGTGTGTTGCGCGAAGTCGAAGAGGAGCTGGGGCTGAAAGGACGCGTCGCCGGCTTCGTCGGGCACTATCCGTTCGAGCGCATGAATCAGTTGATCATCGCCTATCACGTCGTCGCCGAAGGCGAAGTCGTGCTGGGCGAGGAATTGGCCGAATACAAACATGTGCCGTTCGAACAGATCCGGCCCTGGCCGGCCGGCACCGGCTATGCGGTGCGCGATTGGCTGCTGCGGCAAGGCATCACGCCGCTGCCGTTCGATCGGCGCTTCCTGGCGCGCATTCGCAATTTCCGCGCAATCGACACAAACCTGCTGACCGCAGGCCAGCCGACCGCGGAGGAACTGACTGCGGTCAGTGCCTGCGGTGTCGACACCGTGATCAACCTGGCGCTGAGCACTTCCGATCACGCATTGGCAAACGAGCGCGCCGTGGTCGAGAAACTCGGCATGCGCTACCTGCATATTCCGGTCGAATGGGAACAGCCGCGGCGGCAGGACTTGTTGCAGTTCAGCGCGGCGATGGCAGCGGAGCGAGCTGCAGGGCGAAGCGTGTTCGTGCATTGCGCGGCCAACAAGCGCGTCTCCAGTTTCGTCATGCTCGACCGGGCGTTGCATCTCGGTGTGCCGCTCGATGAAGCCGAGCGCGACTTACACGCGATCTGGCAACCCGATCCGATTTGGGCGAGCTTTATTCAGGCGCAGCTGGCCGCCGCGCGCCCGGTTGCAAACAATTGATCACCCAATTGATCGTCGGATAGCGCGAAAAAGCACTGGTCATACGTGAAATCCGCCTGATATTGTGTGCGCTATCGTACGGTGCGCGATGCCTTCGATTCGTATCGTGGTTAAAGGGTGGGTGAGAAATCGCGACCGTGTTTTGTCAGCACGGCTCGAACCATGCAGATAGTTGGAGTTAAATCTGTAGGGACCGACAGAGCCTCGAAAACCAACAAGATATCTCGGGAGATTTCAGGATGAAGCGCAAAACGTTTGAGTACATCGGCAAGGCAATCTTGCTGACGGGTTGCTCGGTGCCGCTCGCCGCAATCGCTGGTGAGGGCGCGTATGTCGGACTGGAGGGCGGCGCGAATTTCGGCCGCAGTCAGTCCTTCAAAATCTATGGTTATAACGGCCTGTTCAACGTACCGGATGGCAGCTACGTCGCCAGCACCAAGCTGAAGACCGGCTGGCTTGCGGGCGCGGTGGCCGGGTACTCGTTCGAGAGCGGTCTGCGGCCGGAGTTCGAACTGGACTACCGGCGCAATGACTTCAAGAGCGGATCGCTGCGCAATGGTTCGCAGGCCAGCGATGTCGGCGGCTTCGAGAACGCCGATACCGCGATGGCCAACATCTGGTTCGATTTCTTCAAGTCAGGCTGGGTGCATCCGTATATTGGTGGCGGCCTCGGCGCTGCACGCGTGGCGATTCGCCATCCCGCGTTTGATCAAACCACTAATCTGCGCAGCTGGTTCGATACCGTGTTTGCCTATCAAGGCGGCGCCGGCATCGGCTTCGATCTTGGCGAGCACGTGACGCTGTCGATCGACTATCGCTACCTCGAGACCGAACGCGCGCGGTTCAATCTGCTGAACGACCAGCCCAATACCTCGATCAAGGCGGACTATCGCACGCACTCGGCGATGCTCGGCCTGCGCTACTCGTTCGGTAAACCCGCGCAGCCGGTGGCCGCGCCCGAGCCGCCGGTGCAAGTCATACCGGTCGAAGAACCGCCGCCGGCACCGGAGCCACCACCGCCGCCGCCATGCCAGGCACCGGAGCCGGGTCAGCCGATCAATCTGCAAGGTTGCAAGACCGGCGACACGGTCGTATTACGTGGCGTCAATTTCCTGTTCGACAAGGCGACGCTCACGGTCAACGCCAAGACGCTGCTGAACCAAGTCGCCGATGCGCTGCAGGCGCGTGCCGACATCAAGGTCGAGATCGACGGTCACACCGACGGCAAGGGTTCGGTTGCGTACAACCAGAAGCTGTCGCAGCGACGCGCCGATTCGGTCCAGCAATATCTGCTCGGCCGCGGCATCGACGGTTCGCGCATGACCACACGTGGCTTCGGCAAGAGCAAACCGATCGCCGACAACGCCACCGACGAAGGCCGCGAGATCAATCGCCGGGTTGAGTTGACGGTGACCGATGCGGCCGCAAATCTGGCCCCGGTCGAAACCGAAACGGGCCCGGTCGGGAGCGACGCCGCGCCGGCCGCGCCGTAAGGCGATTTGCAACAGCGAGCCCTGTCCGCAGATGCGGACAGGGCTCGCGTCGTTTGAGCGCATCGAGCGAAAAAGTCGACGCGCCCGCGCAAGCTCCGTACACTGCAGCGGTTCATTGGGGAGTAGCCGCTTTCTGCGCTGTTGCAGAAAGGCACGCGTCAACACACTTGGCCGCGAGGCCATGGCGCATGCAACCGCCCGTTTCGGGCAGGGTCTGGCGAGACCTTTGACGCGAAGGCCAGTCCTTGGGTTGGACGGTGGTGTTCGTGTCATTGGCTCGCACCGTCCGACCCTGGGAAACCGCTCCATGGAAGCTCTCGCAATCTCCACCGCGTCGGTCGCGCTCGGCGAACTCGGCGATAAGACGCAGTTGCTGTCGCTGCTGCTCGCCGCGCGTCTGCGGCGCCCGCTGCCGATCATCGCCGGTATTTTCTTGGCGACGCTGGCGAATCATTTTCTGGCCTGCCTGCTCGGCACCGTCGCCGGCGAGTGGCTCAGCCCGCAGAACCTGCGCTGGGTACTCGGCATCTCGTTCCTGGTGGTCGCGGTCTGGGTGCTGATCCCCGACAAGCTCGACAACAGTGAAGTCGAGACCCGTTCCAATTACGGCGTGTTCGCCCTGACCGCCGTCACTTTTTTCATCGCGGAAATGGG
Organism: Nevskia sp.; assembly: GCA_028291645.1. Taxonomy (GTDB): domain Bacteria; phylum Pseudomonadota; class Gammaproteobacteria; order Nevskiales; family Nevskiaceae; genus Nevskia. Next base: position 19,418 of record JAQGNU010000045.1, read on the forward strand.
CGACAAAACCCAGATCGTCGCCGTCGCCCTGGCGGCGCGCTACGAGGCGTTCTGGAGCGTGGTGGCCGGCACCACGCTCGGCATGATGCTGGTCAACGTGCCGACGGTCCTGTTTGCAGAGCGCGCGATGCGCTGGATTCCCCTCAGAGCAGTACACATTGCCGCGGCGGTGATCTATGCCGTACTCGGCGTATTGACGCTGCTGGGTTATTCGCAGACCTGAGGCTGCTCGCTCGCACGCAGCCCGATCGGCTTGAGCGCGATCAATGCAAGCACGGCGGCGTTGGGGTAGCCTAGCGATCGTGTTGCGCCGTTATCGGGCAACGCGAACTTCATGGCCTGAACACCCGCACAGAGCTGGTGTCCCTTGCCCACGAATCTGCATCCGGTTTGCCGCAGCCCACTGCTGCATTCGGCCACGAGAGACGCGGCCGAGCACACCGCATGCCCCGACAGCGGGAGCTGTGCACATGACCATGGAAGAACCGAGACCGAACGCTGAACAGGGCGATACGGATCCGCAGGAAACGCGAGAGTGGCTGGAATCGCTCGCAGCGGTGCTGGAACACGAGGGTCCCGAGCGTGCGCATTTTCTGCTCGAGGCACTGCAGGAAAAGGCGCGCTTGTCCGGGGCCTACATTCCGTTCTCGCCGAACACGGCGTACGTCAACACGATTCCGCCGCACAAGGAAGAACGCTCGCCGGGCGACCATGCGCTCGAATGGAAGCTGCGCTCGATCATGCGCTGGAATGCGATGGCGATGGTGGTCAACGCCAATCGCGAGCACTCCGGCATCGGCGGCCACATTGCCAGTTTCGCATCGGCGGCCACGCTGTACGACGTCGGCTTCAACCATTTCTGGAAGGGCCCCGAGCATCCCGATGGCCCCGACATGGTGTTCGTGCAAGGTCATTCGACGCCCGGCATTTATGCGCGTGCCTATCTGGAAGGCCGTCTGAGCGAGGAGCAGCTGCGCAATTTCCGCATCGAGAGCGAACGCGGCAAGGGCCTGAGCTCCTATCCGCATCCCTGGCTGATGCCGGACTTCTGGCAATTCGCCACCGTCAGCATGGGCTTGGGTCCGATCATGGCGATCTACCAGGCACGGCTGATGAAGTATCTGCAGCATCGCGGCCTCGCCAAGACCGATGGCCGCAAGGTCTGGTGTTTCTGCGGCGACGGCGAAATGGATGAACCCGAAAGCTTGGGCGCGATCGACATCGCCGCGCGCGAGCAGCTCGACAACCTGGTGTTCGTCGTCAACTGCAATCTGCAGCGGCTCGACGGCCCGGTGCGCGGCAACGGCAAGATCATCCAGGAGCTCGAAGGCGTATTCCGCGGCGGCGGCTGGAACGTCATCAAAGTGATCTGGGGCGGTAGCTGGGATGCGCTGATCGCGCAGGACAAGACCGGCCTGCTGATCAAGACCTTCAACGAAACCGTCGACGGTGAATACCAGAACTACAAAGCCAAGGGCGGCGCCTATACGCGCGAGCATTTCTTCAAGAAATATCCGGAAGTGGAACAGCTGGTCGCGACCATGAGTGACGACGACATCGCGCGTCTCAACCGCGGTGGCCACGATCCGCACAAGGTCTATGCCGCCTATGCGGCCGCAAGCAAACATACCGGCACGCCGACGGTGATTCTGGCGAAGACGGTCAAGGGTTATGGCATGGGCGAGGCCGGCGAAGGCCAGAACATCACCCATTCGGCGAAGAAGATGGGCGAGAACGCGCTGAAGACATTTCGCGATCGTTTCCAGATTCCGGTGTCCGACGAACAGATCAAGGACACGCCGTTCTACAAGCCGGCCGAAGATTCGCCGGAGATCAAATATCTGAAAGCGCGGCGCGAGGAGCTCGGCGGTTCGCTGCCGCACCGCAATCGCCGTGGCGACACGCTGGAAATTCCGCCGCTGTCGATTTTCGATCGCCTGCTGCAGTCCACCGGCGAACGCGAAATCAGCACGACGATGGCTTTTGTGCAGCTGCTGCAAATGCTGTTGCGCGACAAGAAGGTCGGTTCGCGCGTAGTGCCGATCATTCCGGACGAAGCGCGCACTTTCGGCATGGAAGGCATGTTCCGGCAGCTCGGCATCTATTCAGTGGTCGGCCAGAAGTACAACCCGGAAGACGCCGATCAGCTGGCGTTCTACAAGGAAGACATCAAGGGCCAGATTCTCGAAGAAGGCATCACCGAAGCGGGTTCGATGTCGAGCTGGATCGCCGCGGCGACCAGCTACTCGAACCATGGCGTCAGCCTGATTCCGTTCTACATTTTCTATTCGATGTTCGGCTTCCAGCGCACCGCGGATCTGGCCTGGGCTGCGGGCGACATGCGCGCACGCGGCTTCCTGCTTGGCGGCACTGCCGGGCGCACGACCTTGAACGGCGAAGGACTGCAGCACGAGGATGGTCACAGCCATCTGTTCAGTTCGACCATTCCGAACTGTCGCAGCTACGATCCGGCCTACGCCTACGAAGTCGCGGTGCTGCTGCATCACGGCATGCGCGAGATGTATGTCGAACAGCAGGATCACTACTACTACCTGACGCTGCAGAACGAAAACTATCCGCACCCGGCGATGCCGGCCGGCGTGGAAAGCGGCATCGTCAAAGGCCTGTATCTGCTGAAACCCTGCGAGAAACCGAACGAGCTGCATGTACAGCTGCTCGGCTCCGGTTCGATCCTGCGCGAAGTGCTGGCCGCGGCGGATTTGCTGCTGCAGGATTGGAAAATCACCGCCGATGTCTGGAGCGCGCCGAGCTTCACCGAGCTGGCCCGCGACGGCCAGGACGCCGAACGCCATAACCTGCTGCACCCGGAAGCAGCGCCACGCAAGAGCTACGTCGATGAATGTCTCGGCGGCATGGCCGGTCCGGCGATCGCCGCGACTGACTACATCAAGGCCTACGCCGAGCAAATTCGGCCGTTCGTGCCGATGGGTTATCACGTGCTCGGCACCGACGGTTTTGGTCGCTCCGACACGCGTGAGAACCTGCGCGACTTCTTCGAGGTCGATCGTCGCTGGGTCACGATCAAGGCGCTGTTCGCGTTGGCGCAGGCCGGACAGGTGAAGTCAAGTCTAGTCAGCGAAGCCATGCAGAAATACGGCATCCACGTCGGCAAGCCGAATCCGGCGAAGGAATAGTCATGGCCAAGGAAATGGAGGTGTCGGTCCCCGATATCGGCGACTACGAGTCGGTGCCGGTGATCGATGTGCTGGTGAAGGTCGGTGATCAGGTCGAGAAGGAAGCGCCGCTGGTCACGCTCGAATCGGACAAGGCAACGATGGATGTGCCGGCGCCGATGGCCGGCACGGTCAAGAGCATTCGGCTGAAAGTTGGCGACAAGGTCAAGCAGGGCAGTGCCGTACTGGTGCTGGAAACCAGCGAGGGCGACGCTGCGAAACCGCAGCCGGCCGAGCCGGCAGCAAAAGCGCAACCGGCGGAGGCGCCGAAGGCAGCATCGAAAGCCGAGGCCAGCAAACCGGACGCTACGAAAGCAGTAGCGGACAAGCCGGCGGCTGCGACCGGCACGAAGAAATCGGCGCCGGCGGCAGGCGCCAAGCAGGACGTGACGGTGCCCGACATCGGCGACTATCACGACGTACCGGTGATCGACGTGCTGGTCAAGGAAGGCGATGTCGTCGCCAAGGACGACACGCTGGTCACGCTGGAATCGGACAAGGCGACACTCGACGTACCGGCGCCGGCCGCCGGCACGGTGCGATCGCTGAAACTGAAAGTCGGCGACAAAGTTTCGAAAGGCGCGGCGGTCTGTACCTTGGAAGTCGCTGCGGCGGACGCTGCCGGCAGCGGAACTGAATCTGCCGCACCCGCCACGCCGGCCAAGCCCGCAGAGAAGCAGGACGCTGAAAACCTGCCCGCCGCACCCGGCAATCTCGGCGCTGCACCGTTGCCGCCGCCGGCTTCGCGCCTGCCCTCGGCCGACGTTGCCGATGCATCTGCAGCGATTCCGCACGCGAGCCCCTCGATCCGCAAATTCGCACGCGAGCTGGGCGTCGACCTGAGCCAGATCAAAGGTTCGGCGCCGAACGGCCGCATTGCGCGCGAGGACGTGCAGGACTACGTCAAGAAATCCCTGGCATCGCCGCCTGCGGGGAGTGCGGCGTCGTCGGCCGGTGCCGGCATCCCGAAAATCCCGACAATCGACTTCGCCCAGTTCGGATCTGTTGAAACGAAACCCTTGGCGCGCATCCGCAAATTGTCGGCGGCGCACGTGCATCGCTCCTGGCTGAATATTCCGCATGTCACCCAGAACGACGAAGCCGACATCACCGAACTCGAAGCCTTCCGCAAGTCGCAGAGCGAGGACAGCGGCGTCAAGTTGACGCTGCTGCCGTTCATCATGAAAGCGGTGGCGAAGGCGATCGAGGCCTATCCGGAGTTCAGCTCCTCGCTGTCGCCGGACGGCGAAAGCCTGATCCAGAAGCACTACATGCATATCGGCTTCGCCGCCGATACGCCGAATGGCCTGGTGGTGCCGGTGGTGCGCGATGTCGATAAGAAGGGCATCGTCGCCCTCGCGCAGGAAACCTCGGAGCTGGCGAAGAAGGCGCGCGACGGCAAGCTCAAGGGCGACGACATGAAGGGCGGCTGTTTCTCGATCTCGAGTCTCGGCGGCATCGGCGGCAGCCATTTCACGCCGATCGTCAATGCGCCGGAAGTCGGCATCCTCGGCGTGTCGCGCTCAACCATCAAGCCGGTCTGGGACGGACACGCGTTTCAGCCGCGGTTGATGGTGCCGCTGTCGCTGTCCTACGATCATCGCGTGATCGACGGCGCCTACGCGGCGCGCTTCATCGTGCTGCTGGTCAAGCTGCTATCGGATCTGCGCAAGCTGTCCTTGTAGGTGTGCGGCAACGGTGCACCTGTAACGGCGGAAGGGAGTGGCAAGGGCGGTGTCGCAGGCATCACAATGGCGGCTGTGCTGGCGTCCGCCGCTGGCTAGGCGTTACCCATCCAAGCACCTGAGTTTGCTGCCATGAAGAAGAACGCACCGGAAGCCGCGCCACCTAAGGCCGTGGCCAAAAAGAAAGCCAAAGTCAAGGCGCCGGCCGCTACGGTGGCCGAAGTGCCGTCGCCGGTGGTCGCGCCCGAGCCGCGCAAGTCGACCGCCGACTTGCTGCGTGAAGCGCTGGCGGCGAAGCAGGCCGGACCTGCCGCCGGCGCGCCGCGGCTGCGGCCGCAGATGGGCGGTGGCAAAGTGGCGAAGGACGCCGAACGGCGCAGCGGAAAATCCAGAAAGGTCCATTGACTGTGCGCAGGCTCTGCGCGCCCAGCTCGGTTTAGGGGAATTGGTGAAACTCAAGAAACAGATCCTGCTCGGACTGTCGGCGCTCGTCGTCACTGCTGCCTGCAGCACAACGCCACCGGCCGAGGAGCCACAGCAAATCGCCACGATCGAAGAGCCGCCGGCGGCGCCGCCGGTCGCCGCACCGGTGCTGAAGCTGAACGATGTCGCCACGGCCTACGTCAAGCTGGTGCTGGCGTTGGGACAAGTGGACGCCGATTACGTCGACGCGTTTTACGGCCCGGCCGAGTGGAAAACCGAAGCCGCCCAGAATCCGAAGAAGTTGCAGCAGATCGAGGAAGAAGCGCAGGAACTGATCGCCGCGCTCGGCAGTGCCGATACGTCCGCGGACGATGGCGATCCGGAAGCGCTGGCGCTGCGCAAGAGCTATCTGAAAAACCAGCTCGGTTCGCTGACTGCGCGCGCACGCCTGTTGCAGGGCGAGCGGATGTCGTTCGACGACGAAGCCCGTGCGCTGTACGACGTCGATCCGCCGCATTACGCCGAGACCGATTTCCAGCCGGTGCTGAAAATCATGGACGGTCTGCTGCCGAAAGGTCCGGGTTCGCTGGCCGAGCGTTATAACCGCTACATCGAACAGTACGCGGTGCCGGCCGCGCGACTCGAAACGGTCATGCGCACCGCCATCGGCGTCGCGCAGTACCGCAGCGCGGCGCACCTGCAGCTGCCGCCGGGCGAGCGCTTCGATCTGGCCTTCGTCAGCGGCAAGCCCTGGAGCGCCTACAACTGGTACCAGGGCAACTACGTCAGCCGTATCGAGGTCAACACCGACCTGCCGATCCCGATCAGCCGCGTGATCGAACTGGCGGCACATGAAGGCTATCCAGGACATCACGTCTACAACGGCCTGCTCGAGCAGGCGCTGCTGCGTCAGCGCGGTTGGCCGGAATATCAGATTTACGCGCTGTTCTCGCCGCAGTCGTTCATCGCCGAAGGCTCGGCCGATTTCGGGATCGGCATGGTCTTCCCCGGCAACGAGAAACTGGAATTCACCCGCGAGCTGTTCCAGTTGTCCGGCTTCGATACGAAACAGGCCGCCAATTATCTGGAAGTGGTCGACGCGGCGAAGGCGCTGGCGCCGGCCGCGATCGAGGGTGCACGCCGCTATCTGGATGGCGAGTTCAGCACCGACTCGCTGCTCGCCTGGCTGCAGAAATATACGCTGGCCTCACCGGCCCGCGCCAAGCAGCGCCTCGCGTTCATCGAGCGTTACCGCAGCTACATCATCAACTACAGCTATGGCGAAGAGATCGTGCGCGACTTTGTCGAAAAGGAAGGCGACAAAACGCCGGGCTCGGCCAAGCAGTGGCAGGCATTCACAGCGCTGCTGAGCACGCCGCGTACACCGACTGCGCTGCAAACCGGACCGAAGCCGCTGCCGCTGGTGCTGCCGGCTTCGACGTCGATCGTCATATCGACACCCGAAGCGGCTGATGCAGCGCCGCCCAGCGATCGAGCGGAAGCCGCCGTGGCGGCACCCAAGCTGCCGCCGCCGGTTACCGCGCCACAGCCACCGACGCCCGCGGCTGCGGCACCCAAAGCTGCAGCGAAGGCCAAAGCGCCGCCCAAGGCGAAGGCAATTCCCAAGGCCAAGGTGCCGCCGGCAAAGCGCGCGCCGCCGCCGGCGGCAAAGAAGGCCGAGCCCAAGCCCGGCCTGGCTAACTCGGCCGAATTCAAACATTTCATCGCGGGCAAGCCGACGCCGGCGCAATTCCACAAACGCTATCCGAACGTATCGCTGATTCTGTTCGGCAGCGTTTCCAGCAAGGAATACCGCACCGACAACAGCCGCTACTTTGCCCAACTCGACGGCCGCGGGCGCGTTATCGGGGGCAAATTCAAGTAATTGATCGTCGTCGATCAGTCGCGCAGCCGGCGCCGCTCGCTATACTGCGGGCATACGGTGCCGGCTCTGGCGCGCCGACTTATTGCAACGGATTTGAGGGAGGTTTAACGATGTCGGATGCGAAGCTGTTCCGCCGTATCGCACGCTTGGACGAAGAATTTCCGGGGCAGCTCGCCGCGTTCAAGCCGGCGCTGAAAGGCCTGGTCCCGGACGATATCAACTTCACTGAAGATTCCTACGACGAGTTGTTCGTACTGCTCGCCGCCGCGCTGTACTACGCGCGCGATGCGCGGCTGCGCAAGGCCTCGGCCAACAAATCCGGCGGCAATCCGAAGCTGGTTTCGGTGCTGATGGATGAAGGCGTCAAGGACAAGGATGCGGTGCTGGCCGAGCGTATTCTCGATCGCATCGCGCCATATGCGCCGCCGAAAGTGGTGATCGCCACGCTGGCAACGATGCACGCCAGCCAGAGCCACGAGTTCCGCGAATATCACGGCGCGATTCAGCGCATCGTTGCGGATCTGTACCGCATCGTCAGCGGTTTCGAACCGGCGGAGTTCTGCCCGAAAGCGCTGGTGCGCTGGGCCTCCGGACCGAATCGCCCGACAATTTATGCGGCGCTGGCCGGCGACTAAAGCGGCAAGCGGCTGCGCGACTGCGGTTTCAAGCCCGACGGTCGCACGGCGGTTTTGCTGGGGATGCGGGGCCGATTTGAAATGCTCGGCGCGGCCGGGCTGATTGCTGCACGCTAATCGGCGTCATGACCTCGAAATATCGCGGTGGACGGACCACGCTGGCGGGACGTGCGATCGAGCGCGAAACCCTGGTCCGCGCCGACTACCAGGCGATCCTGCGGCGCGTCGCCGAAATTCCGCCCGGCAAGGTTGCGACCTATACCCAGATCGCCTGGCTCGCCGGTTTGCCGGGGCGTGCGCGGTTGGTCGGTCGCGTACTCGGCGAACCGCATGGTCTCGACGTACCTTGGCATCGCGTGATCAACGCGCAAGGCAAGCTGTCGCTGCCAATCAACAGCGAGCCCTACCTGGAACAGCGGCGGCGCCTGCGCGAGGAAGGCGTGCTGTTCAAGGGCGAACGCATCGATCTGCGGCGCTATCAATGGCGTTCGCTGGACGAATCACCACTGCTCGACTGAACCGGCGCCGATAGCAGCAAATACGGGCATCCAAATAAAACGGCCCCGGCCGCATTGCGCGACCGGGGCCGTTCGGAAAACGTTTACCAGATGCTGACGCGCTGCTCCGGCGGCAGATACATCTTGTCGCCTTCCTTCAGACCGAAGGCATCGTAGAAGCCCGGTTGATTGACCAGCGGCGCATCGCCGCGCACCGCCGGCGGCGAATGCGGATCGGACTTGATGCGCACCACCGCTTCGTTCTCGCGCACCTTGCCGCGCCACACCTGCGCCCAGCCGGCGAACAGGCGCTGCGGGCCGGTGAGGCCGTCGATCAGCGGTGCATCCTTGCCGTTCAGCGAGATCTTGTAAGCCTTGTAGGCGATCGCCAGACCGGAGTTGTCGGCGATGTTCTCGCCGAGCGTCAACTCGCCGTTGACGTGGAAGCCGGGCACCGGTTCATACGCGCTGTACTGCGCCACCAGCGCCTGCGTCTTCGCCTTGAACTTGTCGTGATCGTCCTTGGTGAACCAGTCGCGCAGATTGCCGTCGGCATCGTACTGGCTGCCCTGGTCATCGAAGCCGTGCGAAATTTCGTGACCGATCACCGCACCGATGCCGCCGTAGTTCACCGCGTCGTCGGCCTTCACGTTGAAGAACGGCGGCTGCAGGATCGCCGCCGGAAACACGATCTCGTTCATCTCCGGATTGTAGTAGGCGTTGACCGTCTGCGGCGTCATTTCCCACTCGCTGCGATCGATCGGCTGACCGAGCTTGTCGATATTGCGCTGATACTCGAACTCGCTGGCACGTTCGACATTGCCGACCAGATCATCCTTGGCGAACGTGAGCTTGCTGTAGTCGCGCCACTTGTCCGGGTAGCCGATCTTCAGCATCAGCTTGTTGAGCTTTTCCTGCGCGGCCTTCTTCGTGTCCGGGCCCATCCAGTCAAGCGTTTCGATGCTGCTGCGGTACGCGGCGATCAGGTTCTGCACCAGTGCCTGCATGCGCGCCTTGCTCTCCGGCGGGAAATACTTTTCGACGTAGAGCTTGCCGAGGCCTTCGCCGATCGAGTCGTCGACCAGCGCCACGCCACGCTTCCAGCGCGGACGGTTCTGCGGAATGCCGCGCAGGCTGGTGCCGTAGAACGCGAAGCGCTCGTCGACGAACGGCTTGCTCAGGAACGGTGCGGCAGCCGATAGCAGGCGCCACTTGAAGTAGGTCTTCAGCACCGGCAGCGGCGTTTTCTGCAACAGCTTGCCGAGCGCGCTGAAGTAGGTCGGCTGGCTGACGATGACATAATCAAGCTTGCCGTCGACGCCGGCTGCTGTCAGGTAGCTCTTCCAGTCGTAGGCCGCCATCAACTTCGGCAGATCGGCCAGCGGAACCTTGTTGTAGGTCTTCACCGGATCGCGGTTTTCGACCTTGCTCCATTGAATCTTCGCCAGCTCGGTTTCGAGCGCGACGATATCCTTGGCAGACTTCGCCGCGTTCTTGTCGCCGGCGAGCTTCAGCATCGCTTCGATATGCGTAGCGTACTTGCCGCGCGCATCCTTCAGCTTGTCGTCGTCCTTCAGGTAGTAGTCGCGGTCCGGCAGGCCGAGGCCGGCCTGGCCGAGATCGACGATGTACTTGGTCGAATCCTTCGCATCCAGATGCACCGCCGGTTCATACGGCGCGCCGACGCTGATCTGGTTCAGATGCGCGATCAGCGCTGGGATTTCCTTCTTGTCCTTGATCGCGTCGATCTTGGCAAGCTCGCCGGCGACCGGCTTCAGGCCGAGTTCTTCCAACTTCGGCTCGTCGAGGAAGCTGGCATAGAGCGCGTCGATCTTCTGCGCGTCGGCGTCGGTCGGCGCGTTGCCGAGACCTTCGATCAGCGTCTTCAGCTGTTCCTGGGCGTCGTCGTCGAGTTTCGAGAACGAGCCGTAGACGCCCTTGTCGGCCGGAATCTCGGTGGTCGCGAGCCACTTACCGTTGATGTGTTTGTAGAAGTCGTCCTGCGCACGCACCGCATCGTCGGTGAACTGCAGATCGACGCCGGAGGCCAGCGTCGGCGCGGCGGCAGCCGCGGCGATGTCGGTCTTGGCCGGCGCTTCGGCGGGTTTCGAGCAGGCGCCGAACAAGCAGGCGCCGAGCGCCAAGCCGAGCATGTAGCCTGAAGCCTTGAATGAAAGTCGGTTCACGGGGAATCCTTGAGTGCTAGCGTTGAATCACAATGTACCGCGCGATCGCCGCGCGGGCCGAAAATCAGAAATCCGCAGTGGCGGCAAACCGGCCGGCCGCTGCGGATATTACTAGACGCACAGGCTTACCAAATCCCAACGCGGCGCTCGGGCGGCAGATACATCTTGTCGCCTTGCTTGATGTCAAATGCGCTATAGAAGCCAGGCTGGTTGACCACCGTGCCGTTGCCGCGAAATTCCGGCGGCGAATGCGGATCGGTTTTGATCAGCTCGATGGCGAAATTGTCGCGCAGCTTCTCGCGCCAGACCTGCGCAAAGCCCATATAAAATCTCTGTATGCCGCTGAAGCCGTCGAGGCTCGGTGCTTCCTTGCCGCCGAGATCGATCTGGTAGGCCTTGTAGGCGATCGCCAGGCCGGAGTTGTCGGCGATGTTCTCGCCCAGCGTCAGCGCGCCGTTGACGTGATACCCCGCGAGCGGCACGAAGGCATCGTATTCGGCCACCAGCGCCTTGGTCTTGGCGGCGAATTTCGCGTGATCGTCCTTGGTCCACCAGTCGCGCAGATTGCCGTCGCCGTCGTACTGCGCGCCCTGATCGTCGAACGCGTGGCTGATCTCGTGGCCGATCACCGCACCGATGCCGCCGTAGTTCACCGCATCGTCAGCCTTCACGTTGAAGAACGGTGGCTGCAGGATCGCCGCCGGGAAGGTGATGTCGTTCAGTTCCGGGTTGTATTCGGCGTTGACCGTTTGCGGCGTCATGCCCCACTCGCCGCGATCGATCGGCGTGCCGAGCTTGTTGATCGTGCGCGCGTATTCGAACGCATTGGCGTGGCGGATGTTGCCGAACAGATCATCCTTGGCGACTTCCAGTTTCGAGTAATCGCGCCACTGGTTCGGGTAGCCGATCTTCACCGCGATCTTCGCCAGTTTGGCCTGCGCTTCCTTCTTGGTGTCGGCGCTCATCCAATCGAGCGTGTCGATCCCCTGCTTGTACGCGGCCAGCAGATTGTTGACCAGCGCTTCGACGCGTGCCTTGTTCTCCGGCGGGAAATACTGCGCGACGTAGAGCTTGCCTAAGCCCTCGCCGATCGCGGTTTCGACCAGTGCCACCGCACGCTTCCAGCGCGGTCGGTCTTGCGGCACGCCGCGCAGGGCGGTGCCCTTGAACGCGAAGTTCTCGACGACGAACGAGTTGCTCAACGCGCTGGCGCCGTCGTTCAGCACATGCCACTTGAAATAATTCTTCCATAGCGGCAGCGGCGTTTTCGCCAGCAGCTTGCCGAAGCCGCTGAGGTAGCTCGGCTGGCCGACGATGACGTAATCGGTCTTGCCGGCGATGTCGGCTGCTTTGATGAAACCGTCCCAGTCGAAGCCCGGCGCCAGCTTCGGCAGATCGACCAGCATCACCTTGTTGTAAGCCTTGATCGGATCGCGCAGCGTAACCTTGTCCCACTGCAGTTTCGCCAGCTCGGTTTCGAGCGCGACGATGTCTTTTGCATTTTTCGCCGCCGCCTTGTCGCCGGCAAGCCGCAGCATCTTCTCGACATGCTGCAAATACTGGTCGCGGATCGTCTTCAGCTTGGCGTCGTCGTTCTTCAGGTAGTAGTCGCGGTCCGGCAGGCCGATGCCGCTCTGCTGCAGGTCGGCGACGTATTTGGTTGAATCCTTGTTGTCCTGATGCACCGCCACCACGAACGGCAGCGTCGTCTCGTTCGGACCGAAGTCGCCCGGCTGCGACAGCTTCTTGCCGAGCGTGCCGATCAGCGCGGCCAGTTCCTTCTTGTCCTTGACCGCGTCGATCAATGCGAAGTCCGCATCGAGCGGCTTCAGGCCCAGCTCTTCGAGCTTGGCTTCGTCCATGAAACTGTTGTAGAGGTCGCCGATCTTCTGCTTGTCTGCATCGCCGGCACCGTCTTTCGCGGCGGCTTCGATCAGCGTCTTCAGCTGCTCCTGCGCGTCATCGTAAAGTTTGGTGAAGGCGCCGTAGCCCGGCTTGTCCGCCGGGATTTCGGTGGCCGCCAGCCATTTGCCGTTGACGTGCTTGTAGAAGTCGTCCTGGATGCGGACGCTGTCGTCGGCATACTGGGTTTCGATGCCGGACAGCAGCGCCGGCGGTGCCGCAGCCGGTGCGGTCGGCGCAGGCGTTTCCGCCGGTTTGCTACAAGCCGCAAGCAAGGCGGCGCCGATGCAGGCGCTGAAAAAGTTTGGCTTCACGTTTCTTCATCCCCTAAAGTTGCGCGCGTCCGGCAGGCAGGCGGCACTGCCGGAAGTGCTGATTGGTTTGGATGCCGCAAACCGCCGGCGGGTTTAAGGCGCGACGCAAGCCGTATCGATGCGCCCGCATAATCGACATCAAATGCAATTAGGCTGGATCGTCTCCGGGGAGATTTTGGAATGCGCATTCACTGGCTGCAACACGCGGACTTCGAGGATCTCGGCTGCATCGGTCCCTGGCTGGCGGCGCATGGCCATGTGGTCAGCGCGACGCGGCTGTATGCCGGCGAACGGCCGCCGCCGACCGCGAATTTCGACGCGCTGATCGTGATGGGCGGGCCGATGAACATCTACCAGCACGAGCGCCATCCCTGGCTGGTGCCGGAGAAAGCATTGATCCGCGGCGCGCTCGACAGCGGTAAACGGGTGCTCGGCCTCTGCCTGGGCGCGCAGCTGCTGGCCGACGTGCTCGGCGGGCCGGTGACGCGCAATGCCGACCGCGAGATCGGCTGGTTTCCGGTGACGCTAACCGAAGCGGGCCGCGCCGCGCCGCTGCTGGCCGATCTGCCGGACAGCTTCACCGCGTTTCACTGGCACGGCGATACCTATGCGCTGCCGCCGGACGCGCAGCAACTCGCCTTCAGTGAAGCCTGCGCACAGCAGGCTTTCAGCGCCGTCGCCGGCCGCGCGCTCGGCCTGCAGTTTCACCTGGAAGTGACGCAGGCCAATGCGCAGATCTGGTTCGAGCACGCGCGGCCGAAAGTCGCGCGCTACGTGCAGACGCCGGAACACATCCTCGCGCAGCCGGCCTGTTTCGATGACAACAACCGCTTCATGCGTTCGATTCTGGCGCGCTTCCTTGCCGAATGAGCCGGCGCCATTGATCGTGCTTGCGACAGCAAGAAACCAAGTCGCGCAGACATTTCAACAAGGGTTTTTTGGGGGCTCTTCGCGTGCTCCGCGCGAAAACCTTGTGACGCGTTTTAAGTAGGCGCGACCATGCGGCGCTGCGAAGCGCGTGATTTCGGCGTCGGTTCGGTTTCTACTTGTGGTGGTTCCGGCACTTTCACGCTGGTATGTCCCCAGCGCTTTTTGGTCGCCGCCCGCAGCGGCTGCTCGCGGCGGATTTCCTCGATGAAGCGGCGCAGCGTCGCGCGCGCTTCGGCGCGGCCGTCGCGCGCGTGCTCGCGCATATTGCCGCGATACCAGTCGTAATTACCGAGGAAGCGATCGATGTCGCTCGGATTGAGTTGCAGCCGGTCGCCGCGCATGCCGACACCCATGCGCTCGATCATGTGAGCGTTGAGGCGTTGCTCGAAGGCTTCTTCCGGCAAGGCCAGGATCGGCTTGCCGAAATGGATTGCCTCGCCGATCAGCTGATTGCCGGCGGTCGACAGCACCGCCTTGCAGTCGGCCAGATCGCGCACGAAACCGGCGTTGCTCGGTGCGCGGAAGTCGAGGTTCTCGATCTGCCCGCGGAACGGCGTGCCGTAGACCACCACCGGAAAATCCAGCAGCCGCAAAGCGCGATCGATATGCGGCAGATACTGATGCTCGCCCTTGTTGAAGTAGGCCAGCAGGAAGCCGCCGCCGTCATCGCGCGTGGTCGGTTGCACGCGCAGCACTTCGTCGCGCAGCATCGGACCGACCACCTGCACGCCCGGATAGGCCGCTTCCGCCGGATAGAAGCTGGCGATCAGGATGCGTTCCGGCACGCCCATCAGCGTGCGATAGCCGATTGCATCGCGGCGTCCGAGCAGCCACAGCTCGGGCGGGAAATGCGGTTTGCAGTAGGCGATGATGCCGACGTGATCGAAACTGATACGGGGTAGTCCAAGCCTGCGCGCAGCGCGATGCGTCCAGGCTTCCGAGTCGGAAATCACCAGCTCGATGCCGCGTGCCTTGAATTCGCGCTCGACCAGTTCGGAGCCGCCGCCGCCGAACATCAGATCGGTCATCGGTGCGAAGTTTCTGCGCAGCGTCTGCGGCGCGGAGTGGCCGCCGTGATCGTTGTAGACGTAACCGATGGTCGGAATGCGCACGGTCGGATACAAGGGTGCGAGCACCTCGTAGGCATCGCCGCCGGCGAATACGGTGACCTCGTGCTCGGCCAGTAACTCCGGCAGCACCGCGCTGGTCCGCATCGCGTGGCCGCGGCCATAGCCCATAACGCCGTAGGCAATTCGCATCTGTCGCGTCCTCGCCCTTTGATCCCCAAGGAGAATAAGAAGCTTTGCTGACACGCAGATGGCACGCAGATGACGGCCGTGTGACCGCAACGGCGCGCGCTCATCGGTATGATGGAGCGCTATACAGCCAGCCACAGTTCCCAATGTTTGACTTCGGTCCGTTCTTCACCCCCGAACTCGCAGCCGCTTTTCTGACGCTCGCAGCACTCGAAATCGTCCTAGGCATCGACAACATCATTTTCCTGTCGATCACTGCCGCCAAATTGCCGCCGGCCCTGCAGGCGCGCGGCCGCACTATCGGCCTGGCCGGCGCGATGATCACGCGCATCGCGCTGCTGCTGTCGCTGGCCGCACTGGCGCGGCTCACCAGCACCTGGGTCACGGTGCTGGGCCAGGATCTATCCGGCCGCGATTTCATCCTGCTGCTCGGCGGCCTGTTCCTGATCGGCAAAAGCACGCTGGAAATCCGCGAGCAATTGCACGGCGGTCCGCATGTGGAAGCCGCGACTGGCGAGCGCAAGTACGCCAGTTTCTGGGCGACCATCGTGCAGATCATGATTCTGGATATCGTGTTCTCGCTCGACTCGGTGATCACCGCCGTCGGCATGACCAAGAACGTGCCGGTGATGATCGCCGCGATCGTCCTCGCCGTTATCGTGATGATGTTCTTTTCCGGCTTCGTTTCGCGCTTCGTCGAAGCGCACCCGACCGTACGCACGCTGGCGCTGAGTTTCCTGGTGTTGATCGGCATGTCGCTGGTCGCCGAGAGCCTCGACTTCCATGTGCCGAAGGGCTATCTCTACTTCGCGATGGCGTTCTCGACCGCGGTTGAACTGATCAACCTGCGCGTACGCAAAATGACGGGGCCGCAGGTCGAGTAGCAAGCTGTGGCGCCGCTACGTTACGGCGCCTTCGTCACCGCGATCGCGTTGTCCGAGGCGATGCGATCGATCAGTTTGTTCAGCGGATCGATGCCGGCCTTCAGCGGCTTTTGATCGACCATCAGCTTGTAGCTGCTATCGCCGCTGACGACGCGCCGCTTCTGAATCTGTAGCACCTTGTCGTCTTCGCCGAGTACGCCGATGTCGACCAGATCGTTCATCGGCGCCTCGGTCTCCGCACCGCTGCCGTCCGCGTGCATTTTCTTGGCGTGGACCTGGATGTCGACCTCGAACTTGCCATCCGGCAACTCGCGGTAGCTCGCCTGTGTGGCGCGGTTGTCGTACAGCGTGATGCTCTCGAACAGATCGTTCAGCAGCGACTGCTGATCGGGCGGCGTCACCTTGCCGAGTTCCGCCAGCAGATCGCGCGAAGTCGGATACGGCGGCTCCTGGAATTTCCAGCGTTCGACAAAGGCGCGCAGCGCCTGGTTCACCGCGTCCTCGCCGATCACGTCCTGCAGCGCATACAGCGTCAGGCTGCCTTTCGAGTAATGCACATAGGCGGCGCCATCGGCGCGGAATAGCGGCTGCTCTTTCTTGCTTTCGGTACTGCGGCCGAGCAGATAGCGATCGAGTTCGTAGCGCAGGAAGCGCCGCATCTTGGTATCGCCGTACTTGTGCTTCAGCACCATCAGCGCGGAATACTCGGCCAGGCTTTCGGTGATGAACTCGCCGCCCTGTACCTCGGCCGGCATCTCCTGATGTCCCCACCACTGATGCGCGATCTCGTGCGCGGTGACGAAGTAGGGATAATCGATGTCCTTCGGATCCTGGTCATCGACTTTCGCGGTGAAGCCGATCGCTTCCGAAAACGGCACCGTGTTCGGGAACGATTCGGCGAAGCGCGCATAGCGTGGAAACTCGATGATGCGCAGAATCTTGTGCTGATACGGGCCGAAATTGCGGGTGAAGTAATCGAGCGAATCCTTGACGCCAGCAATCATCCGGTCGAGGTCGAACTCGTGCCCAGGCTGGTAGTCGATCTCGATCGCGACTGCCTGGTCGCCGCTACCCCACTGATCTTTCCGCACCGCGTAGCGGCCCGACTGGATCGGATAGATCGCCGCCATCTTCGAGTCCATCTGATAGTGGAAATAGGCGCGGCCATTTTCGATCCACTGCTTGTCCAGATAGCCCGAAGTCGTCGCGATCTGATCGGCGTCGGTGCTGATCGTCGCGCTGTAGGCGATCCAGTCGGCGTCGCGCGCGAAGCCCTGCTGCTGCCAGCGCTTATCGTCGAGGTCGTGCGCGCGCTCCTTGGGCGCCAATCCGAACTTCTTGCGGTCGCGATCGGATTCAAGTTCGCCGCCTTCGGCGTAACCGAAGCTCGGCACGAAGTCGGAAACCTCGCCCAAGGCGGCACCCAGGAAGGTGCCGTTGTCGAGCACCACGCTCTCGGCGCCATTATTCGTAAAGCCGTGCATCTGATAGACCACGTCGAACGTGCAGGCGGTGATCGCACCCGGCGCCAGCGGCGTATCCAGCCGGTAGTGGAACCAATACAGATCGCGATCGGAATCGATCAGCTTCGATGGAATCCCGAAATCGATGCTCTGAATATCGGCGGTGCGCGGCAGCAGCACGTACAGATCGACGATCGGCTGATCGGTCTTGTTGACCAAGCTTAGCGTGCCGCCCAGTTGCGCGCGGTGCCGATGCGGAAACAGATCGGCCTTCAAGTCGATGGCCGTAATCTTCGGTTGCGGCGCGTATTCCAGCGATTTGTAACGCTGCTCGTACTCCGCCTGCAGCCGTTGCAAATCGTATTGCGAGCGGAATGGATTCAGCACGTGGGTGTTGTAGAAAATCCAGCCGCCGCTGGCGGCGAAAACCAGCGCGGCCATTGCGGCGACACCGATCGATGACGCGCTCAGGCGCCGACGCGCGATGCCGACGCGCAAGCGCAGACCGCTGTCCTTGCCGCGCACCCACAGCAGATTCGCAGCGACCAAAAGCACGACTGCTGCCGCGCCCCAGTACAGCTGGAACCAGCGCAGCGCCGGCAGGAAATGACCGTAGCCGTTGATGTCCGAATACTTGATGTCCGGCAGACTGCCGAAGCGGTACAGACGATCCTCGAACCCGAAGTCCGGCAGCTTCGACAGCACCACGAACAGCAGTACGACGATGAAGTGCGCGAGATATTTCTGGTTCACCAGCACATGAATGGTGAGCGCCAGCGCACCGATCACGCAGTAGCGCGGCCATTGCAGTGCGTACAGCTCGAACAGGTAGTGGCCGATTTCCAGCTTGGTGTAACCCTGCCACAGCTGGATGCCGATACTGCACAGCATCACCACCGCCAGCAGCAGGCCCTGAATCACAAACAGCGTGACGAGCTTGCTGAAAAAGCCGAGCCAGACCGGTACCGGTGTGCTGTCGACGATCTCGTCGATCCGTGCATCGCGTTCGCGCCAGACCAGTTCGCCGGCATTGATGGCGGTGATGATCAGGATGAACAGCGCGAAGAAGCCCGACGTGACTTCGAGCACCTGATAGGTCAGCGGCCAGGTGTTGGTGCCGTAAATATTGCCGAGGTTCTTGGCGCTGCCGACGACGAACACTGCGCCGCCGGCGACCACCGCATAAAAGCGCGGATTCTTGACCGTCTCGCGCAGGAACAGCGCGATCATCGCCGGCAACATGCGCAGATACGCACGCGTGCTGTGATCAAGCGCGGCTTGCAGTGCTGGCTTGGCGAGTGCGCCCGGCGAAGTCGTTGCGGCGGCGACCAGCGCGGCCTTGTGTTTCGCCTTGCGCGAGCGCGGCGTGCCGGCGCTGCCGAAATCCATACTGAACGCGCGATAGCCGATGGCCGTGATCAGTAATCCGAATCCCAGCCAGATCGCGCGATTCCACAACAGCACGCCTTCGAAGGGAACCTGCCGCGTGTTCTTGTCAGCCACGCTCCAATAGCGCGTCAGTACGTCGATTGCGGTGGTGCCGATCGGATCGATCAGCGCCGACAGCCGCTTGTTGTCCATGTCGCCGAGCAGGTTTATTGCCAGCAGATAGCCGATCAGCACGAATACGCCGGCGATGTAGACCGGCGCCATCGCGCGCGTGAGTGCGGCGATAACGAAGAACACGCCGCCGAGCCACAGCATGTTCGGCAGTAGCGTGAACAGATACGGCCGCACAAAGGATTGCAGCGAAAACGCTGCGACTTTCGCTGGGTCCACCCCCGGCCAGTGCGCACCGATCTGAAACCCGATCGCGACGCCGACAAAGATCAGCATCAGCGTCAGGTAAGCACCGATGAAACGTCCAAAAAAATAATCGCGCTTGCGGATCGGTGCGGTGAAGAAGAAATGGAACGTGCCGTGCTCGAAATCCTGCTGCACCGCGCGGCCCATCATCGCCGCGACGATGGTGACGCCGATGAAGCCGAAGATCGTTAGGCCCATCGCCAGCGGATACGGACTGTTGATGAAAATCTTGTCGCCGAAGCTGACATGCGCGTGTTCGAAGGCGCCGCCGGCCGCGGCCATCCACAGTCCGGCGATCAGCGTATAGAGCGCGAGATAAGCCCAGGTCGAGATCAGGCGCAGGCGTGCACGGAATTCAAATGCAGCGATGGTCAGCATCACGCGGGCTCAGGCGGCTGTTGCCAGCGTCGGCGCCAGATGCCCGGCGATGGTGCTGAAGTAGACATCCTCGAGATCCGCGGGCAGTGCTTCGAAACCAGCTTCAGGTGCAGATGCCGCGTAAGCACGCACCAGCGTGCGGCCGGTCGATAGCCGCGTCGAGATGATCGGCAGCCGCGCCTTCAGCGCTTCGACATCCTGCTTCGCCACCGCCTTGCCCCAGATGCGGCCATCGATCGCCGCGACCAGCTCGGCCGGCGCGCCGGTCAGCAGCACGCGGCCCTTGTTGATCACCGCGAAACTGGAACAGAGGTCGGCGACATCGTCGACGATATGCGTCGACAGGATGACGACGACATCCTCGCCGATGTCGGCCAGCAAATTGTGGAAGCGCACGCGTTCTTCCGGATCGAGCCCGGCAGTCGGTTCGTCGACGATGATCAGCTTGGGATTGCCGAGCAGCGCTTGCGCAATGCCGAAGCGCTGCCGCATGCCGCCGGAGAAGCCGCCGAGATTCTGCCTGCGCACGTCGTACAGATTGGTCCGCTGCAGCAGCGCTTCGACGGTGGCGCGGCGCGACCGCGCATCGACCAGGCCCTTCAATCGCGCCAGATGATCGAGCAGATCGTAGGCCGAGACTTTCGGATACAGGCCGAAATCCTGCGGCAGATAGCCGAGCACTTCGCGCACGCGCTGTGCTTGTTTCAGCACATCGATGTCGCCGAGCATGGCACTGCCGCTGTCGGCTTCCTGCAAGGTCGCCAGCGTACGCATCAGCGTCGACTTGCCGGCGCCGTTGGGGCCGAGCAGGCCGAACATGCCGGCCGGGATCGTCAGCGAGACGTTATCGAGCGCCTGCACGCCATTCGGGTAACGCTTCGACAGCGCGCGAATTTCCAGTTTCATCGACCTTCCCTGTAGTGCCGCAAGCGGCGCGCTTGCGGTGCAGATCCAATGCAGCCTCCACCGCACGCTAGAGTCGCGGCGGAAGAGCGTCAACTGAGCTTTGTCACGGCTTAGATGTGACTAGGCAAGTAAACGGATGCAGCGGCGGCGCGGCGGTTAAAATGCCCGCATGTATCAACCGCCCGAGCTGAACCCCGACATCGCGCCGCTGATCGCCGCGCTCAATCCCGCGCAGAAGGAAGCGGTGACGGCGCCGCCGGAACACCGGCTGGTGCTCGCAGGTGCGGGATCGGGCAAGACGCGCGTGCTGGTGCATCGCATCGCCTGGCTGGTCGCGGTCGAGAACATCTCGCCGCATTCGATCCTGGCGGTGACGTTCACCAACAAGGCCGCCGCCGAAATGCGCGGCCGCATCGAGCAGCTGCTCAACGTGCCGGTGCGCACGATGTGGGTCGGCACCTTCCACGGCATCGCGCACCGCATGCTGCGGCTGCACTGGCGCGAAGCGAAACTGCCGCAGAATTTCCAGATTCTCGATGCGGACGATCAGCAGCGCCTGGTCAAGCGCATCTTGCGCAGTCTCGACATGCCGGAGGAACAGTGGCCGCCGAAGCAGGTCACTGCCTACATCAATGCGCAGAAGGACGAAGGCCGCCGGCCGCAGTCGCTGCAGGACCAAGGCGATTACGCGCAGCGCCAGCTGGTGCGTGCCTACACCGCGTATCAGGTGCAGTGCGAAAGCGCCGGCCTAGTCGATTTCGCCGAACTGCTCCTGCGTGCTTTCGAGCTGTGCCGCGACGTGCCGGAAATCCAGGCGCATTACCGTGCGCGCTTCCGCCACATCCTGGTCGATGAGTTCCAGGACACCAACACGCTGCAATACGCCTGGCTGCGCGTGCTCGCCGGCGAGCGCGGCGTGCTGTTCGCGGTCGGCGACGACGATCAGAGCATCTATTCCTGGCGCGGCGCCAAAGTCGAAAACATGGTGCGGCTGGCGAAAGATTTTCCCGGCACCGAGGTGATCCGGTTGGAGCAGAACTACCGCTCGACCGGCACCATCCTGAAAGCCGCCAATGCGCTGATCGCGAAGAACAGCAGCCGTCTCGGCAAGAACCTGTGGACCGAGGACGGCGAAGGCGCGCCGATCCAGCTGTATGCCGCGTTCAACGAATACGACGAGGCCGAGTTCGTCGTCAACCGCATGCGCGAGCATCTCGATGGCCGCGCACGCTATTCGGATCTGGCGGTGCTGTACCGCTCCAACGCGCAGTCGCGCGTGCTCGAAGAAGTGCTGATCCGGCAACGACTGCCGTACCGCATCTACGGCGGCCTGCGCTTTTTCGAACGCATGGAAGTGAAAGATGCGCTGGCCTACCTGCGGCTGGTCAGCAATCGCGACGACGACGGCAGTTTCGAGCGCACCGTCAACACGCCGGCGCGCGGCATCGGCGCCACCACGATCGAGCGTCTGCGCCAGATCGCGCGCGAAGGCGGCGTGTCGCTGTGGAAAGCCGCAGTCGGCGCCGGTCCGGCGCTCGGCCGCAGCGCCGGCAATCTGAAACAGTTCCTCGATCTGATCGAAGGCTTGGCGCGCGACACGGCCGGCGAGCCGCTATCGAAGATCATGGACCTGACCATCGAACGTTCCGGTCTGCGCGCGCATTATCAAAAAGAGAAGGGCGAGCAGGCCGAATCGCGACTGGAAAATCTCGACGAGTTGATCAACGCCAGCCGCAGTTTCGAGCGACCGCCGGAAGACGACGAACTCGACCCGCTCAATTCCTTCCTCGCGCATGCCGCGCTCGAAGCCGGCGAAGGCCAGGCGCTGGCCGGCGAAGACAGCGTGCAGCTGATGACGCTGCACTCGGCCAAGGGCCTGGAATTTCCGATCGTGTTCATGGTGGGTGTGGAGAACGGCCTGTTCCCGAATCAGCGCGCGCTCGACGAAGGCAGCCTCGAAGAAGAGCGCCGCCTGTGTTACGTCGGCATCACCCGCGCGCGCCAGCAGCTCTATCTCAGCTATGCCGAAGTGCGACGCGTGCACGGCGTCGAGCAGATCGGCTCGCCGTCGATTTTCCTGCGCGACATTCCGCCCGAATGCGTGGTCGAAACGCGACCGCGCGCCGGCATCCTGCGGCCCAGCTTCGCCGGTGGTGCGCGCAGTTCCGGCGCTGGCTATGGCGGCGGCGGTTACAGTTCACGCGAACCGCGGCCACGCTACGGCGAGGGCTACAACTTGCAGCGCACGCCGATCACAAACGCGCCGGCCTACGGCGGCTTCAAACTCGGCGCGCAGGTACGCCATGTGAAGTTCGGCGAAGGCACCATCGTCTCGTTCGACGGCGACGGCGAGCGCACCCAAGTCGAAGTACGTTTCCGTAACGCCGGCACCAAACGGCTGATGCTGTCGCAAGCCAAGCTCGAAGCGGTCTAGGGAGAGCAAGCCATGAACGCAGTCGAATGGGCACTGATCGTCGGCATCATCGCGATTCTGGTGGGGCCGTTTCTGGCGCTGAAGGCAGTGGCGAAATTTCGTTCGCGGCGACGTGGTGCTAGCGAACCCGATAAGAAGTAATCGCGAATGATGACAAAAGACGTCTAGACGTCTATAGTCCATGCGTTCGTCCGCATGGCATCTCTCATGAAGCGCAGACCAGGTGAAGTTCGGGATGCAATAGTCTCAATTCTGGATAGCCGTCCGGCGGGTGCCTCAGTTGCAGAAATTGCGGCCGGCGTGACTGAGTTGATCGGTGCGACCCCGCAATCTTCGGTCCGCTCGTACCTGCGGTTAAACACTCCCGAAGCATTTCTGCGCAGCGAGCGTGGTCGATATCAATTGAATGAGACGGTTCCGGCCGAATATGCGCGAACGCGCTCAGCGAAAGTCGCACCAGAGACTTTCTCTTACAACGAAGCCACGCTCCACTGCGCGGATTGTTTGATGTGGCTAAAGGATCAGGAGGCCAACTCGATTCACGCGGTGGTGACCGATCCGCCTTATGGATTGATTGAGTATTCCGAAGGCGAGCAGCACAAACTGCGTAGCGGCAAAGGCGGAGTCTGGCGTATCCCGCCGTCGTTCGACGGGAGTCGGCGCGCGCCACTCCCTCGGTTTACCGTGTTGTCGAAAAGTGACATTGAGGCGCTCTACGAATTCTTTCTTAACTGGGGTAAGGCGCTATCGCCTGTCTTGGTTCCGGGCGCCAACCTGATCGTCGCCAGCAACCCGCTGCTGTCCTACGTGGTATCCAGTGCTCTGGCCCGCGCTGGTCTGGAGCGACGCGGCGAAATCGTTCGCTTGGTAATGACGATGCGCGGTGGCGATCGGCCGAAAGCGGCGCATGAAGAGTTCGAAGGCGTCAGCGTGATGCCGCGTTCGATGTGGGAGCCCTGGCTGGTTTTCCGCAAACCGATTGAAGGTCGCGTGCAGGACAACTTGCGTAAATGGAAAACCGGCGGGTTTCGGCGCCCTTCGTCGGCGCGACCCTTTGGTGACGTGATCGCGTCTGCACCGACGCATAAAGCCGAGCGGAGTCTTGCACCTCATCCAA
The DNA here is from genome assembly GCA_028291645.1 of Nevskia sp. GTDB lineage: Bacteria > Pseudomonadota > Gammaproteobacteria > Nevskiales > Nevskiaceae > Nevskia. Next base: position 43,313 of record JAQGNU010000045.1, read on the forward strand.
GCCTCAAACCGCAGGCATTTCTGCGGGAGCTGGTGCGTGCATGTCTGCCGCTCGGCGAAGGGCTCGTTTTGGACCCGTTCGCAGGTTCCGGCTCGACTTTGGCTGCTGCTGTGGCCGTGGGCTATTCAAGTATCGGACTGGAGAAAGATGCCGCGTATTTCTCGATGGCGAAAGAAGCGATTCCTAAGTTATCAAGATACCGCCGCGAGCCCAGTTATGGCTTGAGTTTGTAAATCCAGCTGCGCCGGAGTTTTTCAATTCCCTTGCGATCCAAGGTCGCCGTACGAGTTCCAAGCTCGCCACGCTCATTGCGGCGAAAGTCGTCTTTCGTAACGTGCCCCAAATAAACCTCGGTGAAGATCATTGGCGATCGTTCAGACGTCGGTTCGGTCAAATTGTCCAGCGTATACACAAACACACACATCCATTGATTGCGCGCACCGTGAGTGTCGACGGCGCCGCCTGTCTTTCGTGTGGTCTTGATCTCGACTCCTTCTTCACCGGCCTTTGCAGAATTCTTGCTGTAGACCCCGTTTACGACGAGGTCAGGGTGGCCATTGAAATAGGTGTTTACGCGGAGCGCACGCGAATGCTTTGCAAGCGATGCAGTCAGCATGTCGGATAGCAGACCCGACATGATCGCCGGGCGCAGTAAATCATCCAGACGATCTAAGCCACGGCGGATCAGTTCGCGGTTGACGTCGGTAAAAAAATCGTAGGCATCCTGCATCGCAAGCTCGAAGTCTTTTAAGCGCAACTCGAATGGCAGCTCAGCTTCAAGATTGAACAATTGAGGATCAACGACGTGTCGAATCGATTTCATCGGTTGCTCCGAAACTAGCCCGCCTTCACCTTGATCAACATGCCCTTGATGTCATTGCTCTCCAGCCGCTGCAGGATTTCCTGCGCCTTGGCGAGATCGTTTTCCGGACCGATGCGCACGCGGTACCAGGTCGCGCTCTGGTCGATGGTGACCTGCTCGATCTTCGATTCGACGCCGAGCAGCGCCAGATTGGCGCGGCCTTTCTCGGCTTCGTCGCGCGTCTTGTAGGCGCCGACCTGAATCAGATACTGGCCCGGTGCTGCGATCGTCGCAGCCAGCGCCGGATTCGCCGGCTTGCCGGTTTTCGCGGCTGCTGCTGCGTCCTCACGCGGGATCACCACTTCATAGCTCGGCAGCATTTCGTAGAACGCGAAACGTGAAGGCTGCTTCGGCGGCAGCGCGATCGGCTTCTTGCTGTCGTCCTTGCCGGCGGTCGCGGAACCCGTGCTCGTCGTCGTGGCCGCGGCGCCTTTGCCGAGCTGCGTCGCTGGTGCCGGGCGCTCGATCCAGACGATCGCGGCGACCACCAAACCGATTGCCAGTCCAACGACGATGCCGGCCCAGCCGGGCAGTCCACCACCGCGCTTGCCCGGCGCAGGCTTGCGCGTGGGCGTGCGATTCGCCGGCCGATTGTTATTCGGCCGATTCGGCGGACGGGCGTAGTCGCGCGCCATCGCTTACATCTGCTCCGGCGCGTTGACGCCGAGCAGCCCCAGTCCATTGCGCAGCACCTGCCGCGTCGCCACGGCGAGTGCGACGCGTGCATTGCGCAACTCGACGTTGTCGAGCAGCAGTTGATGGCTGTTGTAGAAGCCATGGAACGCCGCGGCGAGTTCGCGCAGGTATTGCGCGACCAGATGTGGTTCGAGCGTGCTCGCCGCGATCTCGACGATTTCCGGGAAGCGCGCCATCTGCGCGGCCAGCGTAAGTTCCAGCGGCTCGGTCAGCGCCGCCAGCGCGGCGACCCCAGCGGCCTGCTCCCAGCTCAAGCCGCGCTCGCCGAGTTGGCGCAGCACGCTGCAGACGCGCGCATGCGCATACTGGATGTAATACACCGGGTTGTCGTTGGTCTGCGCGCGTGCCAGGTCGATGTCGAACACCAGTTGCGAATCGGCTTTGCGTGCGACCAGGAAGTAGCGCGTGGCGTCGCGGCCGGCTTCCTCGATCAGATCGCGCAGCGTGACGTAGCTGCCGGCACGCTTGGAAATCTTCATCTCCTCGCCGCCCTTTATCACCGTCACCATCTGGTGCAGCACATATTCCGGCCAGCCCTTGGGGATGCCGATGGCGAGCGCCTGCAGGCCTGCACGCACGCGCGCAATCGTGCCGTGATGATCCGCGCCCTGCTCGTTGATCACGCGCACGAAGCCGCGCTGCCATTTGCTGACGTGGTAGGCCACGTCCGGCACGAAGTAGGTATAGCTGCCGTCGGACTTGCGCATCACGCGGTCCTTGTCGTCGGCGAAGTCGGTAGTCTTCAGCCACAGCGCACCGTCCTGCTGGAACGTGTGGCCGCTGGCGCTCAAGCCCGCGACGGTCTGCTCGACCTTGCCCTCGCTGTAGAGCGAAGACTCGAGGTAGTACAGATCGAAGTGCACGCTGAAGGCTTGCAGGTCCAGATCCTGTTCGTGGCGCAGATAGGCCACCGCGAATTCGCGTATCGCATCGAGATCATCTGGATTGGCTACGGCGGTCACCGCACGATCGTCGGCGGCGACGGACGCGCCGACCAGATAAGCAGCGGCGACATCCTTGATGTAGTCGCCGCGATAGCCGTTGTCCGGCCAGCCCGGCTGTTCCGGTTCGACGCCCTTGCAGCGCGCTTGCACCGACAGCGCCAGATTGTTGATCTGCGCGCCGGCGTCGTTGTAGTAGAACTCGCGCGCGGTCTGCCAGCCGCTGGCTTCGAGCAGTCGTGCGAGGCAATCGCCGACCGCGGCACCGCGGCCGTGACCGACATGCAGCGGCCCGGTCGGATTGGCCGAAACGAACTCGACCATCGCGCGCTTGCCCGCACCTTGCGCATTGCGGCCGTAGTCATCGCCGCGCGTCAGCACTTCGGCGACTACGGCTTGAAACGCCGCCGGCGCCAGAAAGAAATTGATGAAGCCCGGCCCGGCGATCTCGACCTTGGCGACCGTCGGCGATGCCGGCAGCAGTCGCACCAGAGCTTCGGCGAGCTGACGCGGCGCCTTGCCCAGGGGCTTCGCCAGCAGCATCGCCAGGTTGCTGGAGAAATCGCCGAAGCGCGGATCCTTGGTTGGTTCGAGCAGGATCGCAGGCACGGCGGCAGGCCGCGCGCCGGAGTGTTCGGCGAGCACGGCGTCGAGCGCTACGCCCAGCAGGGTTTGCAGTTGCGGTTTCATCGTCGAGACTTTTGCGAGCGCGGATTGTAACGGCTGCGTTGCGTTGCAGCAGCGACGCTGCTCACCGCAGCGTTCGGAAACTCGGTAGGTTTCAGAACACGGCTTCAGAACAGATCGGCCGGATCGACATCCACCGACCAGCGCACGCCGTGCGCGGCCTGCACCGGTTCCGCCTGCGCGATCCAGCTGTCCAACATGCGATGCAGCGCGGCGCGCGAG
>JAQGNU010000072.1 GCA_028291645.1 Nevskia sp.
GGTGGTCGGCGCAGCGGTGCTGGTGTCGATCGGGAGTTATCGCGACGTGCAGTACGCGCACGAACTGTGGTGGCAGTTCGCGTTCGACGACGACGCGCCGCGGGTGATGCGCGCCGGGTTGTTGTCGGTGCTGCTGGCCGACGGCTACGCGCTGCTGCAGCTGATGAGCCCGGCACGCACCGCGCCCTGTCCGCCGGCTGCCGCCGAAGTCGAGGAAGCCGCCAGGATCGCGATCGACAGCCACGACACGCTGGCCTACCTAGCGCTGCTGCGCGACAAGCAGCTGCTGTTCGCCGATGCGCGCGATGCCTTCATCATGTATCAGCGCTCGGGCCGTTCGATCGTCGCGCTGGGCGATCCGGCCGGCAATCCGGAACGCTTCGGCGAACTCACCTGGAAATTCCGCGAACTGTGCGATCGCGAAGCCGGCTGGCCGGTGTTCTATCAGGTCACCGAAAAATATGTGTCGCTGTATCTGGATCTCGGCCTGAGTCTGAGCAAGCTCGGCGAGGAAGCGCGCGTGCATCTGCCCGACTTCACGCTGGAAGGCTCCAAACGCCAATCGCTGCGCAATGAATACCGGCGCGGGCCGAAGGAAGGCGCCAGCTTCCGCATGCTGACGGCAGAAGAAATCGAAACCAACATGCCGCGCCTGCAGGAAATCTCCGATCAATGGCTGCTGAGCAAGGCCGCTGCGGAAAAAGGTTTCTCGGTCGGCCGCTTCGAACCGGATTACATTCGCCGCTCGGCCTGCGCGGCCGTGATCCGCGACGAAAAAGTCGTCGCGTTCGCCAACCTGTGGCTGTCCACCGCCAAAGAAGAATTCTCGATCGACCTGATGCGCTTCGGCGCCGAAGCGCCGCGCGGCGTGATGGATTACCTGTTCGTCGAACTGATCCTGTGGGGCCAGACGCAGGGCTTCCAGTGGTTCAACATGGGCATGGCGCCGCTGGCCGGTCTCGAAAAACATCCGTTGGCACCGTTCTGGCACAAGCTTGGCGTGCTGGTACATCGCTACGGCGAGACCTTCTACAACTTCGAAGGCCTGCGCCGCTACAAGGAAAAATTCACGCCGCAATGGCGGCCGCGCTATCTCGCTTCACCCGGCGGACTGGTGCTGCCGCGCGTGTTGCTGGATACCGCGGCGCTGATCGCCGGCGGCGTGCGCGAAGTAGTGTGGAAGTAATCGGCCAAGGCTACGAAACACAATGGCAACGAAGCGAATGATGACGACGCGGCAACTGCTGGTGCTGGCGGCGACGGCGAGTTTCACGCTGGCGCCGATGGCCACGCCTGCCGATCCCGCGCCGCAAACGGCTGCCAACCCGGCATCCGCACCTGTTGCGACGCCTGCGCCCGCGACTAGCACGCCCGCGCACAAGCCGGCGAAGAAAAAAATCGTCAAGGCGAAGAACCTAGCGCCACTGCCGAAGAACGCTGAGCGTTTCGATCACGGCCGCTTCGAGGGTCTCACCGCTTATCGTCCAAACGGTACGCCGGCGCGCGTGGTGCTGTTCATGTCCGGCGATGAAGGCTGGAACCTGCGCGCGCAAGATTTCGCACAGGCGCTCGTGGCAAAAGGCGCGCTGGTGGTCGGCATCGATACGCACAAGCTGTTGGCGATGCTGGAAGCCGATGGCGCCGACTGCGAATATCTCGACGGCGACCTCGAAAACCTGAGTCACTTCGTGCAGGCCTACTATCGGCTACCGGGCTATCGGCCACCGTTCGTAGCCGGTTATGCGGAAGGCGCGACGCTGGCTTACATGATGTTGGTACAAGCGCCCGACGGCACCTTTGCCGGTGCCTTGAGCCTGGCATTTTCGCCGGCCTTGGCGCTGAAGAAGCCGCTGTGCGTCGGCTCGGGGGTCGATTCCAAGCCGAGCGCCGATGGCCTCGGCGTGGTCTATCAGCCGGCGGCGCGCCTCGGCGGACCCTGGGTATTGCTGCAAGGCGAAATCGATCGCGTGGTGCCGCTGATCGACAACCAGAAATTCAGCGGCCAGGTGCAGGGCGCCGAATTAGTCAAGGCGCCGCGCGTCGGCCACAGCTTTTCAGTGCCGGCCGATTGGACCGCGCCGCTGCAGACCGCATACGACAAGTTGATCGCCGCGGAAAAACCGCAGGCCGTGGTCGCGGCGCCAGCCGATCTCGACGGCCTGCCGGTATTGGAAGTGCCGGTGCCGAAAGATGCGCCGAAGGGCGCTGCGTTCGCGCTGCTGATGTCCGGCGACGGCGGTTGGGCCGGGCTCGATCAAGCGGTCGCCGGCGCGCTGGCGGCCCAGGGCATTCCGGTGGTCGGGCTCGATTCGCTGCGTTACTACTGGTCGCCACGCACGCCGGACGGTGTCGCGAAAGATGTCGACAAGATCATCCGCTACTACCTTGGCAAGTACGACAAGCAGCGCGTGCTGCTGGTGGGCTATTCGCAGGGCGCGGACGTGCTGCCGTTCGCGCTGAATCGGCTGCCGGCAGCGACGCGTGCGAAGGTCGGCGTCGGCGTGGTGATGGGCTTGTCGGAACATGCGCTGTTCGAGTTCCACATGAGCAGCTGGGTCAGCAACAGCAGCAGCGGTTTTGCGACGATGCCGGAAGTCAGCCGCATCAGCGGCACGCCGCTGCTGTGCATCTATGGCGAAGGCGAGGACGACTCGCTGTGCCCGAAACTCGATCCGAAGAAAGTCAAAGTGGTGAAGCTGCCCGGTGGTCATCACTTCGACGGCAACTACGAACGTCTGGCACAGGAGATTCTGTCCGCGGCGAAATGAGCCACTTGGCGCACGCGTGATGCAGCATCATCCGCGCAGCGTTTCACCGAGGACCGTGCACGCAATGGATTTCATCAAACGTCTCGATCCCGAGCTGGCCGTTGCCTTCGCCGGTTTTGCCGCCGAGGAATTATCCAGCTTGCCGCGGCTGCTGGCAGTGCGCAGGCTCGAAGCACAAGGCACGACCGCGCTGCGCGCGAACCGGCCGCGCATCGACGGCGTGGTGTTCGAAGATCGTGAAATCAGCAGCGCCGACGGCAGCTCGAAAATCGCGCTGCGGCTGTATCGGCCGAGCGGCCGCAGCGAACCTTTGCCGGCACTGCTGTGGCTGCACGGCGGCGGCTATCTGCTCGGCAATATCGAATCGGACTACCTGCTGTGTTCGCAGATTGCGCGCGACCTCGACTGTGTGGTGCTGGCGGTCGACTATCGGCTCGCGCCCGAACATCCGTATCCCGCCGCGTTCGACGATGCGCGCGCAGCACTCGCATGGCTGTACGCGCAGGCGGATGCGCTCGGCGCGCTGCGCACACGCATCGCGATCGGCGGCGCCAGCGCCGGCGGCGGACTGGCGGCTTGTCTGGCGCTGCTGAATCGCGATCGCGGCGGGATCGAACTCGCGTTGCAACTGCTGATCTATCCGATGCTGGACGATCGCAATCGCACACCGTCGAGCTATGCGATCACCGATGGCCGCGTTTGGGATCGAGCCAAGAACCTATATGGCTGGCGCAGCTATCTGGGCGATGCCAGCGGCGGCGAGCAGGTTTCGCATTACGCTGCTGCTGCGCGTACGCAGGATCTTTCCGGCCTGCCGCCAAGTTATGTCGCGGTCGGCTCGCTCGATCT
>JAQGNU010000073.1 GCA_028291645.1 Nevskia sp.
GGCCTTGAACTGATCGTCGAAATCCAACGCGATCGACCGGGCCTGCCGGTCGCGGTGATAACCGCTTACGGCAATGCGCAGGCCGCGGTCGAAAGCCTCAAGGCCGGCGCCTTCGATTTCGTCGAAAAACCGGTCGATCTGGCCAAGCTACGCAAGCTGGTCGATGCCGCCCTGAAACTGAAGAAGACCGCCGCAGCGGTCACCGAACCGGTGGTCGAAGGCGGCGGTCTGCTCGGCAACGCGCCTGCGATCCTGCATCTGCGGGCGATGATCGAGCGGCTCGCGCGCAGCCAGGCGCCGGTGCACATCGGCGGCGAATCCGGCACCGGCAAGGAACTGGTCGCGCGGCTGATTCACAGCCACAGTCCGCGCGCGGAAGCGGCCTTCGTGCCGGTCAACTGCGGCGCGATTCCGGGCGAGCTGATGGAGAGCGAGTTCTTCGGCCATTTGAAAGGCAGCTTCAGCGGCGCCACCCGTGACAAGACCGGCCTGTTCCAAGCCGCCGAAGGCGGCACGCTGTTTCTGGATGAAGTCGGCGATCTGCCTTTGCATATGCAAGTGAAGCTGCTGCGCGCACTGCAGGAGCGCGCGGTGCGCCCGGTCGGCGCGGAAACCGAAGTGCCGGTCAACGTGCGCGTGATTTCGGCCACGCACAAGGATCTGAACCGCATGCTGGCGCTGGGACAGTTCCGTCAGGATCTGTACTACCGCCTCAACGTCATCGAAATCCGCACGCCGCCGCTACGCGAACGGCCCGAGGACATTCCGCAGCTCGCCGCTGCGATTCTGGCGCGGCTGGCGCAAGCCAACGCGCTGCCGGCAACGCCGAAACTGGCCGTCGACGCGCTACAACGGCTAACCCAACATTCGTTTCCGGGCAATGTGCGCGAGCTGGAAAACGTGCTCGAACGTGCGGTCACCTTGAGCGACGGCAAGCAGATTGCGGCGGATGAACTGCAATTGCGCAGCGACTGCGGCGTGACTGCCGCGACCGCCGTCGCCGCAGATGCCGCCGTGGCAGCGCCGGCAGAAAAGCCGAGCAACCCCGGCCTCGACAATCAAATGGAAGATCTCGAACGCCGCTCGATCATGGAGGCGCTGGAAAAAGCGCGCTACAACAAGACCAAGGCGGCGGTGCTGCTCGGCATGTCGTTCCGCAGCTTGCGTTATCGCATCAAGAAACTCGGCATCGAATAGCCGCACTCCGTTTATCGACAAGGAATTGCCCATGCTCCAGCGTTTCGCCTGGTTCTCTGCAGCGCTCAGCTGCGCTGCCTTGACACTTGCCGCCTGCGCCGATCAGGCGACCGCGGCCGACACCGGCAGCAAGTTGACGCCGGGCAGCGATGCCCGCGTCGTCGAACTGCACGCCTTGTACGATGCCGAGTGGCAGCGCGGCCTGCGCGAGAATCCGGAGAATGCCTCGCAACTCGGCGACAAGCGTTACAACGATCGCTGGGGCGACCGCAGCATCCAGGCGATCCAGCAAAGCCATGACGCCGACGTCGCCGCGCTGCAGAAACTGAAGCAGATCGATCCGGGCGGCTTGTCGCAGACCGAGGCTTTGAACTACACGCTGTTCGAACAGCAGCTCGAAGACAACATCAACAGCTATCGCTTCCGTCCGTACCTGATGCCGGTCGACCACATCTATGGCCTGCAGTCGACGCAGGACATCACCCAGGTGCTGAGTTTCGACACCGAAAAGGACTACGCCGACTGGACTGCGCGGCTGCGCGCGTTCGGCACGCTCACCGACCAGACCATTGCGCTGATGCAGCAAGGCGTGGCCGAGCAGCGCGTGCCGGCCTGCGCGATCCTCAACAAGATTCCGGATCAGATCGCCAAGCAGATCGTCACGCAGCCGCAGGACAGCGCGTTCTACACACCGTTCAAGCAATTCCCGAAAACGATCGCCGCCGAGATACAGACCAAACTGGCAGGCGACGGTGCCAACGCGGTGCAGCAGTCGGTGGTGCCGGCATTCAAGCGTTTTCAGACGTTCTTCAAGAACGACTACCTGCCGCATTGCCGCAGCCAGGTCGGGGTCTCGGCTCTGCCGGACGGTGCGGCGTATTACACCTATCTGGCCAAGCATCACACCACCACCGAACTGACGCCCGAACAGATTCATCAGCTCGGCTTGAGCGAAGTCGCGCGCATCCGCACGGCGATGGACGCTTTGCGCACGGAAGTCGGTTTCAAGGGCAGCTTCGCCGACTTCTCCAAGTTCCTGCGCACCGATAAGCGTTTCTATTTCAGCAACGGCGACGCGCTGCTGACCGCCTACGGCGCACTCGGCAAGCGCATCGACGGCGAACTGCCGCACTTGTTCGGCAAGCTGCCGCGCCTGCCGTACGGCGTGCGCGCGGTGCCGATGGAAACCGCGCCGTACCAGACCACCGCGTACTACCAGCCGGGTGCGGCCGACGGCACCCGCGCCGGCTATTTCTACGCCAATCTGTACAAGCCGGAGACGCGGCCGAAATGGGAAATGGAAGTGCTGACCTCGCACGAGGCAGTGCCCGGCCATCATCTGCAGATTGCGCTGCAGCAGGAGCTGGAAGGTCTGCCGGAGTTTCGCACCAACGGCCTCAGCTACACCGCGTTCGTCGAAGGCTGGGCGCTGTATTCGGAAAGCCTCGGCTACGAACTCGGACTCTACAAAGATCCGTATTCGCGCTACGGTCAGCTGACCTACGAAATGTGGCGCGCCTGCCGCTTGGTGATGGATACCGGCATGCACGCGAAGGGCTGGACGCGGAGCCAAGCGATCGACTTCATGCTCGCCAACACGCCGCGCGCGCAGAACGACATCGAGGTCGAGGTGGACCGCTACATCGCCTGGCCCGGTCAGGCGCTGGCTTACAAGATCGGCCAGCTCAAGATTCGCGAACTGCGCAGCCGTGCAGAGCACGCGCTCGGCGACAAGTTCGATCTGCGCGCCTTCCACGACATGGTGCTCGGCTCCGGTGCGCTGCCGCTCGAAGTGCTTGAGCGCAACGTCGACGCCTGGATCGCCCAGCGCAAGAACAACTAGAGAGCGGCATCGTTAATGCATGTCCTGAGCGCTCGCTTGCGCCCGCATGGTACGCGGGCCGAGCCTCCCGATCACTGCAGCACTTTTTGTTGAATCCGTTTCCCTTATGAGTTCGCCTGCGTTTTTGCAGCGTCTGCCGATCGATGGTTTTCTGCTAGCGATGCTGAGTACGGTGCTGCTGGCTTCGCTGTATCCGGCGCTCGGCGCCAGTCACGGCGCGCTGCATCTGGAACAGGTCACGACGGTCGGCATCGGCCTGGTGTTCCTGCTCAGCGGCATCGGCCTTTCCACCGATCAGCTCAAGCTCGGTGCGCGCAACTGGCGTCTGCACCTGTTCGTGCAGAGCTCGACCTTTCTGTTGTTTCCGCTGATCGGCATTCTGGTGATGCTGAGCTTCGGCAGACTGCTGCCGCATGACTTGCTGGTCGGATTCTTCTTCCTGTGCGCGCTGTCGTCGACGGTGTCGACGTCGATCGCGATGACGACACTGGCGCGTGGCAATGTCGCCGCCGCAGTGTTCAACGCCACCGTATCGAGTCTGATCGGCATGCTGATCACGCCGCTGCTGGTGAGTGTCTGGCTGCACGCCAGCGGCCAGGGCCTATCGCTGCAGCAGCAGTTGCTCGGCGTTGCCGAACAGCTGCTGCTGCCGTTCCTCGCCGGCCAACTGCTGCGCCCGCTGGTTGCCGGCTGGGTGCTGCGCTACCAGCACATCACCGGCAAGGTCGACCGCGCGGTGATTCTGCTGATCGTCTACAACTCGTTCTGCGATTCGACCCAGGCCGGCCTGTGGAGAAATTACGGCGCGGTAACGCTGTTGCAGACGCTGCTGCTGGTCGGCGGCCTGCTGGCCATCGTGCTGAGCCTGACGACGTTCTGCGCGCGCCGTTTTGGCTTCTCCACGGAGGACGAAATCACGGTCGTGTTTTGCGGCTCGAAGAAAAGTCTCGCCACCGGCATGCCGATGGCGAAGCTGCTGTTCGGCGGTAGCGCGACCGGTGCGTCATCGCTGGGCCTGATCGTGCTGCCGATCATGTTCTATCACCAGCTGCAGTTGCTGGTGTGCTCGGTGATCGCGCGGCGTTATGCGCAGCGCAAGCAGGCACCCGCGGCAACAGACCCGACCACCGATAGCTACGCAGCCGAGGCGCGTGGGCGAAGCTCTAGCTCAGCAGCAGCGCAACCGCGCGGTTGATCGCATAGCCGCCGCCGAGCAGAAACCCAAACACTGCCGCACCCAGCAGCAGCGGCCGCAGACCCGCCTGGCGCAGCATGCCGACGCGCGTCGACCAGCCCAGTGCGGCCATCGCCACCGCGAGCAGTAGGTTGTCGATGCCGAGCAGCACGCTGCGGATCGATGGGGCGATCAGACCCAGCGAGTTGACCGCGATGACAATGCCGAACAGCAGCACGAAGCCCGGCACCAGCGGCGTCTTGCGCGCGCCTGCGGTGTCAGCGCCGCGCGCGGCGAGCCGACCGATCAGCAATAGAAACGGCGCCAGCATCAATACGCGAATCAGCTTGATGATCACCGCCTGATCGGCCACCGCGGGCGACACCGCATTGCCGGCCGCCACCACCTGCGAGACTTCGTGCACGGTCGAGCCGATGTAGGTGCCGAACTGTGCGCTGCTAAGCCCGGCCAACGGATACAGCAGTGGATAGATCGCGATCGCCGCGGTGCCGAAGATCGTCACGGTGGCAACGGCCACCGCGACCTTGTGTGCCGGCGCGCGCACCACCGGCTCCGCCGCCATCACCGCCGCCGCGCCGCAGATCGCGCTGCCGGTGGCGATCAGCAAAGCAGTATCGCGATCCAGCTTGAGCCAGCGCGTACCAATCCAGAGGCCGACCGCCAGCGTCGATGCGATCACCAGCACGTCGGTGACGATTCCGGTCAGTCCGACCGACGACACCTGCTGCAACGTCAGCCGGACGCCGTACAGCGCCACGCCCAGCCGCAGCAGCGTGCGCTGCGAGAACATGATGCCGGCGGCCGTGCGCTGATGCAGCGCGGCCGGCGCCAGGTTGCCGAGCGCGATGCCGAGCACGATCGCGAGAGTCAGCGCACCGAGGCCGAAGTGCGCCAGCGGCGCCCATTGCGACAGTTCGATCGCCGCGGTGGCGACCGCCGCGCAGAGTGCAATTCCGGCAAGGTGCTGCTGCAGCTTTGGGTTCAGAGGGTCGATGCGCATCGAAGCGTCCTGGTCGGATGCGCGCCAAGCTAGGCTTGCGTCATTCATCTGTAAAACGAATTATTCGGATATGCTAAATACGTTTTACTTATGTATCGCCAGTCTGTGGAGTCGTTATGCGAGTGACGCTGCGGCAACTCGAAGTGTTCTGTGCGATCTGCCAGGGTGGCGGCGTCACCGCTGCGGCGGCGGCGGTGGCGATGAGCCAGTCGGCTGCGAGCCAGGCGCTCGCCGATCTGGAATCCGCGCTCGATGGCCTGCTGTTCCAGCGCGCCGGCCGCCGCCTGATCCTGAACAATCGCGGCCGCGCGCTATTGCCGCGTGCGCTGGAACTGCTCGAACGCGCAACTGAAATCGAAGCGCAATTGCGCGAGGGCGCCGCACTGCCGATCAAGGTACGGCTGGCGGCTTCGCTGACCATTGGCAACTATCTGCTGCCCGCGCTGATCAGCCGCTTTCTGGCGCAGCGCCCGCAAGCCAGCGTTGAACTCGCGGTCGCCAACACCGGCAGCGTGATCGAAGCGGTTGCCGCATTTCGCGCCGACGCCGGCTTCATCGAAGGCACCTGCCACGACAGCGATCTGATCAGTCATCCCTGGCGCGAGGACGAACTGGTGGTGATCGCCGCACCGACGCATCCGCTCGCGCGCAAGCGCCGCATCGCAGCGGCCGATCTCGGCGCCGCGCAGTGGGTGTTGCGCGAAGTCGGCTCCGGCACGCGCGAAGTGTTCGTGCAGGCGGCACAGCACGCGCGTTTCGATATCCGCAATGCCCTCACCTTCGGCCACAACGAAGCGGTGCAGGCCGCGGTGATCGCCGGCGCGGGACTCGGCTGCCTGTCGAAATCGGTGGTCGGCCCTGCGCTGCGGCGCGGTGAACTGAAGGCGCTGCGCACGCCGTTTCTGGATCTGCGCCGACCGCTGCATCTGGTGCTGCACCGGCGCCGCTATGTCGGTGCCAGCCTGCGCGCCGTACTCGCGGCCTGCGGCGCCAAAATCGGCTGAGCCGATGTACGGCCAAAAAAAATCCGCAGGCCGGATCGAACCGACCTGCGGATTGAACGTCTGCTTACGCCCGCTTTTCTGTCAGTAACCGCTGCAGATCAGAAGCCGGGCGTCGACGCGACGAAGCTCGCCAGATTGGCGACGATCGGGCTGCCGAAACCGGTGGTGAAATCCCAACCTGCCGCAGCGGTGTACGGATTGATGCCGCCGTTGGAACCGGACGTGACGTCGTGCACCAAGTTCGCATGGCTCGGGATGTACTGGTAGAACGCCGGGTTCGGAAACACCAGCGCATTGCCGTTGGCCGACTGCAGACGTGCAAACAGGCCGACGAACAGCGGCGACGACAGGCTGGTGCCGCCCACCTGCACCGGCTTGCCCTTGACCGTGATGATCGCACCGGTATTCGGATCGGCATCGAGCGAAATGTCCGGCACGCCGCGCATGCTGCCGGAGACGATGCTGCCCTGATAGCTCGGCTTGCTCTCGACCACGCTCGGGCCGCCGCCGCCGCCGCTCCAGGCGGTTTCGCTGTTGTAGCTGCCGTCGGTATTCGTATACAGCGAGGTTCCGCCGACCGCAACGACGTAGGGCGAAGTCGCCGGATAGCTCTGCTTGGCATTGCTGCGCGTCTTCAGCAGTACCGAGCATTCATGCGAGCCGGAATCGCCGGTCGACACCGAGAACGTCTGGCCTTGCGCAACCGCCGTCTGGAAAATCTGATCGTCCGCGGCGACGGTGCCATCACCCTGCGCCGAGGTTTCGCACTCGCCGAGCGAAACGTTGATGACCTTGGCAACGTTGTCGACCACCGCCTTGTTGTAGGCCGCGGTGATGTTGGCATTGCTCAGCGAGGTGGTGTCGTAAAAGATCATCGACGCCAGCGAACCACCCGCCATCGCCTGGATGTCCTGACTATCCAGATTCCATTCGTCGACGCCGCTGGTATCGGTGCTGCTGGCACCGACCTGCACGATGGAAACCGGAATCGCCGGTAGCGCGTTGGCGGTTTCAAACGTGCGCAGATCGGTAACGGTTTGCGTCAGGCTGCCCTCGGCGATGATGCCGACCGTGGTGCTGGCGGCATTCGGCGTGCTGCCGACGCCGTACGCCAGCGGGAACGCGGTCGGGTTGAAGCCCTTCGCCGCCGGCGTCGCAAAGGTGCCGACCAGCGGCGCCGGCTGTGCTTCCGCGCGCACGGCCAGCGTATGGAATTGTTCCAACGTCTGCAGACCCAGCACTGCCTGCACGATGCCGTCCAGTGCCTGCGGCACTTCCACCGCGTCGGTGTTGGCAATGCCGCTGCGGCCGTCGCTCAGATCGAAACGCGCCAGCGCGGTGCGGAACGCATTGCGTACGCTGCCGGCAGAGCCATCGGCAGTCACCAGCAAGCGATTCGGCGCGATCTGCACATTGCTGAAACCGGCGCTGCGCAGATGGCTGGCGACGGCCTGCGCCTGGGCATCGGTCGGCGCGTAGCGATTCAAGAACTGCGCGCTGCTGAGCGCGCGGCCATACGCCGGGCTGCCCGGACGGATCAGTTCGCTGACGAAACCATCCAGCTCACTCTTGTTGCGGACCAGCAGACTGACCGTCACCTGCACCGGTTCACCCGCCGCCAGCGTATTGCGCAAAGTGGCGTTCTGCGGCGACGGCACGGACGCCTTGGTCAGCCAGCCGGGCGTCGCCTGCACAGTAGCGGCGCCGAACAGCAGCGTCAGGGGCAGCATCTGCTGCCAGCGGAGACCGCGTTTCCCAAGTCCTTCGATCTTTTTTTGCATGACTAACTCCATGATTGGATTGCATGGTTGGCACTGACATGCCGACGCCGAATCCTGATTCATGCGGCCGCGCCGAGGCAACTGCCGCTGGTCGGCTGAAGCAGTGCGATCGAGACGGCGCGCACGCTGCGTCGCAGACCCGCACCGAAATACGCGCTCAGTCGGGCGCGCCCAGGCTCTGCTGCAGATCCAGCATGCTCTGCTGGCTCACCACGATCAGCCCGCGGCGCGGCCGGTCGAGATCGACGATCAGGATGATCACCGCCGCGACCAGCGCCGCCAGCATCAACACCAGCTTCAACGCGCGCGCGCCGCTCAGCCCGAGGCTGTAACCGGTCAGCGCGAACGACACGAAGGCGACGAAGAACAGCAATTGCAGCACGCTTTCCGGCACCCGGTTGCGCAACGCCGCGCTGCGCTTGCTGGTGACGTCGAACATGTCGTTCAGCGCCTGCAGCGCAAGACCGGTGGACACCGCATGCGGGTCCGCAATCGCGGCTGCCGTGGCTAACGCCCACATCTGCGTTTGCAGCGCCTGCGTGCGCCGGGCCACTTCCTTGAGCTGGTCCTGGTCGGTGCCGGCGTCGAGGAAGCCTAAGCGCACCTGCACGTACGGCGGGAACAGTTTGGCCAGCTCGCGCGGGTAAGGCTGCGGCAGCAGCGCTGCACGCAAGGCCGCGGTGCCGATTGCGTTGGCCTCCTGCACCACCAACTGCTTGCGCGCGTCGAAGCGTGCCGAGGACAGCGAGAAAGTGAAGCCCAGCAGCAAGGCCAGCAGGCCCAGCACCGCTGCCTGAATCGCGCCTGCCTGCGAACGTGTGTGCTCGCCGATGCCGCGGCTTTCACGCCGGCCGAGCCGGAATCCCAACTCCGCCGCCAGCACCAACAGCAGCAGCGTGACGCAATACGTCAGCGTCTCGCTGGCATCGAACAGGAAATCCATCAGCGCTGTATCTCCCCGTGTGCGACCGTCGCTAGCTTAGCGTCAGCGCGCCAGCAGCGGCTTCAGGAAGCGCCCGGTGTGCGAGCGGCGCGTCTTCGCAATCGCCTCGGGCGTGCCGCTGGCGATGATCTCGCCGCCGCCGCTGCCGCCTTCGGGGCCGAGGTCGATGATCCAGTCGGCGCGCTTGATGACATCGAGATTGTGTTCGATGACGACGATGGTGTTGCCAGCATCGCGTAGGCGCTCCAGCACTTTCAGCAGTTGCGCGACATCGTGGAAATGCAGGCCGGTGGTCGGCTCGTCGAGGATGTAGAGCGTCTGGCCGGTATCGCGCCGGCTCAGTTCCTTGGCGAGCTTGATGCGCTGCGCTTCACCGCCGGACAGCGTCGTCGCGTTCTGGCCGAGCGTGATGTACGACAGGCCGACATCCATCAGCGTTTCCAGTTTGCGCGCCAGCGCCGGCACCGGCTTGAAGAACGCGAGGCCGTCTTCGACCGTCATGTTCAGCACTTCGTCGATGCCCTTGCCCTTGTAGCGGATCTCCAGAGTCTCGCGGTTGTAGCGGCGGCCACGGCAGGTATCGCAGGTGACGTAGACATCCGGCAGGAAATGCATCTCGACCTTGATAACGCCATCGCCCTCGCAGGTTTCGCAGCGACCACCCTTGACGTTGAAGCTGAAGCGTCCAGCTTCATAACCGCGCGCCCGCGATTCCGGCACCTGTGCGAACAGTTCGCGGATCGGCGTGAACAGACCGGTGTACGTCGCCGGATTACTGCGCGGCGTGCGGCCGATCGGCGACTGGTCGATGTCGATCACCTTGTCCAGATGCTCGAGCCCTTCGATCGCATCGCATTCGGCGTGCCGCGTACCGGCATTGTTCAGCGCGCGCGCAGCGAAACCGAGCAGCGTGTCGTTGATCAGCGTCGACTTGCCGGAGCCAGACACACCGGTGATGCAGGTGAACAGGCCTACCGGAATTTCGGCGGTGACGTTCTTCAGGTTGTTGCCGCGCGCGCCGCGCAGCACGATCTGCTTTTTCGGATCGGGCGTGACGCGCTGCTTCGGCACCGGCACCGCTTCGCTGCCGGCGAGATAGCGCCCGGTGAGCGAATCCTTGTTGCCGACGATCTGCTTCGGCGTGCCCTGCGCGATGATGCGGCCGCCGTGCACGCCGGCACCCGGACCGATGTCGACGACGTGATCGGCCGCGCGGATCGCCTCTTCGTCGTGCTCGACCACGATCACGGTGTTGCCGAGATCGCGCAGATGCACCAGCGTTTTCAGCAGGCGCTCGTTGTCGCGCTGATGCAGGCCGATCGACGGTTCGTCGAGCACGTACATCACGCCGACCAGGCCGGCACCGATCTGCGAGGCCAGACGGATGCGCTGCGCTTCGCCGCCGGATAAGGTTTCCGCCGAGCGCGACAAAGTCAGATAATCGAGGCCAACATTGTTGAGAAAGCCGAGACGCGCACCGATCTCTTTCAGGATCTTGTCGGCGATCTCGCCCTTGTGGCCGGGCAGATGCATCTGCTTGAAGAATTCTTCCGCGTCGCGCACGGAAAGTGCCACGATCTGCGGCAGGCTGCGCTCGGCGACGAACACATGCCGCGCCGCGCGATTGAGCCGCTCGCCGCCGCAGTCCGGGCAGGGTTTGTCGGACAGATACTTCGACAGCTCCTCGCGCACCGCCAGCGATTCGGTTTCCTTGTAGCGCCGCTCCAGATTCGGTAGCACGCCTTCGAAACGGTGCGTACGCGTGACCGTGCGGCCGCGCTCGTCGCCGTACTCGAACACGATCTTGTCTTCGCCGCTGCCGTGCAGAATGACGTTCTGCGCCTTCTTCGGCAGCTTCTCGAACGGCACATCGGTGGCGAACTTGTAGTGCTGCGCCAGCGAGGAAATCAGCGCCCAGTAATACGCATTGCGCCGATCCCAGCCGCGGATCGCGCCGTCGGCGAGGGTTGCTTCCGGATGCGTCACCACGCGATCCGGATCGAACACCTGCAGCATGCCGAGACCATCGCAGGTCGGGCAGGCGCCGGTCGGGCTGTTGAACGAGAACAGCCGCGGTTCCAGATCTTCCAGCGAATAGCCATCATGCGGACAGGCCATGCGCGAGGAAAACGTAATGTCGGGCGTCGCGACCTTGGCATCCGCGCCGTAGGGCGCAATCAGCGCAAGGCCGTCCGATAGCCGCAGCGCGGTCTCGAACGATTCGGTGATGCGCTGCTTGATGTCCGCCCGCACCTTGAAGCGATCGACGACGATCTCGATATCGTGCTTGAGCTTGCGGTTCAGCACCGGCGCTTCGTCCAGCTCGACCACCTTGCCGTCGACGCGCGCACGCACGAAACCCTGCGCACGCATCTGCTCGAACCACTCCGCATGCTCGCCCTTGCGGCCGCGCACCACCGGTGCGAGCAGCATCCACGCCGACTCCTGCGGCAGCGCCAGCACGTGATCGACCATCTGCGCGACGCTCTGCGCTTCGAGTGCCACTTCCGGATGGTTCGGGCAGTACGCCACGCCGACGCGCGCATACAGCAGGCGCAGGTAGTCGTAGATTTCGGTGACGGTGCCGACGGTCGAACGCGGATTGTGCGAAGTCGATTTCTGCTCGATCGAAATCGCCGGCGACAGGCCTTCGATCGAATCGACATCCGGCTTCTGCATCATCGACAGGAACTGCCGCGCATACGCCGATAGCGACTCGACATAACGCCGCTGACCTTCGGCGTACAACGTATCGAACGCCAGCGAAGACTTGCCGGAACCGGACAGGCCGGTAATGACGATCAACTTATCGCGCGGCAGATCCAGCGAGACGTTCTTGAGATTGTGCGTGCGCGCACCGCGGATGCGGATGAAATCCATACTGACTGAACGAGGGCCCAAACCACTTACTATACGGACATCCGCCGGCCCGCGGCATTACGCCGCACCACGCTCCCAACCGGGGCGTCTGGCACGCGCCGGGAAACGCTGCCGCCGCCTGGGTTTGCAGCGATCTGGCGTTGCGGCAGCCGCTGGCCGACTGGCAGTAAGCTATCGTTCAAGACCACAGCATCGCGCGTCGCGAACCACGCGAACCCGGCGCCGACCCTCTCATAAGGAAAGCTCATGGCACTCGGCATCGCCGTACTCACCGTCTCCGACACCCGCACGCTGGCCGACGACAAATCCGGCAACTTGCTGGTCGAACGCATCGAGGCCAGCGGCCACAGGCTGGCCGCGCGCGAAATCTGCAGCGACGACCGCTTCGTCATCCGCGCGCGCCTGAGCAGCTGGCTGATCGATCCGGCGATCGACGCGATCATCACCACCGGCGGCACCGGCCTCACCGGCCGCGACCTGATTCCGGAAGCGGTGACGCCGCTGCTCGATCGCATCACCGACGGCTTCGGCGAACTGTTCCGCTGGCTGTCGTACGCGGACATCGGCGCCTCGGCGCTGCAATCGCGCGCACTCGCCGGCAGCGCCAACGGCCGCCTGCTGTTCTGCCTGCCAGGCTCGCGCGGCGCCTGCGAACTCGGCTGGGACAAGATCATCGAACCACAATTGAACGTCGACACGCGTCCCTGCAACCTGGCCGAACTGCTGCCGCGGCTGCGCGAACCGGCAGATCGTCCGGCGACCAAGAAAGGGCCTTCGCGCCGCGATTGAGGTGCACGTTACTCCACATGCCGCGGCAACCACATCGCATCGCCATAGCTGAAGAAGCGATAGCGCGCCTGCACTGCATGCCGGTACGCCGCCATTACACGCACGTGGCCGGCAAACGCGCTGACCAGCATCAGCAGCGTGCTTTCCGGCAGATGGAAATTGGTCAGCAGCGCATCCACTGCAGCGAAGCGATAGCCCGGCGTGATGAAGATGCGCGTCTCGCCCGGCCCCGCCTGCAGCGCATCGCCGCGCGTGCCGCCGTGCTGCTCGGCATGAATCGCCGCTGCGGATTCCAGCGCACGCACGCTGGTGGTGCCGATCGCGACGACGCGGCCACCAGCCGCACGCGTAAGCGCATACGCCTGCGCCAGCGCGGGCGAAATCGAATAGCGCTCCGCGTGCATGCGATGCTCGGCGAGATCGTCCACCCGCAGCGGCTGGAACGTGCCGGCGCCGACGTGCAAGGTCAGCGTCTCGATGCGCGCGCCGCGCGCGCGCATCGCATCGAGCAGCGCCTCGTCGAAATGCAAGCCTGCGGTCGGTGCCGCCACCGCGCCCGGCGTCTGCGCGAAGATCGTCTGGTAGCGCTCGCGGTCGCCGGCTTCGTCGGCGCGCTCGATGTACGGCGGCAGCGGAATGTGGCCGACACGCTCCAGCAGATCGAGCACCGTGCCCTCGCCCTGCAGCCGCAGCCGATAGAACGGCTCCTCGCGCGCTTCAACCATCAGCACATCGGCGCAACCGTCGACGCGAACTTCCCCGCCCGGCCGCAGCGGCTTGCTCGCGCGCACCTGCGCCAGAAAACTGTGCGCGTCGAGCAGACGCTCCAGCAGAATCTCGACGCGCCCGCCGCTGGCCTTCTCGCCGAACAGCCGCGCCGGAATCACCCGCGTATCGTTGAACACCAGCAGATCGCCGACACCAAGCTGCGCCGGCAGATCGCGAATCATCCGATCCGCCAGCGCCGCACCCGACTCCAGGCACAGCAGCCGCGACTCGCCGCGCCGCTCGGGCGGCCGCTGTGCAATCAGCTCCGGCGGCAGTGAATAGTTGAAATCGGAACGTCGCATGGGGTCGCGATTGTACGCGGCAGCGCAGCCACGACGCCGACAGAATTTGCAAACGACACACGAAACGCCACGCCGATCCCGCACAAGCCCGCTATAATTCGCGCCCAAGCCTGGGTGGCGGAATCGGTAGACGCAGTGGACTCAAAATCCACCGGGGTAACCCCCCGTGAGAGTTCGAGTCTCTCCCTAGGCACCAGTCAAACCATTCGACCCCTCTGACATGGCAGTGGCGCGCACCGCCATCAAACCATAATTCACCCCGGTCGATGGATGCCACATTTCTTAATCTTAAGATCTAACACCTCCGGTGTAGTCCGCCGACGGCGGTAGTAAGGCACACAGACCGAACATAGCTTCCACCGTTGGATTCCCTAAAACGTAGAGAGCGCAGTCTTGAGCAAAATGCGATAGTGCATTTGGTCAACCTGCAGAATCGCGAGGGCGTTGCAAGTACATAAGTAGGCTGCGATGACCAACCAGGGGGACTAGTGACAAAACCTAAAATACCGTCGCCGCTGACGTTCCGTGACTACCAAAAGGGCGCAACCGAAACAGACCATACCGGCGAAAATCCTCAGGATGGCACCCTGGTCGCGGTTCTGGGGTTAGCTGGTGAGTCCGGTGATTTAGCCACGCAGTTCAAGAAGCGATTGCGAGATGGCGACAGCTATACACTGTATCCCGAGCAATGTGCGGAAGAGTTGGGGGATATTTTGTGGTACGCGTCAACCCTGTGTTCGAAACTGGGGCTCAGCCTGGAGGACGTAGCTCAAAAAAATCTGACGAAAACCAAGGCGCGCTGGAAGGCCCAATCGACTAGCAGTGGAGTTCGCCCACTGCTCGACGCTGCGAGCCCCGCCTCCGAACAGATACCACGCCGCTTCACGGTGACTTTTTCTGAGACGCAAAAGAATGGCCGCAATCGCGTACAGCTAACTAGAGATGGCAAACCGTGCGGCGCCAGTCTCACTGATAATTCTTATTTTGAGGATGGATACAGATTTCACGATATTTTTCATCTGGCCTATGCGGCCGTACTTGGATGGTCCCCGGTAACGCGGAAGCTCTTGGGCTGTAAGCGACGGAGCGATGCAAGCGTTGACGAAATCGAGGACGGGGGCAGAGCGAGCGTGATTGAGGAAGGGATTTCCGCACTAGTTTTCCAATATGCCGATAAACACAACAATCTCGATGGCGTTGGCCGAATCGACTCTGAACACCTCTCATTAATTGCTCGCCTCGTTGCAGGCTTGGAAGTCGCAGAGGCTTCGTTAGGCGAGTGGGAGTACGCAATACTTACCGGCTACCGAGTTTTTCGATTACTCAACCGCAACAAAGGTGGCGAGGTAACCGTTGATCTCACCGCACGCACGCTCACCTACAAAAGTGGGGCGGGCACCAGCAATGATCTTTAAGGCTGAATCACCAATTGAAGCTTGGCGAGCGACGTCACGACATTTATTGGATTCACACAAAGAAGCATATAACGTGCTGGTAAAGTTTAAGAGCGATCACGTTGACGAATCGCTCATGTATGACTTCGATCCTTCGACAGTTAGTTCGAAACTTGATCGAATTGGCGACGTAGCTAATACGATATTTCCCATGCGCACGTGGGAAAATAGCGCCGATCGAGCATCGTTTTACGACCGCTACCACCGAGCACATGCACGCGGGCACACTAAATCATGGGGCACCTATTTTGGTCGCTTCATCGATTTCGGAGATAGCAACGTCAATCAGTTGGAGAATGTCATTCGGGCACACCAAAATTGGCCAGGATCACATCGGGCCGCATTTCTGATGCATGCATCTTCAGCCGAAACAGATAATTTGCGCCCTCGCGGTGGTCCCTGCCTGCAGTATGTCCAATTTAATTGTCCAACCCGTAGGACAATGTCGTTAACAGCGGTCTACAGAAATCATGACTATTGCAATAAGGCGCTCGGTAATTTTTTTGGCCTAAATCGACTTCTCACGTTTGTCTGTTCTGAGACAGGCCGAATTGCCTCTTCCGTTACCTGCCTCTCAATTC
The DNA here is from genome assembly GCA_028291645.1 of Nevskia sp. Taxonomy (GTDB): domain Bacteria; phylum Pseudomonadota; class Gammaproteobacteria; order Nevskiales; family Nevskiaceae; genus Nevskia. The sequence continues at coordinate 15,738 of JAQGNU010000073.1, forward strand.
ACGCTTATTTCGATGTGGCTCTTTCGACACAGCGGCAATTGGCAAGACTTTGACAGCAATGATGACTAACTCGCACCACTTTGACGAGCTTTGCAGCAAAGTTCGATTTTGTACTCGGTGTCCACGAATGGACGAAAGCGCGAGGGTTCTGTCTAGAGCCGCCGGGCCATTAAATGCACCAATAATGTTTATTGGCGAGGCACCTGGACGACTAGGCGCTGATGCATCCGAGATTCCTTTTCATGGCGACAAAGCCGGCCACAATTTCGAAGACCTCCTAGAATTTTCTGGACTGGATCGATCGCGCATCTTTGTGACGAATGCCGCACTTTGCAATCCCAAAGACATTGATGGCAATAACTCGACGCCTACCAAGGTAGAAATTCAGAACTGTTCATCCTATCTTCGGGAACAAATCGAACTCGTCAACCCAAAGATAGTTGTGACGCTTGGTGCAGTAGCTTTGAATGCGGTCGCTCAAATCGCTCCGCATGGTCTTGATGTATCGACCGGGGTACGCACTTCTAATAATTGGAACGGAAGGATATTAATTCCGCTCTATCATCCTGGTAGCCGAGCAATGATTCATCGCAGCATGGCCAATCAGCGGTCAGACTATCAATTTGTTACTGAACAGCTGAATCGAATATCGGCTGGCCGTCGCCGTGTTACAGGTCATACTCGCAGCAAGGTTGCAGCCCTCGCACATGCACTCATATCCGCCAAGGGTTCTGTAAGTTACTTCGCGTTGCACAAGCTAGTTTTCTTAGTTGAATGGCAAGCTTGGTCTACTGTTGGACACTCGTTGACCAATGCATTTTTTATTCGGCAGAAAGACGGTCCCTATTGCACTGACCTCCACCTCGCAAAGCTTAGGAAGGCGCTATCCGCGTTGATTGTGGAGGGACCAAGTACACATCCAATATTGCAACTTTCACAGCGAGGCCTTTTCGAGACAGCTCAGCAATCAACGTTACCGCAGGAAGCACTAGATATAGTTAATCGCATAGTGCTTTCCACCAACGGATTAACAGACGCAGAGTTGAAAACGAAGGTTTATATGTCGACGCCGATGCGTTCTCTGCTGCGCGCTGAACGTACGCAGTTGCTTAATTTGTACAATGCCCCTATTAGCTTTGAAACACTGCAGAATAAAGCTTCCGCCATAACTACCTGATTCGCGCTTCTAAGTATCGAAGCTTCGAGTTAACGGAGCAAATACATTCAGGTCACTGCCTCTCGAACGGATCGTCAACGCCGGCGAAGCCCTTAATCGCATCATCGCCACGCACGAGCTTGGCTTGTCCCCACTCGCGATAGGCGAACGGTGGCGACGGCGCACGTTTGATGGCTTCGCCAATCCAACGATCGGTACCCGGCGCGCAAGGGCAGTTCCAGGAAGTGCTGACAACCGAGACGAGGTAGCTCGCCGTCGCGGTTGCCAGCGATCGCTTCGTTCAGGTCAATGTGCGATCGGTCAAGGAATTTGGGCGCACCGCCCCCACTCCGCTTACAGCAACTGATCTTTCTGCGGCAGCGCGACGATGCGCCGCACGCCGTCGTCGACCATGATCTTGCTGGTGTCGAGGTACAGGTCCGGATGCTCGGGTGCTTCGAACGGATCGTCGATGCCGGTGAAGCCCTTGATCTCGCCGCGGCGCGCCTTGCGGTAGAGCCCTTTGGGATCGCGCGTTTCGCACACCGCCAGCGGTGTGGAGATGTAGACCTCGTAGAAGCCGCCGAGCGGGCTGATGCGCGCACGCGCTTCTTCGCGTGCGCTGCGAAACGGCGCGATCGCCGCGCAGATGCAGATGCCGCCGTGCCGCGTGACTTCGCCGGCGACGTAGCCGATGCGGCGCAGGTTGAGCTCGCGGTCGGCGCGCGAGAAAGTCAGGCCGCTCGACAGCATCTCGCGCACGATGTCGCCGTCGAGCAGCGTTACCGCGCGCTGATGTTCGCTCTCGATGACTTCGCGCAGGCGCTCCGATAGCGTCGACTTGCCGGCGCCGGAGAGGCCGGTCATGAACACGGTGAAACCGCGACGTTGGCTGGCGGCCATGCGCAAAAACTCCCTTGACTGTTAGCGGTTCGCAGCGATCGGCGCGACGGCGCCAGCGCTGCGATCCCGGTGACGGCGCCCGGTTATCGACCCGGGCTTATAGCTGACGAGTTTAACCATAGACCCCGACACTTCGCGTTCTATGCTTATAGCCAAAGGCCGTTGGCAAAATGCATCGCTACGGCGTATCGAAGCCGCGGTCGGTGCTTTCGACGTCGCTGACGCGGCCGTTCTGCAGCGTCACCTCGCGCAGCAGCTGGCTTGAACCGAAGTTGTAGACCCAGTGCTCGAGATAGACCGGCTGCACCGGGTTGAAGCCGGGATACGCGTAGTTGCGGCCATTGCGCTGGATCGGCAGGCCCTGCAACACATTTTCGGCGCGTTTGCTGGCAGGTTCGCCACATTCGGCCAGCAGGCGGTATTTCGACATGCCGGTGACGATCGCGGAGGCGGCGCAGCGGCCGTCGCCGGAGCCGTAGAAACCATAGCCGTCGGTCTGCACGTCGATCAGCCTATCGTTGCGGAACTTGAGCACCTGCAGCAGGCGACTCGGACCGAAGTTGTAGTACCAGACCTCGACGTCGGCGGCATAACCGCCGTACGCAGGCTGCGTAAAGAACCACTGATCGCGATAGGCCGGTTCGCCGCAGGTGGCGGCGACCTCGGCGGCGATCGCCTCGACGCTGACCAGCCGCGAGCCGCAGCGCAGCGTATCGCTGGCCTGCACGCGCGGAGCGCTGAACAGCGACAGCGCCGTCAGCATCGTCAGCGCCAGTGTTAACGCCAGCTTATTGGGCGCGAATCGCACAGACGCACCCGCTAGACTCGGGGCCATTACACTCTGTGCCATATTTTTTGCCTTCGAGCCTTCAAGCATGCCTCGCATCACCCACTCCGCACTGTTCGCCTTGGCGCTCGCGCTGCCGCTTGCCGCGCTCGCCGAGCCGGTGGCGAGCGATCACCTGGAAGCCGAACTGGTGGCCGAAACCAGCGCGCTCGCGGTCGACGCCGACAACTGGCTGGCGCTGCGTATCAAGCCCGAAGACGGCTGGCATGTCTACTGGCGCAATCCGGGCGATTCCGGTCTGCCGACCGGCATCGACTGGCAGCTGCCGCCGGACCTCAGCACGGGCGAATTGCAATGGCCGTATCCGCAACTCACGCGGCTCGGCGACATCGTCAACTATGGTTATGGCGAAGAGACGCTGCTGCCGGTGCTGCTGCATGTCGGCAGCAGCACCCAGGGTGAGCGCTTCGAGATCAAAGGCAAGGCGCACTGGCTGGTGTGCAAAGACGTCTGCATTCCCGGCAGTGCGCAACTGAGTCTGACACTGCCGCGCGCGCAGGATGATGCGCCGGCGATCGATCCGAAATGGCGCGACGCCTTCGCCAAGGCGCGCAAGCAGTTGCCGCAGCCGGCACCAGCGGATTGGTCGGTGCATTTCGCCGCACAGAACGACGATTTCTCGCTCGGCATCAGCGGCGCGCATCTGTCGGCCGGCGGCGCGATCGAGTTCTTCCCGTATGCCAGCGATCTGCTGAACCATTCGGCGCCGCCGCGGCTCGCCAATCAGGCCGAGCATGGTCTGCGGCTGTCGCAAAAACTCAGCGACGCTTTCGTCAAGGCCCCCGAGCAGGTCGACGGCGTGCTGGTGGTGCACGACGGCGACGCCACCAAGGCCTGGGAACTGCACGCCACGCCCGGCAGCGTGACGCCGGTGCCGTTGTCAGCAGCCAGGCCCACAGCGATAGCGATGGCCGAAGTACCGGCACCGCGCGGCGGACTGCCGCTGATTCTGCTGTTCGCCGTGCTCGGCGGCTTGATCCTGAATCTGATGCCCTGCGTGTTCCCGATGCTGTCGATCAAGGCGATCAGCGTGCTCGAAGGGCGCGGCAAAGTACCGCGCGTGCAGCGCGGCCATGCGCTCGCCTACACCAGCGGCGTGATGCTGACGTTCGCCGGGCTGGCCGGCCTGCTGCTGTTGCTGCGCAGCAGCGGCGAGGCGGTCGGCTGGGGGTTCCAGTTGCAGCAGCCCGCGTTTGTCGCCGGGCTCGCCTATCTGTTTTTCGCGATGGGGCTGTCGATGTCCGGCGTCGTCAATTTCGGCACCCGCCTAATGGGCGTGGGCCAGTCGCTGACCACCGACAGCGGTTTCCGCGGCTCGTTCTTCACCGGCGTGCTGGCGGTTGCAGTAGCGAGTCCCTGCACGGCGCCGTTCATGGGCACCGCGCTGGGCTACGCGCTGGCACAACCAGCAGCGATCGCGATCGCGGTGTTCTTGGCGCTGGGCCTGGGTCTGGCGCTGCCGTTCCTGCTGATCGGTTTCTTCCCGCGTCTCGGCGCCTTCCTGCCGCGGCCGGGCGCGTGGATGGAAACCTTCAAGCAGCTGATGGCGTTTCCGCTGTATCTGACCGTGATTGGCCTGCTGTGGGTGCTCGGCGGACTCACCGATCGCGACGGCATGACCATCGCGATGCTTGGTTTGACATTGATCGCGCTGGCGCTGTGGCTGTGGCATCGCCAAGGCTGGTTTGCTACAACAATCAAAGCAGCGAGCGTGGTGCTGGCGATCGCACTGCTGGCCGCACCGCAGATCCGGCTACACGCCGCAGGCAGCGCGACCGATGCGCGTGCCGCGAGTGCCGCCGCCGCGCACGAACCCTGGTCGGAACAGAAAGTCGCGGATTTGCGCGCGCAGGGCAAGACCGTATTCGTCAACTTCACCGCCGACTGGTGCATCACCTGCAAGGTCAACGAGCGCGTCGCACTGGCTTCGTCTGCGGTGACGCAGGCGTTCGCCGCCGATGACGTGACTTGGCTCGAAGGCGACTGGACACGCAACGATCCGGCGATCACGCAGCTGCTAACGCAGTTCGGCCGCTCCGGCGTACCGCTGTATCTGGTCTATGTGAAAGGCGGCGAGCCGAAAGTGTTGCCGCAGCTATTGACACCCGGCATCGTCATCGATGCCTTGAAGTAGCACGCGTCCGATTGCAGGCCAAGGCAGGAGACGACTCATGAGCAAGCAACTGTCATTACGTGGATTCGCCAGCGCGCTGCTGCTGACCGCGACCAGCGCGCTGGCGTTCGCCGACGCGCCGAAAGTCGGCCAGCCGGCACCGACCTTCAGCGCGACCGACAGCAACGGCAAAACCGTTTCGCTGGCCGATTTCAAGGGCAAGATCGTCGTGCTGGAATGGACCAACGACGGCTGTCCGTTCGTGCAGCACTACTACACGCGCGGCAACATGCAGGCGCTGCAGAAGGAATTCACCGCCAAGGGCGTGGTCTGGCTGTCGGTGATTTCGTCCGCAGCCGGCGGCCAGGGCTATGCCGACGGCGCACGCGCCAATCAGCTCACGCAGACACGCGGTGCGGCACCGACTGCAGTGCTGCTCGATCCGAAAGGTCAGCTCGGCCATCGCTACGACGCCAAGACCACGCCGGACATGTTTGTCATCGACGCCGACGGCAAGCTGGTGTATGCCGGCGCGATCGACAGCATTGCCAGCAGCGATCCCGACGACATCGCCAAGGCGCAGCCGTACGTGAAAGTCGCGCTCGAAGCGACGCTTGCCGGCAAGCCGGTGACGACGGCGCTCACCCAGTCTTACGGCTGCTCGATCAAATACTGAACAAGTATTGAAGGCGCCTCAGGGCTTCGGCTTCGCTGCGACGGGCGCCGGCGAAGTCGCCACCGGCATTGCAAGCGGCGGCGCCACGCCAACCGGTTCCTTGCTCGGATGTTGTGCTGCAATCTTGCCGATCGCCGCCGCCACCATTTTTTGCAGCGCTTCTTCGACCGGCGTGTTCTTGAAGAAGCCGACCAGATTGCCCGGCAGCGGGATGTAGCCGAAATTGCCGCCGGCGAGGCCGGCGAGCTTGAGGCCGTACTTGGTGTTCTTGCCCTCGACGCCTTCCGACGCCAGGATGCGGCCGGTCGCGACGTCGATCACGCGCAGTTCCATCGCGACAAAGCCGCGCTTGAAACTGAGATTGAGGATCGCTGCACCGTTGCTGAAACTGCCCAGCGGAATCGGGATCGGAATGGCGCCGCCTTCCTTGCCGACGCCGGCGTCGAACGCGGTGATCGCGCCGACCACCAGCAGCTCAGCACCTTCCAACTGGCCGAGCGGAATGCGCGTCGCATCGCCGACGCGCGCCGACTGCGAGAATTCCTGCTCGCTGGTGGCGTCGTCGAGATTCTGCCGCTCCAGCACGATGAACTGTCCGGTGTCGAACAGCTCGGTGGTGATCATGTCGCGGATGCCGTGGGTGATGCTGTCGGCGTTGAGCTGCTGATCCTGCGGCTTGTCGGCGTTGATGATGACGAGCTGCTTGGGAATCGACTGCGGCTTCAGCGGATCGGTCTTGTCGATGATCTGACCGACCGCGACGCGGTACTTGATGCCGTTGGCCGCCTCGGCACGCGCCTGCGTGATGGTCTGTCCGCCGGCGCCCTTGGTGACCTGCGTGCCGCTGCACGCGGCCACGCACAGCGCCAGCATCGCCAGCCCAACCGCGCGCCAAGCAGCGGCGCTAGAACCCCTTGCCACGGGAACGTATCGTCAGCCGCTAGCCGAGCTTATTGCTGACGATGTAATTGACTGCGGTCTCGATGCAGTTGCGGATCGCCTGTTCCATCGGCGTCTTGCTGTACGCGCCGAGGCCGACCGGCAGCGTGCCCGGCGTAAAGATGATGCCGACGCTGTTGCTGGCCGAAGTACCGTTGACGGTGGTGGCGTTGACCACGCGACCGCTGGCCGCATCGAGGATGCGCAGGTTGATCGTCACGCAAGCCTGATTGCCGGAATAGATGATGATCGAACCGCCGCTGCAGTGTTCCTCGAACGCGGTGACGGTGCCGCGAATCAGCAGCTGCGCGCCTTCGAGCTGGCCGATCGGTGCCGCGGTGTCCTTGCGGAAGCGGCCGCTATTGGCGAGATCCTGTTCCTGCGTGACTTCGTTCAGATGCTCACGCTCCAGCACGATGAAGCGATTGGTGTTGACCAGCGCATCGGCCAGCATGTCGGCCATGCCGCCGCCGATGCCGCTGCGTCCCGCGGCGGCATAGTCGAAGGCGCTGATGGCGATGCGATATTTCGGCCCGTTGTAGGCTTCCGCGCGCGCCTGCGAAATGGTCGGCCCGTTGGGATTGCTGACCACGGTGGCGGTGCTAGTGCAAGCGGCCAGCCACAGCAGCACGGCGACGACGGGCAGACGGAACATCGAAATCGAAAGGCGCATGGAACACTCCCTTGGCGGATTGCCGCGTCAATTCAGCGGCTGCGATCGGCAGCCGAAACCGGAGGAAATCTTAGCGGATCGCCCAGCGCCGCGCGGCGACCTCGATCATATTGATGGTCCCGGCAATTTGGACATTCGGCGGCCGGATCAATAGATTGCCGGCATGATCCAAACTGCAAACCCAGATCCCAGCCTGATCCGACTCGCACTGCATGGCGGCGCCGGCGACCTTGCCGACGGCGACAATGACTTGATGCGCCAGTCACGTCACGCGCTGCGCCAGATCGCCGAGGACGTGTGTGCCGAGCTGCGCCGCGGGGTCGCTGCACTCGACGCGGTGACGCTGGCGGTCGAACGGCTCGAGCAATGCCCGCTGTTCAACGCCGGCATCGGCGCGGTGCTGAATCGCGACGGCCAGCCGGAACTCGACGCCGCGGTGATGCGCGGTGCGGATCGCGGCTGCGGCGCGGTCGCCTCGGTGTCGCGCGTGCAAAGCCCGGTGCGGCTGGCGCGCGCGGTGATGGAACAGACCCCGCACGTGCTGTTCTGCGGCAGCGGCGCCGAACAGCTGGCGCGCGCGCTGGGCCTGACGATGGTCGAGCCGGCGTACTTCATCACGCCGCTGCGCCTGCAGCAGCTTGAGCACGCGCGGCGGCGCGGCGCGATCTCGCTGGATCACGACACTGGCGCTGATGCCGCGGCGGTGAGCAGCGATAGCGGTGGCGGCTTCGGCACCGTCGGCGCGGTCGCGCGCGATGCCTATGGCCGGCTCGCCGCCGCCACTTCCACCGGTGGACTCACCAACAAATTGCCGGGGCGCATCGGCGACACGCCGCTGATCGGCGTCGGCACCTTCGCCGACGATCGCAGTTGTGCGATCTCCTGCACCGGCACCGGCGAAGCCTTCATCAAGGCCGGCTTCGCGCAAGCGATCCATGCACGCATGGCCTGGCACGATTGGGATCTGCAGCGCGCCTGCAGCGAAGCGCTCGCCAGCGTGCAGGGCTACGGCGGCCGCGGCGGCTGCATCGCGATCGCCCGCGACGGCAGCTTGCAACTGCCGTTCAATTCGAACGCGATGTATCGCGCCTGGAGCGCAGCCGACGGCCGCGTTCATGTCGCGGTGCGCGCGGATGACGCCGACTGATACACCGGCGACTACGAAGACTCTAGCCCGGCGCGATCAGCGAAGGCCGCGCGCTGTTGGCATCGACCGCCGCAGCGCGCGCAGGTTCGGCATTGCTCGGCGGCAGTGCAAACAGTGCAACCCGATCGGCGAAGCCTTTCACTGCGATCGGCGGACGCAGCTCCAACAATTCATCGACTGCCAGCTCGCGCGTGCGCGCGTCGACCAGGATCTCGCCGTCGCCAGCGTGCTCGCACAGGCGCGAGGCCAGATTCACCGCCGGCCCGACCGCGGTGTATTCGAGCCGCGAGGCCGAGCCGATGACGCCGACGGTGACGAAGCCGCTGGCCACGCCCAGGCCGATGCCGAGCCGGTGCCCGGGGCTGCTCCAGCGCTCGGTGACTTCGCGCGCGGTATCGCGCAGGCGCCGCGCGATGGCGAGGCCGACCGAGGCGTGATTCGGCATCGGAATCGGCGCACCGACCAGCACCAGGATGCCGTCGCCGGCGAAATCCTTGATGGTGCCGCCATAGTCGGCGACAACCTGGCCGGCGGCGTCGTAGTAATCGCGCAGCACTTCGATCACGCGCGAACTCGGGTGGGCCTGCGCGTACGCGGTGAAGCCGCGCAGATCGCTGACCACCGCGGTGATCTCGAGGAAGTTCTGCTGCATCGCGCCTTCGAGCCCACGCTCGCGCACCAGCTCGGCGACCTGGCTCGACAGGAAGCGCGACATGAACTGTCCGCGCTGACCTTGCAGCACGTAGTACTGCATCGAACCGACCAGGAAAATCATCTCGCCGATCATCACGCTGAGCGACGCCAACTCGACCCGCAGCACGAAGCCGGACAACAGGAACGGCGACGCCGCCACCAGCGCCAGCACGCGAATCCGCTCGGCGCGATCGGGGCGGCGGTTGAGCAATAAGGCGGTGGCGAGCAGACCGGTCAGCGACGCCAGCAGAATCGGCGCGGCGAACAGCCAGAAGCCAGGCCGCTGCAGCGCGGCGGTGCTGTTCAACGCAAACAGAAAGTCTTCGCTGCGCACCCGCGGAAACAGCAGCGACAGCAGTGCGTACAACAGACCGGCGCCCTGCCCGGCGCGCAGCATGTAGTCGCCGAAGCGGGTATCCAGCGCGCGCGCCGGCAGCGTGCGGCGCACGCGCAAAGACCATTCGAGAAATGCGATCAGCGATGCCGCCTCGGGCAAGGCCAGCCAGCCGGAAACCGGCGACGACGGTGTCGCATGACTGAACGACACCGCATTCAGAATGATCGACAGGCCGAGAAAGCCGAGCGCTGCGCCGAGCGCGCGCGAGGTCGGCGCGCTGCGGTCCGCCAGCACGAACGCCAGGGCCATGCCAAGGGCCACCAGCGCGACCAGCATCTGCGGCAGAATCAAGCTCATAGCGATCCAGGTCCAGCGGGCTTCCGCATGCGGCCATTATGCAAGAGCGGCAATCTCTGTCACCGCCGTCAAGGACCTAAGCACCGGCGCATCGGCCTACCGTTCATCTGCCAATTGCTGCCGTTGACGGCGGCGACCTGAGAGCGCATTCCGTTGATCGCCGCTTTGTCGTCCGGTTGTCGGCTTGGCCCCCACACGCCGGCCCGGATGCGGTGTACTGCGTCCACGGAAGCAAACTTCCAGCAAAGGCAGCAACCGAATTTGACGCAGCGGCCCCGACACAAGAGCTGCTGCAGCCACCGAACCCTGAGCCTTGGGCCGCGACGAACTCACGTTCTTGCGGCCTTTTTTTTGGCCGCGTGTCGGCAATCGCATCGGCTAAGGAACCTCTGAAGAAGCTGTCATTCCCGCGAAGGCGGGAATCTAGTTTCCGTTCAAAGTATTGAGATCGCTGAGAACTGGATGCCCACCTTCGTGGGCATGACGACACGATTTTGATTTATGCAGAGATTCCCTAAGCCTTTTTCGCCTGCTCGCTGACCAGGTCTTCTTCAAACAGCTGTTGCAGTTCGCGCGCCGATTCGCGCGCGGTCTGCATCAGTTGCGCTTCGTCGCGATGCACCGCGTACTGCTTCAGCAAGGTGTCGTGATCGTGCTGGCGGAAGCGTTCGATATCGCGTTCCACCTGCTCGTCGGATTCGCCCAGCGCGCGCAACAGGTTACCGGTCATTTTCAGGCTTGAATAGAACGCGCGACGGACGACGTCGCTGACGCCGAGGTCCATCAGCTTCAGCGTATGAATGCGGTCGGCCGATACGGCGAACACGCGCAGATGCGGGAAATTGCGCCGCACCGTTTCGGCGATGCGCAGGCTTTCTTCCAGATTGGCGATCGCCAGCACAAAGAAGCGCGCATTGGCCGCACCGGCGGCACGCAGCACTTCGACGCGGCCGGCATCGCTGTAGAAAACGCGGTTGCCGAACTGGCGTACGAAGTCGACGTGCTGCCAGTTCTTCTCCAGCACCGTGAACGGAATTTTTTTCACCCGCAGCATGCGGCCGAAGATCTGCCCGAACGGACCGAAGCCGGCGATGATGACGTCGTTGTCCGGCACATTGATTTCGTCGTAGGGCCGCGGCGCGACATCATCGGTACCGAGCACGCGCGTCAGCAGCAGATACAGCGGCGGCGTGGCGATCATCGATGCGGTGACCGCGACCACCAGCAGATCGCGCAGATGACTGTCGATGACGCCGGCACCGACGGCGACACCGAACAGCACGAAGGCGAATTCCCCACCCTGCGACATCGCAAACCCGAGCCGCAGCGCGGAGCTGTTCGGCAGTCCGTCGACGCGGCCGACGCCATACAGAATCGCCGCCTTCACCACGATCAGCACCGCGACGATCGCCAGCACCGTCAGCGGCTCACGCGCCAGCAGGCCGAGATCGGCCGACATGCCGACCGCCATGAAGAACAGCCCGAGCAGCAGACCCTTGAACGGCTCGATGTCGGCTTGCAGTTCGTGGCGATATTCGGAATCGGCCAGCAGCACGCCGGCGAGGAACGCGCCGAGCGACATCGACAGTCCGACCGCCGACATCGCCAGTGCCGTCGCGGTGACCGTCAGCAACGCCGCGGCGGTGAAAATCTCCGGCACCTGCGCCGACGCCAGCACGCGGAAAATCGGACGCAGCAGATAGCGGCCGCCGGCCACCACCACTGCCAGCGCAGCCAGTGCTTTCGCCGCCCCGGCCCAGGCGCTGCTGCCCGCGACCACGGCGGCATGCGCACCCAGCAAGGGCAGCAGCGCGAGGAACGGAATCACCGACAGATCCTGAAACAGCAGAATCGCAAACGCGGCGCGGCCGTGGCGATCGGCCAGTTCCTTGCGCTCGCCGAGCATCTGCAGCACGAACGCGGTCGACGACATCGACAGCCCGAAGGCGGCCACCACTGCGGCAGCCCAACCCAGGTGCAGGCTGAACGCAAACCCCGCCAGCACCACGGTGCTCAACAGCACCTGCGCACCGCCGAGTCCGAAGACCTGCTTGCGCAGACGCCACAAGCGGCTCAGCTGCAACTCGAGTCCGATCACGAACAGCAGCAGCACGACGCCGAATTCGGAAAAATCCAGAATCTCGTCGACCTGGGTGATCAGCCCCGCGCCCCAGGGTCCGATCACCATGCCGCCGGCCAGATAGCCGAGCACTGCGCCGAGGCCGGCGCGCTTGAACAGCGGCACGGCAACGACCGCGGCGGCGAGAAACAGCACTACGTCGATCAGCATTTGCGCGCCAGTAAATTTAAAGGAGACTGCGCCTGCAGCATTGCTCGATCACTTTTCCGCTATCGTTCATATCTGTCTATGGGGGAGCGATGCTCAACATGCAACGGCTTGCGATCATCTTAGCCTGCGCTTGCGGATTTTTGCTTTGCGCCCAGGCCGCGGCGCAAACCAATGCGGCTCCAGTGACTTTCGCAGCAGGCGCTGCACAGCCGCGTGCGGTGGATGCGGATACGCCGGCCAAACAGGCCGAGGTTCCGGTCACCGGCGATGTCCCGGCAGCGGTGACCGCACCGGGCGCGCCGATAACGCAGACCGCGCCTATGGTGCCCACCGAAGCGATCACCACCACTGCAGCCGCGACGCCGGTCGATCCGATGACGCCCAGCGTTGCGCGCAAACGCGGCGCGTTCGAAGCCGACCCGGATGCGTACTCGGTGATCAGCGCCGGCTCCGGGCTGTCGCTGCACAAACCGATGTACGTGCTGCCGGCAACCTACAGCGAGGAGTATCACGGCAAGAAAACCGAGTTGATGTTCCAGATCAGCCTGAAGCAGCGCCTGTTCGGCATTCCGCTGTATGTGGGCTATACGCAGAAATCGTTCTGGCAGGCCTACAACCAGAAACGTTCGACGCCGTTCCGCGAGACCGACTACAACCCCGAGCTGTTCTATCGCTTCATTCCGGCCGACCGCGAACGCTGGTATCACCTCGGTGCCGATTTCGGTTTCGAGCACGAATCCAACGGCAAAGACCTGCCGGATTCGCGCAGCTGGAACCGCATCTACTTCGCGCCGTTCCAAGCCGCCGGCGAACACATCATCTATTGGAAATGGTGGTGGCGGCTGCCGGAGGACAAAAGCAAGCCGCGCACCGACCCCGACCGCGACGACAATCCCGATATCGGCAGCTTTTACGGCTATAGCGAACTGCACTACGAACAGCAGATGTTCGGCAAGCAGCTGGCGTCGCTGATGCTGCGCTGGAATCCGGCCACCGGGCACGCCAGCGCCAACCTGACCTACACCATTCCGAACAACAAGAACGACCCGAGCTTCTTCTGGATGATCTATCTGTTCCAGGGTTACGGCGAAGATCTGTTGAACTACAACCACTCGCAGTTCCGTATTGGCGTCGGTGTCGCACTCGCCCGCTGACTTCGCGCTCCTTGGGTGATTGCCGGCAAGCTTGAGCATGGGTTAGCTTGCGCGCCAAGCCCGTCATGCTTAGAAGGAAGCCATCATGTACGAAAAACGTGGAGTCGAACGCAAATCCGGCAAGCATCATCGACATGTCGCCGACTGGGAGATCAGCAATGCGATGATGGATCACGCCGTGCGTTCGATCCGCGCACGCGCGCATCTGGAACGCGGTTACGACATTCCCTACCTGGCCGGCTACAGCCTCGATGGCCACACCATCTTCATCGACCGGCACATGCCGAAGAGCTTCGTCTACAAAGGCCGGCGCGTGCAGACCGATCGTTTCCTGATCGTGCACGAAGCGGTGGAGAAATCGCTGATCCAATTGCTCGGCATGCACTACCTGACGTCGCATCAGATCGCGCTGCGCGCTGAACAGGCCGCGGTACGCGCCGAAGGCATCGACTGGCGCTCGTACGACAACTTCATGCAGCAGTACATCAAGGTGATCGGCGACGAGGATCTCACGCGCGTGCCGGAAACCTTGGATCTGACGCCATACCGCGATTTCCACGACACCGCAGAGCTGAAGAAAATGCGCGCGAACATGGTGGCGAGCGAAGCGGCGCCGCCGAAGCCGCTGTCGCCACGGATTCCGCAAGCCGCACCGCAGCCTGAAGTCTGAAGCCCGCGCCGTGTTCGAACTCAAGCCGAGTGCGACGAGCGACAAGGCGGCTGCTTACGCCTTGCTCGCCGAGCAGGCGCAGGCGCTGTTCGCCGGCGAGCGCAACGCCATCGCCAATGCCGCCAATCTCGCCGCGCTGCTCTGGCACGGCCTGACCGACTTGAACTGGGCCGGCTTCTATCTGTACGACGGCGTCGAACTGGTGTTGGGGCCGTTTCAGGGCAAGATCGCCTGCGTGCGTATCGCACTCGGACGCGGGGTCTGCGGTACCGCGGCGAGTAGCCGCAGTACGCAGATCGTCGAGGACGTGAACCAATTCCCAGGGCACATCGCCTGCGATGTCGCCTCCAATTCCGAAATCGTCGTGCCCTTGGTGCAGACCGGCCAGTTGATCGGCGTGATCGATCTCGATAGTCCGCACACTGCGCGCTTCGATCGGCACGACGCCGACGGCGTCGAGACACTCGCACGCCTCTGGTTGCAGGCCAGCGATACGGCAGCGCTGCGACGTGCGGCTTAAGACGATCGCCGCAGGCCTGCTGTGCCTGACGGCGCTACTGCTGGCGAGTTGCGCCAGCCACGACAAGATCCGGCATGGTGAGGCGCGCGAATGCGCCGACAGCGGTTCGCCGGCCTGCATTGCGGCGCGCCACGCGTTCCAGCGCGAGCACTACACGTCGATCTCGCAGGATCGCCTGCTCGCCGCGTCCAGCCGTGCGCTCGGTGATCTCAACTTCGAAACGACGCGCGACGATGCGCAGGCGCAGGTCCGCGCCGAGTATGTAGCGACGGCGCCGACGCACAAGGACCAGCTCGACGAGCGCTTCCGCAAGTCGCTGCGCAACTATGCGGCCGACCACGAGGCCCGCACGGTGCGGGCGCAGCTTGAAGTGCGGCAGCCGCCCGACGACCCGACCGGCCAAGAGGTGCACTTGCTTTTGTATGCCGGCGCCGAAGGTGCTGACGACAGCAGCCTCATCGACAACCCAGCGCTCTACCAGATCTTCTTCAACGCGCTCGGCATCGAACTGGGCGCAGCACCCGAACCACTGCCGACAGACAAGCACAAAGAGCGCCGCAAGATGCTGCCGATGCCCTCGATGATGACCGCACCGACCGGCTCGTATTAAAGCGAGCGCCTGCGCCCGGCCCGCCTCGGCGGTGATTCAACAGCAGCCGTGATCGCCGCGCTGGCCGTGCGCCGGGTTCGCGGCGACCCCGGTGGTGAGACCTTGCGCGCTGGCGTGGTAGTGATCCGCCAGCACCTGCGCGACGCAGGCGCTGACGCGCTTGCCCATGGGGATGTGCAGGAACTCGTTCGGACCGTGCGCATTGGAGCCCGGCCCAAGCACGCCGGTGATCAGAAACTGCGCGCCGGGAAATTTCTCGCCGAGCATGCCCATGAACGGAATGGTGCCGCCCTCGCCCATGTAGGCCGGCGGCTGGCCGAAGAATTCCTGCGAGGCAGCCGCCACCGATGCATCCAGCCAGGGCGAGAGTTCCGGCGCGTTCCAGCCGGCCGAGGCTTTTTCCACTTCGAAGCTGACGTGGGCGCCGTACGGCGGATCGTGTTCCAGCAATTGCTTAAGGAACACGCCGGTCAGTCCGGCATCCAGCGTCGGCGGCAGACGCAGCGACAGCTTCACCGCCGTGTACGGACGCAGCACGTTGCCGGCGTTGGATAGCGGCGGAATGCCGTCGACGCCGGTGATCGACAAGGCCGGACGCCAGGTACGGTTCAGCACCAACTCGGCGAGGTCGTGTTCCATCGGCTGCATGCCATCGACGAATGGAAACCAGGCATACACCGCCTCGCCCAGCGCAGTCGTCGACGCGCGCGCCTGCGCAATACGCTGCGCCGGAATCTCGACGTGCAATTCCGGCGGCAGAATGCGGCCGGTACGCTCGTCCTCCAGACGCGACAGAATCTGCCGCAGGATGCGGAAGCTCGACGCCACCACGCCGGAGGCGGCGCCGGAATGCACGCCCTCCATCAGCACCTGCACCCTGAGATTGCCGCCGGACAGGCCGCGCAGGCTGGTGGTGAGCCACAGCTGCTCGTAATTGGCACAGCCGGAATCCAGACACACCACCAGCGAGGGCTTGCCGATGCGGCCGGCGAGATGATCGACGTAGTACGGCAGGTCGTAGCTGCCGGACTCTTCGCAGGCTTCGATCAACACCACGCAGCGTGCGTGCGCAGTGCCCTGCCGCTGCAATGCGACGATCGCGGCGAGCGAGCCGAACAAGGCATAGCCATCGTCGGCGCCGCCGCGACCGTAGAGCCTGTCGCCCTCCAGCACCGGCTGCCAGGGACCCAGATGCGCGGACCAACCAGTCATCTCCGGCTGCTTGTCGAGATGGCCGTAGAGCAGCACGCAATCTTCGCCGGAGGCCGCGCCCGTAGCGGGGATATCGATGAAGATCAGCGGCGTGCGGCCGGCCAGCCGCACCACTTCCAGCTGCATGCCGACGATGGGCTGCGCGCGCGCCCAGGTTTCCATCAGCGCCACGGCTTGATCCATGTAGCCGTGGCTGGCCCAGTCGGCATCGAACATCGGCGACTTGTTGGGGATTTTGATGTACTCGAACAACTGCGGGACGATCTGACGATCCCACAACTCATCGATCGCTTGGCGGATTTCGGAGGCGTTCACGAAGGCTCGCAAAAGAAAACGCAAAGGTTACGAAATATAGCCGTCGCGTGCTGCAATCGCGTGACCCCGGGCCAGCGCGCTGGCTCGAATCAAGACGCCTCAAATATGTTTTCGCTAGTTCGTTTGAAGCGGGCTTTTAGCATACGTAGACGCAGTACAGCGCCTGCGCCCGCATAGCGCGCGATCGTATGGGCTTATGAATGCACTGCAGGAAACGACGTCAGCCAGTAAATCCTAATGGCAACATCAGGCGGTGCTGCGGTCTAGTGCTCGTGCTCACAATGTCCGTCGTGATCGCAATGATCGCGATCATGGTCATGGTCATGGTCGTGATCATCGCGGTGTTCGCGCTGCGGTTCGTCGCGCCGGTGATCGGGCACGATGCAAGACGTCAGCGGCAGCAAAGTGGCGAAGATTAAAACAGTAGCGAGCTTCATGAGCGACTCCAATGACCGGCTTCGGCTCTGCCCAATGTGCGCTCTTGGAGAGAGTCCCGCGCCATCTGCGGTTGTCTGTCGACGACAGACCTACAGGCGCCTGACGACGAAGATGATCAGAACGACCAGCAAGATTGTTCCTAGAATTCCACCACCGAGCATTTGAATATCCTCCGCGCGGGCCGTCTCGCAGCGGAGCCCGAGTACGACCTAGCCACTGCAGTCGATCACGCTCGAAGAAAAAGCGCTGTGCGCTGCCCAACATAAGCGAATACAAATCGCCCGAAGTCGTGGCCACCGGCCCAGCTTGAAATGCGGTCGAAAGGCGGCTTCATTATCCGGACCTGTTCTGCGCGTCGCGGAACTTACACTGCCCGCAAAGGTTCTTTCAGTTGATGCGTCGCGAATAAAGCGAAGCCTCTAAGGAGCCTCTGCATAAGCTG
Source organism: Nevskia sp. (assembly GCA_028291645.1). GTDB lineage: Bacteria > Pseudomonadota > Gammaproteobacteria > Nevskiales > Nevskiaceae > Nevskia. The sequence goes on from JAQGNU010000073.1 coordinate 33,230, forward strand.
TCATTCCCGCGAAGGCGGGAATCTAGTTTCCGTTCAAAGTATTGAGATCGCTGAGAACTGGATGCCCACCTTCGTGGGCATGACGACATTATTCTGACTTGTTCAGAGCTTCTCTACGGATTTTGTAGCACTGTTCATGTCGCATTCATCGGTGAGGCGTAGCGTCCATCACTGATTCATCCACGAATTACAACAGTAAAGGAATACTCCCATCATGAAGAAAATACTTCTAGCTGCGGCTTTAATCACTTGTTCTGTTCCCGCGTTCGCCGGAGTCGGCGTGTCGGTCAATGTCGGCGAACCTGGCTTTTTCGGACAAATCGACGTCGGCGGTGCACCGCCGCCGCAGCTTGTCTACGAGCGCCCGGTCATCATTCAGCAGGCGCCTGGTTACGATGCTCAACCGATCTACCTGCATGTGCGTCCCGGCTATGAACAGAACTGGCGCAGTCACTGTGCGGAGTACGGCGCCTGCGGACGGCAGGTCTACTTCGTGCGCGACGAATGGTACAACCAGCAGTATGTACCGTACCGTCACCACGGCAACGGCAATCGCGGCGACCATGACCACGGTCACGACGATAGGCATGATCACGACGACCATCGCGATCATGAAGAGCACCACGACCACGGCGGTTGAATTGACTTGATCGTCGACGCTGCCGGGGTTATCGATCCCGGCAGCTGATCAACGGGCGTCGCGGTTGACGGCTCGCTGCGGCGGCCGTTTCCTCAGGCGATAACTTTCGCCAGCGTCTCCGCCATCCGTGTCTGCCAACCCGGTCCGGTCGCTTTCCAGCGCGCCAATGTTTCCTGTGGTAGTCGCAGCGAAATCGATGCGCGTGCTTGTTCAGACTTTGGCCGGCCGCGCGGTTTCAGCATCGCCTTGGTTGTTTGTTTGCCGAATAGCTCAGGCAAAACGTCCGATGCCGGCCGCGCCTTCTTGAATGTGCCCTTGGTCCACTCCGGGTTTTCGGCAGTGGCTCGTGTCGCGTTAACTCTGCGCTTCATACCGTTTGACCTCTCGTGCGTTGGCCTTCCGCAAACTGATGACATGTACCTTGCCGGCGCGCGGCGTGAACACCAGAACATGCAGCCGAGCATTGATAAATCCAAACGCCTGCAAGCGCTGCTCGCCGTAGTCCTTGCGCACATCTTCAACCACTAAGGCGCTCGACCAATCGAACTCTGCAGCCATGCTGAACGGGATGCCGCGCATCTCGACGTTCCGCTCGCTCTTGGCAGGATCAAAGCTGACATCCATTATTTATTGTATATACAATAATTGTGGAAGAAAACTCCGCACCTCAAATGAGGGAAAGACTTTGATTAGGACGTAGGAGCCCTTCCCATCGCCAGCTGACAAGCCTTGTCTTTCGGCTTTGCATTCCGAACGGCGGTATCAGTGAGTGGCATACCGGTGCCTTACAGGCATGAAAAACCTCAACCCTTACGGATAGAGCCTTTCCAGGATGTTCGAGTTGCCTGATGGAGCATCAAATTGGTGCCGGCTACAGGAATCGAACCTGTGACCCCCTGATTACAAATCAGGTGCTCTACCAACTGAGCTAAGCCGGCGCGGCAGTCTTGCGGTGATCAGTAAAGCGAGCTGCGCCCTCACGCCGTTCATTGTAACCCGGCTCGCGCAGGCAGCTTGCTTGCAGGGGGCGCTGGCGCAAGCGTTGTTTGTGCCTGAGCCGGGTGCACTACAACGGGCTTTGACCATCCAAAGCCCGTGCGGTCTCACTGACCGTTGGTGTAGCCGCGGCGGCTGGCTTCGAACAGGAACCAGGTGCGCCGTTCGGTTTCGTCGATCCAGTTCTCGATCAGGCTGGCGGTGGCGATGTCGCGGTGCTCGTCGCAGACGTCGTGCACTTCGCGGAACCGTGCGGCGAGGGTCTGGTTGTCCTCGCGCAGTTCGGCCAGCATGTCGAGCGGCTCGACGTAGTCGGCGTCGTTGTCGGTGATGCGCTGCAGACGTGCGATATGGCCGATCGAACGCAGCGTCGACCCGCCGACTTTGCGGATGCGTTCGGCGATGGGGTCGGTCATCGCATAGATCTGGTCGGCCTGCTCGTCGAGCAGCAGGTGATAGTCGCGGAAATGCGGGCCGCTCATATGCCAGTGAAAATTCTTCGTCTTCAGATAGAGCGCAAACACATCGGCGAGGATCCCGTTCATGCCGCCGGCGATGTCCTTGGAAGCGCCCGCGCCGAGATCGGTCGGTGTGATCAGCGGTGCTTCGCGCAGACGCTTCAGATCGTCCTTCGTGCTGGAGTTTTTCTTGGCCATGATTTTTTCCTAAGGGTTCGTGGGGTTCAGGAAGTGTGAGCGGTTTTTATTTTGGCATGCAAGTCGCAACGCCGCCTGCGTTGCGGCCTCGCTCAGTCGAAGAATTCGACGACGCCGGTCTCCAGAGAATATTCGGCGCCGACCACCAGCAGGCGGTCGTGCAGGATCAATTGCTCGATGACTTGCGAGCCGTGGCGCAGCTGGTGGGTCGAGGCGCGGATATTGGCGCGAACGGCCTGGCGCACCAGTTCGTCCGGGTCGTTCCTGAGCTCGGTCGCCAGCAGGCCTTCCACCGAGGGCCGCACGCGATCGACGATCGACTTCAGATTCAGCGACTGGCTTTCCGTCGGTCGCTGCAGTTCCTGCAGCGTGGCCTGAATGGCGCCGCAACGCGAATGGCCCAGCACGACGACGAGCCGCGTGCCGAACTGCTCCGCGGCGAACTCGACGCTGCCGATCTGCGACGGCGCGACGATGTTGCCGGCGACGCGGATGACGAATAGATCGCCCAGCCCCTGATCGAACACTATCTCGACCGGCACGCGCGAGTCCGAGCATCCGAGGATCGCGGCGAACGGTGCCTGATCCAGGATCAACGCGCGGCGGCGTTCCGGACTGGCGAGCGGATCGCGATCCTGTATCGCCGCTGCGAAGCGGGCATTGCCCTCACGCAGGCGCTTGATTGCTTCTCGTGCCGGGATCATCAAGATTCGCCCTGGTGCAGCGGAGGATTGCGTGCAGCGAAAGGTTCCAGTCTATAACGACACTGCCTGGCCCCAGTCAGTGTGCGCCGGTGTTCCGCTAGCGATTTGTCCGGGCCGGCCGTGTAGGCACTTGGATATCCTCGACGGCGGAGACTTAAGAAACAATCCCGCTTCGTCGGATCGTCGTTGCTGACTTCTAGGCGATGACTATTATCCAAACTATTCGGGTTTTTGTTTAGTCCGCTCATCAGACCGGATGCATCGAGGGGTGAGCCAGCGGCCGAAAACCCGTTTCCGGCCGCACATCCAACGGCAATTGCGGCAACAAAACGCTAGCAATATCGTGAACTCGTCTCGGGACGATATAGAGCTTCCTTGCAAGACTCTTTCAACACCCGCCATTACCAGACACAATTGGTCCGCACGGGCAACTAGTTGGGTCCGCCATTTCGCTGCGCGCGCCCGAAGAGGCCGTGTTTCTGCGCCGAGCAAGGCGTGCGCTACCATGCTAACGATGACCTGAAACGAAGCACCCGACCGGCACGCCTATGACCTCCGCCTCCGCGCAACCGCAAATTCCGACCGAAGTGTTCGACACCGAGGAACTGCTGCATCTCGCGGTGCTCGACATTCAACGCGGACACCATGATGACGCGATCGAGAAACTCAAACGGGGTCTCGCGCTTCAGCCCGACAACGCGAAAATGGTTTTTTTGCTGGGCGCGGAGCATGCCGAGGTGGGCATGACGGACCGCGCGATCGAGGAAATGATCGCCGCCGTCGCCATCGATCCTCAGTTGGCCATCGCGCACTTTCAGCTCGGATTGCTTTATCTGCTGTACCGGAATGATGTCACGCAGGCCGGCATTGCCTGGAGTGCGCTCGATGGACTGGACGATGCCGCCAGCTATGTCGCCTTCAAATCCGGGCTGCTCCGTTTATCGGAGGGCGATGCCGCTGGCTGTATTCGTGACTTGGACCGCGGCCTGCAGTTGAACACGACCAACCCTTCATTGAATCGGGAGATGACGAAAATTCGTGAACGCATCCGTCAAACGCAACAGGACAAGCAGGCCGCGGAAGGTCAGAGCGCAACCAACGCGTCCGCACGCCTGCTGCTCGATACCTACAAGAATCCTGCGGACTCGGAAGGACCGTAAAGTGGGTCTTGCCACTCTGTTCGTTGCAGAGCGACCGCGATGACGCGCGTCGATCGAATGTCGGAGTTGCTGAGCGCGTTGCGGCAGCAGTTGACTTCGAAAGCCGAGTCCCGGCGCACGGAGGCTTCGAGCGCTAGCGATGCCGGGGACGATCTTGTTCAATCGGAAAAAGCCGAAACCTTGACGGATCTGCGTCGACGCCTGGGGCGCGAACTCAAGCGCTATGACTTGGGCTCGAAGCTCGAGCTCAAGCAGGCGCGGCAGAATTTTTTCGAGTCGGTCCTGGCTTGGGATCTCGGCGAACAGCTGCCACGCGATCCGCGATTCGGATTAATGATCCGCGACGTCGAGGAGACGATTGCCGCCGACGAGCGCACGTCGAACGAGCTCGATCAGTTGATCGTATTCTTGCAAAACGACAGTCTGCCTTAGCCGCTGGTTACGCCCGCAGATCGACGCCTGCGCGGCTCTTGTACGCCTTGCGCAAGGCTTCCAACGCCGAGCGGTGCAGTTGTGAAATGCGCCCTTTCGTGAGTTCCATCAGCCGCGCGATCTCGGTGAAATCGAGACCGCCTCGATAATGGTATTCGACCACCTTGCGCTGACCTTCCGGTAGCTCCTTGAGCAGCATCTTGAACGAGTCTGCAGCGGCAACTACGTCGGTCGAGTCGGCGTAGTTGAATCGCTCGCCTTCTTCGTCCGTATAGAGATGCGTGCCTTCGAGCATGTATCCGATCGCCAAGCCCAGGGTCAGCTCGACCATCGCGGCGAACGCACCCGACTGAGAGTCGTGGGTTTCGATGCTCCTCAGCGACTCGACGCGTTCCTTTCGGGTGCGGCGACGAAACGCTTGCTGCGCGTGCAGCTCGGAGAGATTCGGGAGTCCGTTCAGAATCGCGCCACGGATCCTGGCCCCGGCGAATTGCTGGAAGGTCACGCCATGGCCGGACTCAAAGCGCGATATCGCTTCGAGCAGGCCGACACTGCCCAACTGCTGCAGATCGCGCATATCCACGTAGTTCGGATTCGTCGTCCGGTAAACCGCTCGTGCGATCGCGCGCACCATCGGAAGATAGCGTTCGACGAGTGCACCGCGCGCAGCAGAATCTGCATGCGTATGCCAGGACGCCCACCAGGCGGCTTCAATCGGATCGACGCTGGCGGGATCGCTTGAAGGACGCTCCGGATCAGGCATCGGAGTGCCCTAGAGCGGCGGCTACGCACACGAAGTTCGGCCGCATCGATCGATTACACCGCACTGCATCAACCCTGAAAGCTGCGCACCAAAGATGACGCAAGCAAACTCCATCCGTCGATCAGCACGAACATCAAAATCTTCAACGGCAGCGATAGTGCCAACGGTGGAACCATGATCATGCCCAAGGACATCAACACGCTCGCGACGATGATGTCGATCATGATGAACGGCAAAAAGACCACGAAACCGATCTCGAAGCCCGTTCTGAGCTCGCTCAGCATGAAGCTGGGGATCAGCTGGAATATGCCGATCTCCTCGGCCGAACTCGGCACTTCGGTGTGCGATAGTTCGAGGATTAGCGCGATGTCCTTTTCACGTGTCTGCGCAATGAGGAATTTTTTTAATGGATTCTCGCCGGCCTGCAAGGCCTGACTCTCGGAGAGGTGTCCGTCGAGGTAGGGCTGCACCGCCACTTCGTCGATCTTCTGCAAAACCGGCGTCATCGTGAATATCGTGAGGAAGAGACCGAGGCTGATCAGCACGGTATTCGGCGGCGTCGACTGCATGCCGATGGCTTGGCGCAACATCGCCAGCACGATGATGATGCGGGTGAACGCGGTGACGCCGATCAGAAGTGCGGGCGCAAGGCTCAAGACGGTCAGCAGGACGACGATCTTGACCGGCCCCGACAGTGGCTGAGCATTGTGCCCGGTCAAGGTAATGCTGCCGCCGGGGAAGCTCAGGTCGGCGGCGCCGGCGATGCTCGGGGCGAACCAGATCAGCGTAAGCAGCAGCGGCAAGCTCCAGCGCGCACTTGACCAGACGCGTCGCCTAAGCATCGGTGGAACCCTGCGCGGTGTCGTGGACGTTCTCCGCGACCAGCAGCAGATGCGATCCGTTGTCGGCGATCACCACCGTTTTTTGATCGTCGATGCGGACTTTGACCAGGGTCAGCCGCGCCGTGACACGGCGTGCGCTGATCACCCGCATCGGCGCAACATCGACGGCCAGCTTCAGACGCACAAGGCCGCCACGTCGCGCGTAAAAAACCGTTCCCGCCCCACCGAGCCCGAGCAGCAGCAGAAACGAAGCCGCCACTATGATGCGATGTGCATCGCTCTCGGTATCGGGCCGAAAAGCGGGCGCTCGCGTACCGTCCTGCTGAGCTGGTGCGGCCGCGGCGTCAGCTGACGCAGCCGCATGCCAGAGCAGCACGCTGAGGAACACAGCCGCGATCGACGCGACCAATCGGCAGCTGACGCGACGCCGCTTCACCGCTCGGGCGTCTCCGTAATGCGCAAGCCGAAGCTGTCGCCTACGACGACGATCTCGCCACGCGCGACCGTCTTTCCGTCGAGCTGGATCTCGACAGGTTCGTTCAGCGGGCGCTCCAGCGTCAGGACTTCGCCAGCTCGCATATCGAATAATTTGCCGACGGTGATTTCCGCTTCGCCGAGCAGCGCGAATAATCTTACTTTTACGTCTCGAATCAATTCGTACTGGCGGCGCAGCAGAGGCGCGCCCGCGGCTGCGTCGGAAACCAGCGACGGCAACGCGGCCTGCTTGATCTCGGCTGTTTCGACGGGGGACTTCTTATCGCTATTTGACATGCCGGTTCGGCTCCTTCGGTGCATTGGCCAGCTTGATGACTTGTTGAGCGCCCTGGTGCCCCAGATAGCATTGCGCGATGGCTGCGCCATTCGGCGCGATCACAGGCCAGGGTTCATCGACCTTGCGTCCGAGCACAAGCACGTCCCCGACGGCGAGGCCATGCAGCGCATCGATCGTCAGGCTGTCTTCCATCCACGCGCCGACACGCAGACGCATGGGCACGGACACGATGGCGTCGCCGGCCGGAGTCCGGTTACCAGGCGCTTTCGGCAGGCTTTTGGGCGCGTCTTTAAGCAGATGCTTCACATATTCGGGCGATAACGCAAACCAGCTTTGCTCGACGCCGAAGCGGACGAGTGCGAACAGCGCGCCCGAAGTTCGAGCACGGTAGGCAGCGGGCAGCTCGCCATCTGCGCCGTCGCTGGGTTTCCATGATGGCTGGATCGGAGCGGCAGCAGTAACGGCCATGAGGTCTTCCAGCAGGCCGGCAACGAAGTCCGCACCCCAATCGTCGTCGGTACCGGCACGCACGGATTGGAGTTCCCCCTCGCCGACCAGCCAGTGACCGAGCAGCTTCGATGCCGTTTTGGACTGCAGCGTCACGTAGACGGCGCCCGCCGAGGTCGGCAGAATCCGCCATCGGGTTTCAGCTTGCAGCGCATCGCACGAGACATCCAGCTCCGCCAAGGCCGGTGCTTCATTGCCTTGAAACCAACGCGCCGCCCATGTCGCCAAACCCCGTTCGAGTTTCGAGCGAACGTGGTCGAGATCGGAACGACCCAATAGACGGAATTCGCGGACGTCGATCACTTATTTGCCGTTCACTGAGTTGTAGAGGTCTTCCAGCAGCTTGCTGGAGACGTTGAGAATCTGCGAAGCGCCCTGATAGCCGCGTTGCAGGATGATGATTTTGGAAAACTCCGCGGACAGGTCAACGTTGGCAAGTTCGAGGCTCTGGGCTTGAATGGTTCCGTTACCGCTGTCGGATGCCTTTCCGTAGGTCGCTTGCAGCGAACTGTCTTTCGGGATCGCGAACAGTGCCTTGCCGATTTCGTCCAGTTCGTCGGGATTGGCGAAACCCGCAATGGCAAGCTGTTGACCGGTACCGGTCTTGCCGTTGGAGAACGTCAGCTGAATCAGGCCGGCGCTGTCGATCGTAATCCCGGTCAATTTGCCGAGCGGCGTGCCGTCGACGGTGCCCAGCGCAATCGTCGAACTGGTCCCACCCGAGAACGAAGTGGTACCGGTCTGCGTATTGGGGTCGCCGAAATTCAGATCGATGGTACTGGTCTGTCCGCTCTTCGATGCAAGCGTGAACGACAACGTGTTGAATCCCGTTTCCGGCGTACCATCGCCATTGAATCGGATTTCGCCTGAAGCGATTTGCGCGCCGTTGGCATCGGTCACCACCACTTTCCAACTGCCAGGCACACCCGTCGTCGTCGTAGTGCCATTCGACGACGTGATCGCGTTGTTGGTGAACGCCAGGCTCAAGGTCTGACTGGCACCACTCGCGTCAACAACATTGATGCTACTGACACTGGCCGTCGTGCTGCCTGTCGAAAGGTTTCCGGTAAACGTCGCTGCCGTCGTCGGAACCGGCGGATTGATTTGCAATCGATTGACCACCAGATCGGAAAGCTTGCCATCCGCGCCGATGGCCTGGACGAACGCGCCCGTCACCGAGTCGAGCAGGTGTCCCTGATCATCGAACGTGAACTGTCCCGCACGCGTGTAGACGTACTGGCCATTGCGGTGGAGGACGAAGAAACCGGTTCCATTGATCGCAAGGTCCGTTGCGTTGCCGGTCGATTGGATGTCGCCCTGCGTGAACTGCCGGACAACCTTGGCGACTTCCACGCCCTGTCCCAGGGATCCTTCGCCATCGCGCGGCTCGAGGTCGCCGAAATTCGGCTCCTGCGGACCGAGATCACGAAAGTACGCATCGCTGGCCTTGAATCCCGGCGTGTTCAAGTTCGCGACATCATTGCTGATCGTGTTGAGCGCGGACGAGAAACTGAAAAGGCCGGTCAGGCTGCTGTAGATACCGCTGAATGACGTCATATCGTTCTCCTCACCGCACCAAGGTAATCTGCGAGAGCGCCACGTTCTGGATGATCGTTCCATCGGACTGCTTGATGGTCAAAGAAGGCGCACCGCTCTGAAACTGCACCGTGGTCACGCTACCGACCACCGGCGTACCCGTCCCCTGATCGACCTGCACGGTCTTGCCGATCAGCGATACCGACTGCGACACGGATGTTTCGGTCAGCAGGCCGACCACGTTATCGCTCAGAATCTGCGTCTGCTGAATGCTGGTGAACTGGGCCAGCTGCGCCAAGAATTGCGCGTTGTCGACCGGATTCAGCGGATCCTGGAACGTGAGCTGGGTCAGAAACAGTTTGATGAAATCATCGGTGCTCAGGCCGGTTCGCTGTATTTGGCCGGCGCCGCTTCCGACAGTGCTTCCGATCGCGTCGACTGGCATATGAATGCTCCTGAGCTAAGCGTCTTGCTGCGTGTTGATAGGCGGACCCGAGGTGCCGCTGTTGGTCGCGCGGTAAACCGGTTGACCGTTGACCGTCAAAGCGCCGAGCGCCAGGCCTTGCCACGACAGCTCGGTTCGGATTTTCGAGAGCAGACTGGGGAGTTGCCAGGCTTGGATGCGCGCTGCCCGGACGGCGACACGCATCAGGCCATTGCGAATCCCTGCCACCACGACGAGTTCGGCAGGCACTCGGTCTTCGCTCGCCGCCGATGCAAGTGCAGACGCCAGGTCCGGAACAACCGGCAATTCCGATCCGATCGCGCCATCGACGGCACTGTCAGACGCCCGCATCTCGCTGAAAAGACCTGTGCCCGTTGTCGGACCGTCCAAACTGAATCCCAAAGAATCTGCGAATGCTTGCGCGTCCGCCGCGGAGTTCGTAAGTGCACCGGAATCGATGGCGTCCGACCGGCTTGCGACGGCCTGCGCATTCGCAAGCGGCGGCGCTGCTGTTCCAGCATCAGGCTGCGCGTCCGCCACTGCGCCGGGCGCGCGCGCATGGGTAGCGGCGTCTTGACCCGCACCATCGTTTTCGTCGAACAAGCGGGCGAAGGCCGAAGACTCCCAATCGTTTCGCTGATGCTCGGAATATTGCTGGCCCGAGAAATTCAAGGCCTGCAGCGCGGGCGAAACGATGGCGGCGCTCATGCGACGGCACCTGTGCGATGAGCACCCAACCAGATGGCGTCATATTCGTTTGCCTGTGCCGTCGCCAATTCGCGAAACACGCCGATGTCGGCCTGCTCCTCGGCGCGCTCGAGCTTATGAATGCGGGTACGCCGCTGCGTCACATCCTTTTGAACGGATTCCACGGCCTCCGCCATACGTTCGACACTGCGCTGCCGTTCGGACCGTACGCGACAGCGATCGACCAGCGATCGCGTGGTGACGCTTTGAACGGCAATGTCCAGCTGCGCACCGGGACTCAGGCTTACGCGTGCCGCGGCTGCAGCGTCCGCGTATTCCGACTGCGCAGCCTGACTGAGCGTCTGCGCCTCGTTGAGTTTGCCTTGGCGTTCGGCCAAGGTCTGCAGCACTTCGCGCAGTTCGAGGTTTTCTTTGCGTTGCATCAAACGGATCAGCCGGCGGCGATGCGCATAGTCCGGCGTCACGTCGATGCTCCGGCCAGTAGGCGTCGCAGTTCGTCGATGGCCGCGCCTCGCGCCATCGTTTCCGTCGTCGGCTGCCGCAGAAATGCCTCGAGCTTGGGAATCAGCGTCAGCGCCTGATCGAGCTGCGCATTCGTGCCCGCTTTGTAGGCCCCCATCTCGACCATGTCGCGCGACGATTCGTAAATACCGAGTACCGCGAGCGTTTGCGAGACCAGGCGTTGTTCGTCCTTGGAAACGATCTGCGGCAGCAGTCGACTGATGCTCTTCAGTACATCGACGGCGGGATATCGGCCTCGATTGGCGACCTCGCGCGACAGCACTAGGTGCCCATCCAATATGGCGCGGACGTGATCGGAAATCGGTTCGTTAAAATCGTCGCCCTCGACCAGCACGGTATAAAACGCGGTAATGCTGCCGCTGTTCCGCTGTCCGACGCCGGTGCGCTCCAGCAACGTTGGCAGTGTGGTGAATACCGATGGCGTGTAGCCGCGCGCGGTCGGCGGTTCGCCGACCGCGAGTCCGATCTCGCGGCGCGCCATGGCAAAGCGCGTCAGCGAATCGAGCATCAGCGTGACGGTGAGCCCCTGATCGCGAAAATACTCGGCGATCGCCGTCGCACTGAATGCGGCGTGGGAGCGCATTAGAGGACTCTGCTCTGCAGTCGCGACGATGACGACGGTTTTCTTGAGCGCCGAACCCAAGTTCGTCTCGATGAAATCGCGCAGTTCGCGCCCCCGCTCGCCGATCAGCGCGACGACGTTGACGTCGGATGAACTGTTCTGCGCGATCATGCCCATCAGGGCGCTCTTGCCGACGCCGCTGCCTGCAAAGATGCCGATCCGCTGGCCGACGCCGACGGTCAGCAACGAATCGATCGCGCGGACACCCGTCTCGAAAACTTTGACGATGCGTTCGCGATGCATGGGATTGACCGGCTCGGCGAACAGCGGGCGACTATCTTCCAGCCCCATCAACTTACGGCCATCCATCGGAACACCGAACGCATCGATGACGCGCCCCAGCAGCGCACGGCCGACCGGAACCTGGGCATGACGCCCTGTCGCGACGATTTCGCTGCCGGGCCGAATGCCGCGCAGATCGGCATACGGCATCAGCAGGACGCTGTCGTGTCGAAAGCCAACCGTCTCCGCAATGACTGGCGCCAGCTTGTTGGGCGGATAGATCTCGCACAGTTCGCCGAGTGCAGTATCCGGGCCTGCAGCCTCGACCACTGCGCCGAGATACTGCCGCACATTGCCGATCCGCGGAACGTATTCCGCCGCACGTACGGCGCGCTGGTATTTGGCGAGCAGCGGCGTCATCGAGACCAGCGCTTCGACACGACGCCTGTGATCCGAACGATCATGTCTGCATCCGCGCCGCCAGCAGGGCCTTCCGCAGCCGATCGACCTGCGTCTCGAGTCTGGCATCCAGCGTGCCTCGTCCGGTTTCGACGATGCAGCCACCCAGCTCGACGCGAATATCTTCGACCCACTCCACCGCACCTTTGCGTTTGCCGATGAAACTCAAATCCTCGGCATTCGACAACTGCGCGAGCTGTACCTGCGAGACCCGAATGGTGATCGGGCTATCGCTGGCAACGCCCGCCGCAGCTTTCCGCACGGCTTCCTGAATCACGTGCTTGGACACGGCGCTCTCACCGAGGATTGCCATCACTGCCTCGAAGGCGACTGCCACGAGATCGTCCTCCAATTTCGGCATCAATTCCTCGCGCTCTTTCTGGAACGACTCCACCAGCAAGTCCAGGTCTTCCAGTTGCGCGCGCCATTCCTGCGCGGCCGCTTGCTGGCCTTTCGAGAGACCTTCGGCATGGCCCCGTGCAAATCCTTCGCTGCGCGCTTTTTCCCGTTCGGAAGCGAGCGTCGCTTCCGGCGAGGGACGCACAGCCGGTGCATCGGCGGCGACGATGGAACCGATCGCATCGGTCGCGGTAGCGGCCGCGAGTTCTTCGTGCGTTTCCCGGACAATCTCGCGAAGACGGTCCGCGGCAAGCTCCCGCTGCGGCGAGTTTGCCGGCTTGACGCTGGCGCCACTCGGCAGCATTACGCTGTTTTTCGGCTTGCTGGTCGCGCGAATGATGGAGGACATGGACTTGTTTATCCGGCGTGCCCAGTCCGAGCACCCTCGCGCATCGCCTGCTCGAAGCGGCTTTCCGGCTGTGGGACGGCGACATCGAAATGTTTCGCGATGGATGCTTCGAATCGATCCAGGAATGCAGGCGTTACGCGTCGCTCGGCAATCGAGGCCAGCTGCGCACAGCGGCGCCGCGCCACGGGCTCTTTCTGTTCCAGATAACGCGCGCCCCAGCGCCGCTCGCTGCGCGCCGCAATCGCGGCAACCGCAGCTTGCGGGAGACGATCTAGAAATGGATGCAGGGCATCTGCGTCCATGTCGTTCAGATGCAATCGCGGCATACGGGTCGCTGCGGATTTCACCACCGATCGATCGCTGCGGGAAACTTCTTCCAGCACGTCAGACAGACGATCCGGTGCGAGGCGCAGAGCCTCGCGCAGTTGCTTGCTGACCGCTGACCGCTCGGGAGTGCTCAGCTGCGTCAGTATCCAGCGACGATCCGTTTCCGCCAAGGTCGCCAAATGGAGCGCTGCAAGCCGCGCGCCTTTCATCGGCCAAACTCCTCGCTGGCTTCGCCCTCGCGCAGCCACTGCCGGACCCGGATCAGCAAGGCTTGCCGCTCCGCTTCCGACAATGCCCTTGGCTTGGTGCGACGGACTAGCCCCGCCAGCACGACGATGAGCAGAAAGGCCGCGATCGCCGCAAACAAAATCCACAGCTGCTTGGGCACCGGTGTATCCACTGCCTTCGCGCCGAGCAAGGACGGCGCGTTCGCGGCCTGCGCTGCCGCCGCCGCATGCCCCGCGGACGGGATCGCCTTCGAATCGATTCCCGGCATCGCGACGGAATATACCGCGACGCGATCGCCGCGCCCGAACTCCGACCCGACTGCGGCCGCGACCAGATCGCGCAAGCCGTCGATGGTCGCGCCTTCCGGAAGCGGATCGGGAACGATGACGCCGACCGACACGCGTTCCACCTGTCCGGGCGCTTCTTCGGACTGTTCCGTGACATGCCCGATCTGATATTCGACATCGAACTGCGGCGCCGCACCGGGTGTGGTTACGGCCGGCAGCGGCGTCTCACCGGAGGCCGCTCTGGCGAGCGCATCGACGCCGTTGCCCTTCAGGTCGGAGCGAATTCTGGAGACTGCCGCACGGCCGGCCGGCAGCACTTCCTCACGCGTACTGTTCATCCGGCCCGAGCGCAAGGTCGCATCGACACTGACCGCGAACGAAGCAGAGGGATACAAGTGTCCCAGCATCCCGTAGACCTTGGAGGACAGATAGACCTCGTAGGCCTCTTTGGCCGAAATGCCGACATCGCCGTTGCCACCGTCGGCCTGTGCGAGATTGACCCCGCGATGATCGTGCACCGAGACCATATCCGGCGTCAGGCCGGACACCGCGGAAGCCACCAGTTTCTGAATGCCGCTGACCTGTTCCGGCGCCAGCTTGCGATCCGAGGTCGTCACCAGCAGTACGGACGCCTTCGGCGGATCGCGATCCCGCTTGAACAGACCCGATTCCGGAAGTACCAGATGCAGCCGCGCGAAACGCACCGAGTCGAGCGCCATGATGGTGCGCTCGAGTTCGCCCTCCAGGGCACGCTGATAATTGATCTTCTCGGTGAACTCCGTCATGCCGAAGTCGCCGTTGTCGAACAGTTCGAACCCCACCGAATTCTTCAGCGGAAACCCGTGTCCAGCCAACGTCGATCGGATTTTCTCGCGCTGATCGTCCGGCACCAGAACGACACCAGAGACCGGATCGAGCCGATACGGCGTCTTTGCGCTTTCGAGTTGCGCCACCAGCGTCGCACTGTCCTGCGGCGACAGGTTTGCGAAGATCGGAACATATGCCGGTCGAAGAAAAAAATAGCCCGCCACGATAGCGATCGCCACCAGTGCCGCAACACCGAGCGCGAGCCCGAGTTGCCTCGACCGGTCCCAACTTTTCCACTGCTCCAACAAAGTCAAGATGTCACTCCGTTTACGCCATGTGCGATAAGTCAGCGTGCAGGCGCGCGCGGCAACGCATCGCAGCTTTCAGCGAGGGAATTGCATTTCATATCTGCATCCGCATGACGTCCTGATACGCATCGACCAGGCGATTCCGCACCTGAATCATCAGATCGAGCGAAACATGCGCATTCGAAAGCGCAATCATCACGCCGTGCAGGCTGGTGTTTTGTCCGAGGATCAAGGCTTGTACCTGTTTGTCGGCATTGACGACATCTGCATTCACGTCCTCAATCGCTTTGTCGAGCCGGTCCGAGAAGTTCGAATGGGCGACGCCCTGCAAATTCGACACTGTTGAAGTCGCATCGAGCATTGCCCCGACCGCGCCGATTGCATCGATCATCCGTTCCGCCCTGCGCCGATTTCGAGCGCCTTGAGTGCCATCGTTTTCGACGCGCCAAAGGCCCGAACGTTGGCCTCATAGGCGCGCACCGCGGCCAAAATGGTGACCGTTTCTTCGACCGGATTGACTTGCGGCAACGCCACGAAGCCGCGTGCGTCCGCCGTCGGATTGCCCGGATCGCTCTCGAGCCGCGGCGTTCCCGTCGTCGGCACGACATCGATCGCACCGACACCCTTGAGGACATCGTCCGAAGCCTTCTCCGCACCGAAGATGCGCCCGAATCGATCGTCGGCGCCGGCGCCGAGTGCACGCGCAATCACGCGCAGTGGACGAAACGGCTGGCCGTCGAGCCCGCGTGTGGTATGGGCGTTGGCGAGATTGGTCGCCGCCACTTCCAAGCGCAGGCGCTCGAGATTCATGCCCGACGCGCTGATGGCAAAGGTACTCAGGTAATCGCTCATGCCGCACCTCCGAGAGCCAGGCTGGTTAGATCGCCAATGCGCTCGAGCGCGGTGATGACGGCCTCGTACTGCATCGTGTTCTGGACCATGGCCGCCATCTCGTCATCCAGGCGTGCGCTCGTATCTTCCGCTCGATTGTCGATACTTCTGAATTCCACGGCGGGGCGCACGCGATCGGCGAGACGGCCCAACTCGGCTGCAGATGCACCGCTACGAGCAGCGCTCTGCAAGGCCTGAAGCTGCGATTCGAAGTTCACCCGCATGGGTCGATAGCCCACGCTGTCCGCATTCGCGATGTTGTTGGCGATCACACGCTGACGAAGTTCGTACGCGTCCAGCGCCATCAGCGCCAGCCGCGGAGTTACACCCTGAATAGGGTCGGTCATATCGATGTGGCCTGAAGTTGCCGAAAAAATATGCTCATGAGCTTACGAAAGCTGGACAGGGATGGGATCATTGAATCACCAATTCAGCATGCAACGAGCCCGCCCGTTTGATCGCCTGCAGGATGGAGATGATGTCGCGCGGCGTGACTTTGATCTTGTTCAATGCAGCGACCAGGTCGGCGACTCGAGTCCCCGCCGGCATGCTGAGAGAAGGTGCGTCGGGTTCGTCGACCTTGATCTCGGTTTCCGGCACGACGATCGAGCGAACACCCGGCGAACCAGCACCGATGAAGAAGGGCTGCGATGCGGCGAAGTCGGTCATGATGTTGACCTTCAAGTCGCCCTGCGCGACGCTGATTTCCCCCACGCGGACGTTGCCGCCGCTGACCACCGTTCCGGTGCGCTCGTTGACGACGACTCGCGCGACCTGGTCCGGAACCACATTGGCGTTCTCGATGCGCGCAACCACATCGACCAGTCGCGAGCGGTCCTCGTCGGTAAGGCGGACGGCGATGCGACTGGCATCGACCGCGGTCACCCGCACGACGTTCGGATCGGGCAACGGCGCGAACTGCTGGCTCAATGCTTCCGCAACCCGCGAGGCGGTCGTGTAGTCGGGCGAATCGAGGATGACGTAGACCGTTCCTGCCGGGCTCACGATGTGTGTCGCAACATTGGCTTCGAGCGTCGCACCGCCCGGCACCTGACCAACGGTCGGGTGGTTTTTCTGGACCAGATTGCCGAACGCGTCGTAGCGATAGCCGCCCACAGACAGCGGACCTTGCGCCAAGGCGTAAATCTGATCGTCCGGGCCTTTCAACGGAGCCAGCATCAAGGTACCACCGACCAGACTGCGCGCATCGCCCATCGAAGCGACGTTGATGTCCAGCTTCTCGCCGGCGTTTGCAAAAGGCGGCAAGGTGGCCGTGATCATGACCGTCGCAACATTGCGCGAACTGACCTGATCGGACGTGATGCGCACGCCGAACCGGGACAGCGTATTGGCGATCGATTGCAGCGTCGGGATGCTGCGGGCGGAGTCGCCCGTTCCGGCCAGACCCACCACGAGTCCGTAGCCCACCAGCGGATTGTCCCGCACGCCTTCAATGTGTCCCAGATCCTTCAGGCGGACGTTTTCGTAATCCACTGCTGCAACCGCCCGCGACGCAGCGCGCGCATCCGCACAACCGAGTGCGAACGCGAAGCTGGTGATGATCACCGAGAGCTTACGCATTGCTAGAATCCCAAAAATCCGAACAGGCGGGAAATCCAGCTCTCTTCCTGGTTGCGACTGACGAATCCCTTGCCGGAGTACTCGATTTCGGAATCGGTTAATCGCGTGGAAAGAACCACGTTGTCTGCGGAGACATCGATCGGGCGCACGATTCCGGCGAGAGAGATTCGCTGCTCCTCTCCATTGATCAGGATTTTTTGAGAACCCCGCACGATCAGATCGCCGTTGGCCGCGACCTGCTGAATGCGGACCGAAATCTCCGCCTGCAACTGTCCGGCGCGTGTCGTCGCGGCCTGGCCGCCGTTGTGGCGCTTCAGATCGAGCCCCAGATTGGTCTGCTTCATATGCACTGTGGTGACGCCCGCCGTTACGTTGGTCTCACGATCCGCCGAGGTATCAGCCTGACTTTGCGCACTCGAAGCCTCAACGATCATGATCGTGATCGCATCACCCACCCGGAACGAGCGGATGTCGGATGCCAGCGGCGTGAAGGTATCGGCGTTATAGAGACCGCCTGCAGCCGCTGTCAGAGGGATCAGTCCCAGGAGTAGCGCCAGATAAATGCGTTTCATGGCATAGCCTCGACGACGTCGGCTGCAAGCACGCGCGCGGAGAGCGCATCTCCACTGCGCGCGTTCACGACCCGCACGCGCTGGCCTTTGCCGCCACTCTGCTCGGCAATGCCAACCGATTCGACGGTCACGGCGC
>JAQGNU010000084.1 GCA_028291645.1 Nevskia sp.
TCGCCGCCAAACGCGCGCGCCAGCTGGCCCGCGGCGCCGAAGCGCGCCTGCCGTGGGGCACGCATAAATCGACCGTCCTCAGCTTGAAAGAAATCGCCGATGGCTATGTCGATCAGGCCGTGCTGACCGAAGCCGATCTGCCGGCGATCCAGCAGCCGAAGATGGAACTCGAAGCGCTCGATCCCAGTTTCGATCTCTAACTCAAGGTACCGGGATCTACTCCCCGGACTTGAGCACGCAGTACAGCAGGGGCCTTCGGGCCCCTTTTTTGTGCGTCCACACTTACGCCCACACTTGCGCCGGAGCAGCCTAAAAAATCGATTCCGCGGTCTATACTGCGGGCATGGATATCCCGGTTATCAGTCGCATCGGCACCGCGATCCGGACTCAGCGCGTTGCGCGCGAGTACGGCATCGAGGCGCTGTCGCGCGTGCTGGCCGAATATCTGCCGGAAGACCAGATCGGCGAGGTCCATCGCGCCTACGATTTCGGCGCGCGCATGCACGCCGGCCAGAATCGCGATTCCGGCGAACCTTACATCTATCACCCGCTGGCGGTGGCGCGCATCCTGGCCGAGATGCGGCTCGATGCGACCACGCTGTGTGCTGCGATTCTGCACGACGTCATCGAAGACACGCCGGTCGACAAGAAGGAAATCGCCAAGCTGTTCGGTCGCGATGTCGCCGAACTGGTCGATGGCGTATCGAAGTTCCATCGCGTCGAGGGCATGACGCGCGCTGAAGCGCAGGCCGAAAGCGTGCGCAAGCTGCTGCTGGCGATGGCGCAGGATCTGCGCGTGATTCTGGTCAAGCTCGCCGACCGGCTGCACAACATGCGCACGCTGGATCGGGTTGAATCGTCCAAGCGGCGCCGTGTCGCGCAGGAAACGCTCGAGATTTATGCGCCGATCGCGCAAAGGCTCGGCATCAATACACTGCGCACCGAGTTGGAGGATCTCAGCTTCCACAATCTGCATCCGAAGCGTTACCAAGTATTCCAGAAGGCGGTCAACGAACGTCTCGGCGATACCAAAAGCCTGATCAAGGAAATCGAGCACAAGCTCGAGCGCGGTTTGCGCGAGGAAGGCATTGGTGCCTCGGTCGTCGGCCGCCAGAAAAATCTGTACGGCATTTACGAAAAGATGCAGCGCAAGCGCCTGCGCTTTCTCGACGTGATGGACCTGCTCGGTTTTCGCATCGTCGTCGCCAAGCTCGACGATTGCTATCGCGCGCTCGGCATCATCCATCACGTCTACCGGCCGATCTCGGAGCTGTTCAACGACTACATCGCCAATCCGAAGATCAACGGCTATCAGTCGCTGCACACGACGTGCGTCGGACCGCAGGGCCGCAAGATCGAAGTGCAGGTCCGCACGCGCGACATGCACCACATTGCCGAGAGCGGTGTCGCCGCGCATTGGCAGTACAAGCTGGGTGGTAAGGCCGATTCGCAGTCGGCACCGCAGGTGCGCGCGCGCGAATGGCTCGGCAATCTGTTCGAGATGCAGGGCGGTGCTGGTGCGCTCGACTTCATCGACAACGTCAAGGTCGATCTGTTTCCGGACGAGGTCTACGTGTTCACGCCGAAGGGCCACATCCGCCGCTTGCCGCGCGGTGCGACTGCGGTCGATTTCGCCTACGCGGTGCATTCGGAATTGGGCGATCACTGTGTCGCTGCACGCATCGATCAACAGCTCGAACCCTTGAACACGCCGCTGCGCAATGGTCAGACGATCGAGATCATCACTGCACGCCATGCGCGACCGAATGCGGCCTGGCTCAACTACGTGAAGACTGCGAAGGCGCGTTCGCACATCCGCAACTTCCTGAAGAACCAGCGCGAGGACGAGGCCATCCGGCTGGGCCGACGCCTGCTCGAAATTGCGCTGCGCGAGCTGAAAGTTCCACTGTCGGTGTTGAAGGAAGAAGCGGCCGAGACGGTGCTCAAGGTCTTCGGCCTGCAGGATCTGGAAGACCTGTTCATCTCGATCGGCACCGGCAGCCGCCTGGCGCCGCTGGTGGCGCGCCACTTCCTGCCGGACAGCAACCAGAGTGCGACGATCGGCGAGAGTCTGCCGCTGGCGGTCGAAGGCACCGAAGGCCTGGTGATCGACTACGCCAAATGTTGTCATCCGATTCCGGGCGACGACATCTGCGGTTACGTCAGCATCGGCCGCGGCATCGTCGTGCATCGGCTTGAGTGCCGGCATGTGCAGACACGCAAGGGCGGCCCGCAGGAACGCATCGCGCTGATCTGGTCGGAAAAAGTCGAAGGCGATTTCCTCGCCGAAGTGCGGCTCAAGGCCGAAAACCGCCGCGGACTGCTGGCCAACGTTGCCAGCGAAATTGCCGGCGCAAACTCCAGCATCGAAAACGTGCAGATGCCGGATCGCAACGGTTCCGACGCGCTGGAAATGCGGTTCGTCATTACCGTACGCGACCGCGTGCATCTCGCACGCGTGCTGCGTCGCCTGCGCCGCCTCGAAGCGGTGCAGCGCGTCAATCGCGTTTAATCAAACAAGACAAACGAGAGCGTTCCATGACCCGCCAAGTCATTCATACCGATCAAGCACCTGCTGCGATCGGCACTTATTCGCAAGCCGTGCGCGTCGGCAAGACGGTTTATCTGTCGGGTCAGATTCCGCTCGATCCGAAGACGATGGCTTTGCACGATGTCGATATCGAAGCGGAGATTCATCAGGTGTTCCGCAATCTGCGCGCGGTGGCGGAAGCCGCCGGCGCCACGTTGAATCACCTGGTCAAGCTGAACGTCTATTTGACCGACTTGGTGAACTTCCCCAAGGTCAACGAGATCATGGGCGAGTATTTCGATAAGCCCTACCCGGCGCGTGCCGCAGTCGGCGTCGCCAGTCTGCCGCGTGGCGCGCACGTCGAGGCCGACGGCGTGCTGGTGCTCGAATAAGCGCGAGCGTATAGGCACAGCAAGGCGGGCTTGAACAAATCCAAGGCCAGGACGTCGCGTGCGCAGACCGGCGTCAAACCGGCACTAAAGCTTTATACCGAAGTCACCTATCTGAAAGGCGCAGGTCCGGCGGTCGCCGCCAAGCTGCAGCTGCTCGACCTGCGACGCGTGCAGGATCTGCTGTTCCATCTGCCGCTGCGCTACGAAGACAGGCGTCAGCTGACGCCGCTGGCGGAACTGAAGCCGGGCCTGGAAGCGCTGGTGCGCGGCCGTATCGTTGCCAGCGACGTGCGCTTTTCGCCGCGGCGCAATCTGCGCGTCGCGATCGATGACGGCAAGGCCGGACTGGTGCTGCGCTTCTTTTACTTCAACGAGGCGCAACGTCAGGCCTTCACCGATGGTCGCTGGCTGCGCGCCTACGGCACAACGCGCGCGACGCTGCAGGGTTACGAGATGGTGCATCCGGAATATCGCGTCGCCGATCGCGAAGATGACTTGCCGGCGGAAGCGCGGCTGACGCCGATCTATCCGCTGGTGGCCGGCATCACGCAAAGCCGCATGCGCGACTTGATCCGTCAGGCACTCGAAACCGCCGCCGTCGATCTCGAATTCAACGAGCGCTTGCCGGGTCTGCCGCTGCCCGAAACCGTCGCCGCGCTGCGCGTGCTGCATCAACCGGAAGGTGCGGACTTGCCGACGCTGCTGAGCGGCCAGCACCCCGCGCAGATGCGTCTGGTGCGTGAAGAATTGCTGGCGCATCAACTGTGCATGCGTCTGTTGCGTGGACAGACGCACGCGCGTGCTGGCATCGGCATCGCGCATCTGCCGTCGGCCGCCGGCAAGCTGCAGGAGCAGTTGCCGTTTGCGCTGACGGCTGCGCAACGTCGTGCGATCGCCGAGATCGCCGCGGATTTTTCGTCGAGCAGTCCGATGCTGCGTCTGCTGCAGGGCGATGTCGGTTCCGGCAAGACGGTGGTGGCCGCCGCCGCGATGCTGGCCTGCGCGCAAGCCGGGCTGCAGGCGGTGTTGATGGCGCCGACCGAACTGTTGGCGGAGCAACATGCGAGCAATCTGCGCAATTGGCTGGCGCCTTTGAAAGTCGAAGTCGGCCTGCTCAGCGGACGCCTGAAGAAATCGGAACGAGAGGCTGCGCTGAAAGCTGCGGCGAGCGGCACGATTCCCTTATGGGTCGGCACGCATGCGCTGTTTCAATCGGAAGTGCGCTTCGCCAAGCTCGGTCTGGTGGTGGTCGACGAACAGCATCGTTTCGGCGTCGGCCAACGCTTGGCGCTGCGCGACAAGGGACTCGACGGCGCCACGCCGCATCAGCTGATCATGTCGGCGACGCCGATTCCGCGCACGCTGGCGCAGACTTTGTACGCCGATCTCGATGTCACCGTGATCGACGAACTGCCGCCGGGCCGCACGCCGGTGCAGACTGTCGCGATCTCGGGCGATCGCCGCGAGGAAGTGCTGGCGCGCATCGGTGAAGCCTGCCGCGTGGGGCGGCAGGCGTACTGGGTTTGCACCTTGATCGAAGAGTCGGAAGTGCTCGAAGCGCAAGCCGCGGAGGAGACCTACCGCAAGCTGCGCGAGGAATTGCCGGAACTGCGCGTCGGGCTGGTGCACGGTCGCTTGAAGAGCGCGGACAAGGAAGCGCAGATGCGTGCGTTCCAGAACGGCGGCACGCAACTGCTG
>JAQGNU010000137.1 GCA_028291645.1 Nevskia sp.
CCCGCGCGGACCCGACACCAGCCAAGCATGCGCCAGCTGATTCTGCGCGCGGGCCCGCGCCAGCTGTGCCCAGATGTCCTGCTGCCAGGGCAGCGGCCGCATCGCGCTCACGGCGGCACTGACCGCAGCTGCTGTTGCAGCACTTTGAAAATGGCCGCCTGCACCTGTGCGCGCGGCTGCGACGAATCGATCACCGCATAGCGTTCGGGTGCGGCGGCGGCGCGCGCCAGATAGGTCTGCCGCACCAAGCGCGCGAACTCCAGGGTTTCCGCCTCGAAGCGATTGATATCGCCGCGATGCTTGGCGCGCTGCAGACCCAGTTCCGGATCGAGATCCAGCACCAGTACCAGATCGGGCCGCAGTTCGCCCAAGGTCCAGCGCTCCAGCTGCGCGATTTTTTCCATGCCGAGCCCGCGACCCGCACCTTGATAGGCGTAGCTGGCATCGACGAAGCGATCGCAGACTACGTCCTCGCCGGCGGCCAGCGCCGGTGCGATACGCGCATGCAGATGCGCCGCACGCGCGGCAAAAATCAGCAGCGCCTCGGTGGCGCCATCGATGCCTTCATCCCAATCGCCGAGCACTACGCCACGGATCGCCTCCGCCAGCGGCGAGCCGCCCGGTTCACGCGTCAGCACGACGCGGCGACCCTGCGCCTGCAGCCAGTCGACGATGCCGCGCGCATGCGTACTCTTGCCGGCGCCCTCGCCGCCTTCCAGCACAATCAGGCGTCCCCGCTCTGGCGTTGTCGCAGTCGTCATTGCTAGCGTGCTCCCGGCACGAAGCGCCGCACCGCGGCGTTGTGTTGTTCCAGCGTATCCGAGAACTGATGGCTACCATCGCCGCGCGACACGAAATACAGCGCATGGCCATCGTCCGGATGCAGCGCCGCGTGAATCGCTTCGCGCCCCGGCAGGCAGATCGGCGTCGGCGGTAAACCGGTGCGGGTATAAGTGTTGTACGGCGTGTCGGTCTGCAGATCGCGCGTATGCAGGCTGCCGCCGTAGGCCTCGCCGACACCGTAGATCACCGCCGGATCGGTCTGCAGCCGCATGCCGAGCTGCAGACGCCGCACGAACACGCCGGCGATGAGCGGACGTTCGGCTGGCGCGGCGGTTTCCTTCTCGACGATCGAAGCCATCACCAGCGCCTGTTGCGGGGAGTCGTACGGCAGGTTCGGCGCGCGCGTTGCCCACTCGCTGGCGAGAATTTTTTCGAGCGCGGCATTGGCTTGACGCAGCAACGCGACATCGCTGGTGTTTCTGGGAAAGCGGTAGGTGTCGGGGAACAGCTGGCCTTCCGCATCGACATCAGGCTTGCCGAGCGCGCGCATCAGTTCAGCCGGGCTGGCCGCAAGCAGCGTGTGCTGCACATTGGGATCATCCTGAATCGTTTTCCAGGCCTGCGCGAAGTGCCAGCCTTCGGTCAGCCGCAATTCATGCAGCACCACCTTGCCGGATTGCAGCAGGTCGATCAGCCCAAGCGGCGTGACGCCGACCTCTAGCCGATATTCGCCGGCCTTGAGTGCCGAAACCTTGTCGGTGAAGCGCGCGTAGCCGGACAAGTACCAGCGCTGCCGCGCGGACGCAAACAGCTCGCGCTCGGCGAGGCCGCCGAGCCAATGATCGAAGCGCTCGCCGAGACTCAGTTCGGCGGTGGTCGGTGCCTCCAGTGCCAGCGGGGCACGCAGTTGCATCCGCACATCTGCCGCCAGCAATGCCAGCAGAATCAGCAGCAGCAAAAATTTCCGCAGCAGGCTGCCGCGACGCGGTGGCGGTGCAGCGATCGCAGTCGGCAATGCGGGCGGCGGCGGCGCATCTAGCGGCTCGACGCCGGCGGCGACATCACTGGCCGATGCGGGCGATGCGGCGCTCGGCAACGTCGCAGGATCGGCGGGTGGGCTGGTCGTCACGGTGGTCGGTCTAGGGCGCAGCGATCAGCGGATGTGCGAGTGCTGCGGACAGACGACGCGTCGTCGCGCCCGGCACCGCCCAGACGCGCGTCTCGAAGCTCTGCAGCGGCCACAGGCCGATCAGACTGTTGGTGACAAAGGCCTCGTCGGCGTCCAGCAGCGCCTGCAGCGGATAGCTTCCCGTCTCGATTTGAATCTCCATTTGTTGCGCCAGTGCCAGCACGCGTCCGCGCATCATGCCGGCCACGCCGCTGTCGCGCAGATCGGGCGTGAACAAGCGGCCGTGCTTGGCCCAGAACAGGTTGCTGCGCGTGCCGCAAACCGGGCCGCCGGCAGCGGACAGCAGGATGCCTTCTTGCGCGTCGTTCGGCCAGTCGCGGCTGGCCAGCACCTGCTCCAGTCGATTCAGATGTTTGATGCCGGCAAGGCGCGGCTGCGCCGACAGCGTCACGCGGCTACGAAATGCGCGGATGCCTTGCGTCCAATGCGCGGCCGGAAACTGCGGCACGGGATAGCGCAACAGCAGCCGCTCGGCGCTGCTTGCATCGCTGCGATAGCCGCGTCCGGCGCCGGCGCGCCACAACAGAATTTTCAGCACCGCATCGGCCTGATCGCCGGCGAGTGCATCGGCTTCGGCGGTCAGCGTCGCAGCGTCGGGTGCACGCAGGTCGATACGTGCGGCGTCGTCGCTGAGCTTGGCGAGTTGCGCACTCCAGTCGATCCAGCGTGCACGATGACGCAGCACCGTGCGGAACACGCCATCGCCGTAATGCAGGCCGCGGCTCAAGGCCCAGTCCGCCGTTAGCGGCGCGCCATTGAACAGCGCGACGGCTGGGCCGCTCACGGCGCCAGCCCCATCGCCAGCAGCAGACCACGCGCTTTTGCGCGCGTTTCCGCCAGTTCCGCAGCGGGATCGGAATCGGCGACGATGCCAGCACCGGCGCGAAAGCTGACTGCCGCGCCTTCGCATACCAGCGTGCGAATCAGAATATTGGTATCGAGCCGGCCGCAGCGCGACAGATAACCCATCGCGCCGGTGTAGGGTCCGCGGCCGCTGCTTTCCAGTTCGCCGATAATTTCCATCGCGCGTACTTTGGGGCAACCGGTGATGGTGCCGCCAGGAAATACCGCGCGCAGCGCTTCGCCCGGGCCGACGCCGGCGCGCAAGCGGCCGCGCACATTGGAGACGATGTGGTGCACGTGCGCATAGCTTTCGATCGCCATCAGCTCGCTGACCTCGATGCTGCCCGGCACGCAGATGCGGCCGAGATCGTTGCGTTCGAGATCGATCAGCATGATGTGCTCGGCGCGCTCCTTCAGGCTGGCGATCAGGCGCTCGCGCTGTTGGCGATCCTGCTCGGCGTCCGCGCGTCGCGCATGCGTGCCGGCGATCGGCCGCGTCTGCGCGAGCCCGTCGTCGATCGCCAGTAGTCGCTCCGGCGAGGAACTCAGCACCGCCGCATCGCCCCAGCGCGCAAGCCCAGCAAACGGTGCCGGATTGGCGCGGCGCAGATTTTTGTAGAGATCGACGTAGTCATAGCCCGGGCGCAAGCTGCCCTGCCAGCGTCGCGACAGGTTGACCTGAAAAGTATCGCCGGCAAGCAGGTATTCGAGAATTCTTTCGACGCCAGCAAGAAAGCGCTCGGCCGGTTCTTCGACGATGCCGTCGAGCAGCGCACCGACAGCTTCCGCGATCGGCGGCAACGGCGCGGCACAATCGTCCACCAGCACACGCAGCTGCGCCGAGTCGCGTTCGGCGATCAACACTGTGCGATCGTATTGGCGATCGTAAATGGCGGCGCCGGTGCAGCGCACCGCCAGCGCATCGGGCAAGCGATAGGGCGATGGCGGCAATCGCAGCCGCGGCTCGGCACCGCGCGCCGCTTCATAGCCGAGCAACAGAAACCAGCCGCCGCAAAACGGCAGATCGTCGACCACCGCAATGCGTTCGTGCGCGAATGCGCGGCTCAAGACGTCGAAGAAGCTGAGGCAGTCGGCCTGTACCGGCGGCACTTCCAGTGCGACCTGCGGAAACGCGAACAGGATGTCGTAGCGCCCCGCCAGCGCATGGCCGGCGGCACTCTCGAGCAGAAACGGATAACGCTGCGGATGGCGCCGGTGCAGCGCCAGAAAATCGGGCCGCCCCGGAATCTCGATGCGGTGCAGCGGAGCCTCGGCGGCCGCGTTCAAATCTTGCGGAAGATCAGCGTGCCGTTGGTGCCGCCGAAACCGAATGAGTTGGACAGCACCACTTCGAGCTTGGCCTGACGCGCGGTATGCGGCACGTAGTCGAGATCGCAGCCTGCGCTCGGATTATCCAGATTGATCGTCGGCGGCAGCACCTGATCGCGCAGTGCCAAGGTCGAAAAAATCGCCTCGATGCCACCAGCCGCACCGAGCAGATGCCCGGTCATCGACTTGGTCGAACTCACCGGCACCTTGTAGGCGTAATCGCCGAACGCGGCTTTCACCGCCGTCGTTTCGGCCTGATCGCCGGCCGGCGTCGAGGTGCCATGCGCGTTGATGTAGTGCACGTCTTGCGGATTCAGCTGGGCGTCTTTCAACGCGTTCTGCATCGCGCGACGTGCACCGTTGCCGTCTTCTGGCGGCAGCGTGATGTGATAGGCATCGCCCGACATACCAAAGCCGATCAGTTCGGCATAGATATGTGCATCGCGCGCCTTCGCGTGCTCGTAGTCCTCGATCACCAGTACGCCGGCACCGTCGCCGAGCACGAAGCCGTCGCGATCTTTGTCCCAGGGTCGGCTGGCTTTCTCGGGCGCGTCGTTGCGCTGCGACAGCGCGCGGGCCTGACAGAACCCGGCCATGCCCGCTGGGCTCGATCCGGCTTCGGAGCCACCGGCGACGAAGACGTCGGCGTCGCCGCACTGGATCAAGCGCATGCCCATGCCGATCGCATGCACCGACGTCGTGCAGGCGCTGACTGCGGCGAAGTTGGGCCCGGTGATCTTCAGGTCCATCGAGATATAGCCGGACGTCATGTTGATGATGCTGGACGGCACGAAGAACGGCGACACGCGGCGCGGACCACCGCTGTGCAGCTTGCCGACTTCTGCCTCGATCGAACCGATGCCGCCGATGCCGGAACCGACACAGACGCCGATGCGCTCGCGGTTGGCATCGGTGATTTCCAGCCCGGAGTCGCGCACCGCCTGCTTGGCGGCGGCAACACCGTAATGAATGAAGGGGTCCGACTTGCGGACCTCCTTCAGCCCCATCCAGTCCTCGGCGCGGAAGCCTGCGACCAGCCCGGCGAAACGCGTCGAATAGGCCGACACGTCATACGACGTGATCGGCACGATACCGCTCTTGCCGGCGAGGATGTTGCTCCATGCGGTTACGACATCGGAACCGACGGGCGAAACGATCCCCATGCCGGTGACAACTACTCGGCGTCGAGTCATAGCGGAGTGGGAAAGCTGGATGAGGCGACGGGGCGCCGGAGTTACGACGCCTGGTTGGTGTGCGACTTGATGTAGTTGAGCACGTCCTGGAACGTCACGATCTTTTCGGCTTCTTCGTCGGGAATGTCGATTTCGAACTCTTCTTCCAAGGCCATCACCAGTTCCACGGTGTCCAGCGAATCGGCGCCGAGATCTTCGACGAACGATGCTTCCGGAGTGATCTGCTCTTCCGAAACGGACAGCTGTTCGGCAATGATCTTTTTAACTTTTTCGTCCAAGCTCATCTGATGCTCCCTCTAGGGATTGGTGCGGATTGCGCGGTTGGGTTGTGATCCGCGGCGGGTAGTTTAAGAGATTCACAGCGACCGCTGCCAGCGGGCCGATCGGAGCGAACGTGAACCGAAACTGCGGTCAAAGTCAACCATTGCTGCAGACATCTGGCAGCGGACAAGAGTTCTGACCTAATTCATGAACATACCGCCGTTGACCTGCAAGGTTTGCCCGGTAATGTAGCCTGATTCCGGCGACGCCAGGAAGGCAACCGCCGCCGCGATTTCGGCCGGCGTGCCGAGCCGCGGGATGACAATGCGCTCGATGATCTTCTTGCGCACCTCTTCGCCGAGCACCTGGGTCATGTCGGTATCGATGAAGCCCGGCGCCACCACGTTGACGGTGATGTTGCGCGAGCCGATCTCCGCCGCCAGCGATTTGCTGAAGCCGATAATGCCGGCCTTCGCCGCCGCATAGTTGGCCTGCCCGGCGTTGCCGGTACTGCCGACCACCGAGCCGATGCTGATGATGCGGCCGTAGCGCGCCTTCATCATGCCGCGCGTCACCGCACGCGACAGCCGGAACACCGAAGTCAGGTCGGTTTCCAGTACCTGACTCCAGTCGTCGTCCTTCATCCGCAGCAGCAACTGATCGCGGGTGACGCCGGCGTTGTTGACCAGAATGGCGATGCTGCCGAAGCTGCTGCCGACGTCTTCGATCAGCGCGTCGATCGAGGATGGATCGCGCACGTCGAGTACGCGTCCCGCGCCGCCTTGCGCCTGCAGATAGCCGCTGATGGTTGCGGCGCCCGCTGCCGTTGTTGCGGTGCCGACCACGCGCGCGCCTTCGGCCGCGAGCCGCTCGGCGACCGCGCGGCCGATGCCGCGGCTGGCACCGGTGACCAGCGCGACGGCAGCGTTCAGCCCGCCATTCAAACTGGCACTCATACCTGCACCACCGCTTGCGGCGCTAGCAACGCGGCCGCTTCCAGATGACCTTCCGGTTTCTCCAGCGCACAAGCCTGCGCGTCGGCGACGATGCGCTTGTTCAGATTGGTCAGCACCTTGCCCGGCCCGCATTCGAACAGCGCCTTGACGCCGGCCGCATTGATCGCCTGCACCGTGCGCGACCAGCGCACCGGACGATAGAGCTGCTCGGCCAGCGCGGCGCGAATCGCGTTCGGTTCGCTGCGCGCTGCCGC
>JAQGNU010000147.1 GCA_028291645.1 Nevskia sp.
GGGCCGCGGTTTCGGCGCGGCAACGCCGGTGCCAGCGACAGACTGATCGTTCATAAATTTCCGGATACTGCGGCGTTCAATCGTGGGTTCTGGATTGGGACAGCGAGCGCGCGCCGATATTCAGCGCGAGCACTGCCAGCGTGATGATCAGCGCACCGGTCCAGGCCAGTTTCTGCCAGTCGGCATACGGCGACAGCGCGAACTGGAAGATCACCACCGGCAGGTTCGCCATCGGCGCGTTCATGTTGCTGCTCATGAACTGGTTGTTGAGTGCGGTGAACAGCAGCGGCGCGGTTTCGCCGGTGATGCGCGCGATCGCCAGCAGCACGCCGGTGATCATGCCCGCGCGTGCGGCCCGATACGCCACCTGCACGATCACCAGCCAGCGCGGCGAGCCCAGTGCCGAGGCTGCTTCGCGCAGACCGGTGGGCACCAGCAGCAGCATGTCCTCGGTGGTGCGCACCACCACCGGCAGCACCAGCAGCGACAGCGCCACGCCGCCGGCCCAGGCCGAGAAGTGGCCCATGTGCACGACCATGATCTCGTAGACGAACAGGCCGATCACGATCGACGGCGCCGACAGCAGCACGTCGTTGATGAAGCGCACGATCGAGGCGAGCCAGCCGCCGCGGCCGTACTCAGCCATATAGGTGCCGGCGAGCATGCCGATCGGTGTACCGACGACGGTGCCGAGCGCGGTCATCATCAAACTGCCGTAGATCGCATTGAGCAGGCCACCGGCGCTGCCCGGCGGCGGCGTCATCTCGGTGAACACCGCCAGCGACAGCCCGCTGAAGCCCTTGAAGAACAGTGTTCCCAAGATCAAGGCCAGCACGAACAGACCGGAAGCGGCCGCCGCCCAGGCGAAAGTCATGACGACCACATTGCCCAGGCGCCGGCGCCGGTACATCGCGTTGTCGAGCGCCATGGCTTTAAGTCCCTGCCTGCTTCTGCAGTCGCAGCAGCAGCAGCCGCGCGCCGGCCAGCACGATGAAGGTGATGACGAACAGCAGCAGGCCGAGCGCAATCAGCGAGGACGTATACAACTCGCCATCGGCTTCGGTGAATTCGTTGGCGATGGCGGCCGAGATGGTAGTGCCGGGCGCCAGCAGCGACGACGCAATCTTGTGCGCATTGCCGATGACGAATGTCACCGCCATGGTTTCGCCGAGTGCACGGCCAAGGCCGAGCATGACGCCGCCGATGACGCCGGTTTGGGTGTACGGCAGCACGACTTTACGGACTACTTCCCAGGTGGTGCAGCCGAGGCCGTAGGCGGATTCCTTCAGCACCGGCGGCACGGTTTCAAAAACGTCGCGGGTGACCGAGGTGATGTAGGGCAGCACCATGATGCTGAGGATGATGCCGGCGGTGAGAATGCCGATACCGTACGGCGGACCGGAGAACAACGCTGACAGCACCGGCACCGGCGCGAACGTGTTGATCAGCAGCGGCTGCACATGCGCCTGCAGGAACGGCGCCAGCACGAACAGGCCCCAGATGCCGTAAATGATGCTGGGAATACCCGCGAGCAATTCGATCGCGGTACTGATCGGCCGCTTGAGATTGCGCGGGCACAGTTCGGTGATGAAAATCGCGATGCCGAGGCTGATCGGAATACCGATCAGCATGGCGATGAATGAGGTCACCAGCGTGCCGTAGATCGGCGCCAGCGCGCCGAATTTCTCGGTCGCCGGGTTCCAGTGTTCGGCGGTCAGAAACCCCCAGCCGAATTCGCGGAATGCCGGAATGGAACCGTCGATCAGCGCAACGATGACGCCGCCGAGCAACAGCAACACGGTAATCGCCGCGGTCCGTGTAGCAATGCGCATCAAAGCATCCCAGATGCCATGACGGCGCAACTGGGAAGCAGAAATCTCGCTGGAGGCGGAGGCCTCGAATGGACGTGCCACGGGGAAGGTTTGGCTCACGATTGAAACCTGACTTTACTCGAAACGAGGAGGCCGGCGAACCGCCGGCCTCCCGTCATGTGGCAAGTCCGAGTGCAATTTATTTCCAGAGCGGCAGTCCGGCGCCGTCCTTGATGCTGTCCTTCCAGGTCTTCTGCACCAGTTCGACCACCGGCTTCGGAATCGGCACATAGTCCAGTTCCTCGGCCAGCTTGACGCCGTTCTTGTACGACCAGTCGAAGAACTTCAGGGCTTCAGCCAGCGTTGCAGCGTCGTCCGGCTTCTTGTAGACCAGGATGAAGCTGGCGCCGGTGATCGGCCAGCTGGCCGCACCCGGCTGGTTGGTCAGCACCAGGTAGTAACCCGGTGCGTGCGCCCAGTCGGCATTGGCGGCGGCGGCGGCGAACGCCGGCGCTTCCGGTGCAACGGTCTTGCCATCCTTGTTGAGCAGCTTGACGAAGGTCATCTTGTTCTGCTTGACGTAGGCGTACTCGACATAACCGATGGCGCCATCGGTCTGACCGACGAACCCGGCCACGCCCTCGTTGCCCTTGCCGCCGATCCCGACCGGCCATTCAACCGCCTTGTCGACGCCGACCTTGTCTTTCCATTCCGGGCTGACCGCGCCCAGATAGCTGGTGTAGAGGAAGGTCGTGCCGGAGCCGTCGGAACGATGCACCACGGCGATCAGCGTCGCCGGCAGCTTGGCTTTCGGATTCAGCTTCTTGATCGCGGCATCGTCCCAGGACTTGATCTTGCCGAGGAAGATATCCGCCAGCGTCGTGCCGTCGAGCGTCAGCTCGCCCGGCTTGATGCCTTTCAGATTGACCACCGGGATCACGCCACCGATGATCATCGGGAACTGGATCAGGCCGGCTTCATCCAGATCTTTCGGTTCGAGCGGTGCGTCCGACGCACCGAAGGTCACGGTCTTGGCCTTGATCTGCTTGATGCCGCCGCCGGAACCGATCGACTGGTAATTGAGGCCGATGCCGGTCGCGGTCTTGTAGGCGTCCGCCCACTTCGCATACACCGGGTACGGAAAAGTGGCGCCGGCGCCGGAAATGTCGGCGGCCATCGCGGCCGGCAGCGCCAGCGTGGCGGCGGTGCCGATGATCAGCGACCGCAGGGTCGCTTTCTGAAAGATGCTCACGGGTTTTCTCCGAGTGAATAAGCCCAGGGTTTGATTTTCTTTGCGGGTGACTCCGGGTCGAAGCTTACGGTCACTCTTTGACAGTTTCGTTGCAGTCTGTTATTTGAAATTTAATCAAACACTTATAATTTCTTTTCGGACTCTTTGGCGGATTTTTTCGGCGCGATCGGGCGGACGATGACAGTGCAGGTCATGCCCGCGCTGAGCATCAAACCGTCGGGCACGGTGTCGATCTGCACCCGCACCGGCACGCGTTGCGCGAGCCGTACCCAGTTGAAGACCGGGTTGACGTTCGACAGCAGTTCCTGACCGGTGGCGTTGTCGCGATCGGTGACGCCGCGCGACAGGCTCTCGATGTGCCCCTGCAGCAACGGGCCGCCGCCGAGCAGACGGATGTCCACCAGCTGCCCCAGCCGCAGCAGCGGCAGCTTGGTCTCCTCGAAATAGCCGTAGACGTAGAACGAGGTGCTGTCGATCAAGGCCAGCGCCGCACGGCCGACGCTGACGTAGTCGCCGACGAACGTATTCAGGTTGGTGACATAGCCATCGGTCGGCGCGCGGATGCTGGCGCGCTCCAGATTGAGCCGTGCGATTTCGAGCTGCGCCTGCGCCTGCCGGTACTGCGCGTCGGCGCCGGCGGCCTCGTAGCCGGACGCCTGGCGCGACTCGCTCGACACCACCACGCCATCGAGCTTGGCCCGGCGCGCGGCTTCGCTGCGGCTGCGATCGAGCGAGGCCTTGCGCACTGCCACTGCCGCCTCGGCTTCGCTGAGCGCATGCTGGAATCGCAGCGGATCGATCGTCAGCAGCAGATCGTCGCGATGCACCAGCTGGTTGTCGTGGACATCGACCTCGGTGACCAAACCGGAGACATCCGGCGCCAGATTGACGATGTTCGCACGCACGCGGCCATCGCGCGTCCACGGCGCGTATTCATAGTGATGCCATAGCCACAGGCCGAGCAGGATCGCCAGCGCGAACATCGCCAGCGTCAGAAATATTCGAATCAGATTGCGCAGATTCATAAGAACAGTCTCGAAAACGCGGGGCCGCGGCTCATTGCCGCAGCGCCCAGGCGGCAATGACGAACAGGCAGACGAACAGGCTCAGACGGAACAACGGCGGATGCCAGACCTGGTGGTAGAAACCGTAACGGCCAAGCGCGGTATCGAGCAGCCAGTACACCGCAGCGACGCCGATCAGCAGCGGCAACAGCGTCGGTAGCAGCACACCATAAAAGGCGATCTCACGCGGCATGGCTTGCATCCTCGGGCGCCGCAGCCGGCGCGCTGGCTGGATTCAGCGTGCGGATCAGTTCGGCGAACCAGGGGCCGTCGCCGAGGATGCCGCGGATGCGCATCAGATCGGTCGCGATGCGCCACAGCGGATCGTCGATCGCATGTACCTCACGTTCGCCGACGACGGCCGACGGCAGCTGATGGATCTGCGGCTGCACCGCGATTGCCGCTTCCACCGCCACACGCGCATGCGCCCGCGCGACATACGACGGTCGCTGCAACAGCGCGACGATGCTGTGCAACAGCTGCCGCAACACCGGCGCCGGAAAAGCCTTGCCTGCATCGCGCGCAGCGCGGCGCAGATGGATCACCGCATCGCCGAGGTCGAGCACTGCGAGCGCATGCGCCAGTTGCAGCCGATGCTCGCCGCGGCTGCGATCGGCGCGGCTAACCAGTTGCACCAGCAGATCGCGCGTGCGGCTTTCAAAGCGTGCGCGCAGACCGATCAGCGGCGCGTAGCAGGCCATTTCGGCATTGCGGCGCAGTTGCGCGCGCATGCGCGACGCGAACCAGCTCGGTTGCGCCGGCACGATCACGGTCAGCATCAGCACGCCGACGATCGCACCGAAAATCTCCGCGAGGCCGTTGTTCCAATAGCCGACCGGATCGTAGTCGATCACGTTGTTGATGCCGAGCAGGTTGGCGAACAGCAGATTGAAGCCGAGGCCGATCGCAGCGACGCTTGGCGTCGCCATCGCATAGATGCTGGCCATCAGGAACGGCGCCATTGCGGCACAGAGCAGCACGAAACCATCCAGGTGCGGCAGCAAAGCGAACAGCACGAAGGCGGCAACCGGCAGCCCGATGACGAAACCGTACAACAAGCCGCGCGCCGCCGGCGCCGGCTTCGGTGCGGCTGCGAACAGCGCACAGACGACGCCGGCGATGATCACCGCCGAAGCACCCACCGGCCAGGCGCTGACGACCCAGAAGCCCGCCAGCAGCACGATCGTCAGGAACCCGCGCAGCCCCATCATCAAGGCACCGATGGTCTCGGTATGCGGAGAAAATGCCCGCGCCCGATGCGGCAGGCGGGCGCCGAGCCGATCGAGCGATGCATAGGCTTCGGTATAACGCGTCAGCGCTTCCAGGAAGCGATCGTACTGGCGCGCGAGCGTATCGAAACGGATCTCCGGAAATTCGAGACCGGCCGCGCGGGTGGCGGCATCGACTGCCAGGTG
>JAQGNU010000151.1 GCA_028291645.1 Nevskia sp.
GGCACGCTCCGGCGAGGAACTCTGGCAGTCGCATGGACGCCACTGCGCATGCATAACGAATACCGCCTGACCCTGATCCGCCACGCCAAGTCGGACTGGGACGATCGCAGCCTGAGCGATTTCGAGCGTCCGCTGAACGCACGCGGCCTGCGCGATGCGCCAACGATGGCGCGGCGCTTCGTTGCGGGTCTGGCACGAGAACCGGCGACGGCGCTGCGGCTGGTGTCGAGCCCGGCGCTGCGCGCGCTGAGCACCGCGCAGCTGTTTGCCGACACGCTCGGCATCGCGCGCCGCGAACTGGTACTGGCGCCGCGCATCTATGAAGCGATGCCCGGCACGCTGCTGGAAATCGCACGCGGCTTCGCCGAGAGCGACCGCCACGTGCTGATGTTCGGCCACAATCCGGGGCTGTCGGATTTTGCCCGCATCATGGCGGACTGCCCGTTCAGCGAAATGCCGACCTGTGCCGCCGCGCACCTGCGCTTCAACGCGCGCTGGTACGATTTGAATCCGGGCGACGGCGAACTGCTGCGCTACAACTTTCCGAAGCAGCCGGACTAGCGCCGCGCTAACGGCCCCGTGCTGCTGCAACTCAAGGCGCGAGTTCGGTGTGGTCCTGCACGATCTTCCAGCTTTCCTTGAAGCGACGCAGGCCGAGCGTGAAAGTGCCGTGCGGTCGATCGCTTGCACGCTGCAATTCCCAGCTGCCGTCGATGCTGGCGTGATCGGCATCGATCAGATGGATCTGCATGTCGGAAAACTGCAGCTTGCCCATCGCCGCGCGGTCCGGGTAGCGTGTCCGGTAGCGATCGTAAAGCGCCTGCCAACCGAAAATAGTTGCCGAATTGGTGTCGAAGCGCAGCGCATCGTCGTGCCAGTAGCCCTGCATCATGTCTTCGATATCGCCACGATTCCAGGCCAGTTGCTGGGCATCGAGCAGCGCGCGTATCTGCGCCTCCGGTGGTGCCGGCTCCTGGCCGGGCTGTGTTGCGCAGGCGGCGAGCGCCATCAGCAGGCCGGCCAAGAATGCGTACAGCGCGGTGCGGCGATATGACGCCGGCGCCGACTTGCTCGCTGTTGCGCCGGTAGGAATCCGATTGCAAGGATGCATGCGCGAAGCCCTCGTAATTGTTTTGATTGATGGCCTGATCGGCGCGGTGCCGCTCAGCCTGTCAGCGGCTGCAAATGTTCGCGGTAGCGGCGCGCATTTTCGACGTAATGCTGCGCTGCCGCCGTGACGATCTGGATTTCCTGAGGACTCAGCTCGCGCTTCACCACCGCCGGGCGGCCGACCAGCAGCACGCCATCGGGGAAAGTCTTGCCTTCCGGCACCAGACTGCCGGCGCCGACCAGCGAATTGCGGCCGATCACCGCACCATTGAGGATCACGCTCTGGATGCCGATCAGCGTGTTGTCGCCGATCACGCAGCCATGCAGCATGACTTGATGACCGACGGTGCAATCGGCGCCGATGCGCAGCTTGAATCCGGCATCGGTGTGCAGCACCGCACCATCCTGCACGTTGCTGCCCTCGCCGAGATAGATGTCGTCGGTATCGCCGCGCAGCACGCTGTTGAACCAGACGCTGCTGCGCGCGGCCAGATGCACGCTGCCGATGACGCTGGCATTGGGCGCGATCCAGGCGTCGTCGGCCAGTTGCGGGCTGCGCTTGCCGAGCGTGTAGATCATCGAAGGTCTGCTCCTAGTTCAGTAGCGCGCGGATTTTCGCGGCGGTCGGTTCTTCGATGACGCCGCGCTCACAGACGATTGCATCGATCAGCTCCGCGGGCGTCACATCGAACACCGGATTGAACGCATCGAATCCCGGCGGCGCGATGGCCTCGCCGCGGAAACGCGTCAGTTCCTCGGCACCGCGTTGCTCGATCGGAATCAGTTCGCCGCTGGCGCAGTTCGGATCGAAAGTGCCGGTCGGTGCCACCACCATGAAGCGCGTGCCATGGCGCTGTGCGGCAACCGCCAGCATATAGGTGCCGATCTTGTTGGCGGTATCGCCGTTGGCGGCGATGCGATCGGCGCCGACGATGACCCAGTCGATCTTTTCGCGGCTCATCAGATACGCCGCGGCGCTGTCGACAATCAACTTGGCCTCGATTCCTTCACGTTGCAGTTCCCACGCGGTCAGGCGTGCGCCCTGCAGCCAGGGACGTGTCTCGCCCGCATAAACCGCTGCCAGCTTGCCCTGCGCATGCGCCGTGCGGATCACGCCGAGCGCAGTGCCGTGACCGCCGGTGGCGAGCGCGCCGGTATTGCAATGCGTGAGAACGCGCGCGCCTTGCGGCAGCAGCGCCGCGCCGAGCTCGGCCATGCGCAGGTTCTGGCTCAGATCTTCCTGGTGGATGCGACGCGCTTCTTTCTCTAGCACCGCGACGTCGTGGCTGCGCGACCAGATGCCGCGCATCCGCGCCAGCGCCCAGCGCAGATTGATCGCCGTCGGCCGCGAGGCCGCGAGCACCGCGTCGGCCCGATCGAAGGAGCGGCTGTCGGCGCGCACCGCCAGCACCAGGCCATACGCCGCGGCGATACCGATCGCCGGCGCGCCGCGCACCGCCATGCCATGAATCGCATCAGCCACTTCCGCAGCGCTTTTGCAGTCGAGATAGCGCTCCTGCGCGGGCAGTACACGCTGATCGAGCAGACGCAGAACCTCGCCGGTCCACACGATCGGCTGCACGGCGCTCTGCGCGCGCGCGACGGTTTGGCTTGTCATCATCACGTCCGGGAGGTCTAATGGCGCCCATTCTAAACCGCCAGGACGACCATCCCGGCGCGTTTCGGGGAATCGGCAGTGGGCTTGCGGCGAGGGAGGTCGTTTTTGCTGTGCTAAGGAAACAGGAATGCGGTGCACCCAGCGTGCATCGGCGGCGAACGACCCGGCATTGCGCGAAACTTGCCGGGTCTCCCGCAGGCACTTTTAGACCGCAACGCCGCCATGCGATTTAAGCTTTAAGATCCATGCCCGCTCCGCAAGCAGCCGACCTCGTGGTAGTGCCGCGCTGGCTGATTCCGGTCGAACCGGTCGCCGATCGCGCCCTTGAAGACCATGCGCTGGTGATCGATGGCGGACGCATCGTCGACGTCTTGCCGGCCGACTTTGCGCGGCAGTCGTATGCCGCACGCGAAACCATCGAACTGCCGCATCACGCGCTGCTGCCCGGTCTGGTCAATGCGCACACGCATGCGGCGATGAGTCTGCTGCGCGGCCTCGCCGACGACCTGGCCTTGATGGACTGGCTGCAGAATCACATCTGGCCGACCGAAGGCAAGCATGTCGGCAAAGCGTTCTGCGCCGATGGCGTGCGGCTCGCTGCTGCCGAGATGATTCGCGGCGGCACCACCTGTTTCAGCGATATGTACTTCTTCCCGGATGCGACCGCGGAGGTCGCCGCGCAGGTCGGTCTGCGCGCGGTGGTGGGAATGATCGTGCTGGATTTCCCGACCGCCTGGGCGGCGAACTGGCAGGAGTACGTGCACCGCGGCCTCGATGTGTTCGAGAGCCTGCGCAATGAGCCGCTGGTCAGCACCGCATTCGCACCGCACGCGCCCTATACGGTGTCGGACGCGCCGCTGCAGCGCATCCGCGAACTCGCCAACGAGCTTGGCGTGCCGATCCATATGCACTTGCACGAGACCGCCGGCGAGATCGCCGGCGCAGTCGCAGCCAGCGGTAAGCGGCCTTGGGCTCGGCTGCGTGAACTGGATCTGCTCGGTGCGGACTTCATCGGCGTACACATGACCCAGCTCGACGATGCCGAGATCGCCGAAGCCGGCGTGCTCGGCGTATCGGTGGTGCATTGCCCGGAATCGAACCTCAAGCTCGCCAGCGGTTTTGCGCCGGTCGCCAAGCTGCTCGCGGCTGGCGTCAACCTCGCGCTCGGTACCGATGGTGCCGCCAGCAACAACGATCTCGACATGCTCGGCGAAATGCGTACCGCCGCACTGCTCGCCAAGGCGGTCGCCAACGACGCGCGCGCGCTGCCGGCGCACGCTGCACTACACATGGCGACGCTTGGCGGCGCCTGCGCGCTCGGTCTCGACAGCCAGATCGGCTCGCTGGTGAAAGGCAAGGCAGCCGACTTCATTGCAATCGATCTGGATCATCCTGCGACGCAGCCGGTCTACAACGTGCTGTCGCAGATCGTCTATGCCGCCGGCCGCGATCAGGTCAGCGACGTGTTCGTCGCCGGCCGCGCGCTGCTGCGGCACGGCCAGCTGCAGACCCTGGATCAGGGTGCGGTACTGGCCCGTGCACGTGCATGGCGCGACCGCATCCGTGCATAAGGCCAGCGCCAGTGCCGTTCCGAGTTCAGCCTCGGTTCAGTGCCGGCGGCGCAGACTGAGTTCAATTCCGATTAAGTCATTTCAGCCTAATCTGCTTGTGTTCCAGCAGTTTAGACGACAAAATTTATCTATTACATGAATGCCAACGTCGACACTGACGAAATCTCCCGCTTCGAAGCGCTCGCCGCGCAATGGTGGGATGCGCACGGCGACATGGCGCCGCTGCATGTGATCAACCCGGTGCGTCTGCGTTATATCGAGCAGCGCAGTGGCAGCCTGCGCAGCAAGACCGTGCTCGATGTCGGCTGCGGCGGCGGCATTCTCACCGAGGCGCTGGCCCAGGCCGGCGCCATTGCACTCGGCATCGACCTTGCTAAGGCTTCGATCGACGTTGCGATCGAGCACGCCAGAGATCAGGCCATCCGTGTCGACTATCGTTGTATCAGCACCGAGGAACTCGCCGCGGAAACGCCCGCGCGCTTCGATCTGGTCTGCTGCATGGAAATGCTCGAGCACGTACCCGACCCGGCGCAGACCATCGCCGCCTGTGCGCAACTGACCAAGCCCGGCGGCCACGTGATCCTGTCGACCATCAATCGCAATCCGAAGTCGTATGCACTGATGATCGTCGCCGCCGAATACGCGTTGCGGCTGGTGCCGCGCGGCACGCACGAGTACGCCAAGTTCATCCGTCCATCGGAACTGCTCCGCTGGGCGCGTAGCGCTGGCCTGGAGTCCGCCGACGTGATGGGCTTGCGTTACAACCCGCTGCTGAAGAGCGCCAGCTTGAACAGCCAAGACCTTGATGTGAACTACTTCATGCACTGCCGCAAGCCCACGTGACACGCTTGTGGCACTGACTTCCCATGTCCGACTTACCCTCTGATCCCATGAAACTGCATCCCGCCTGTGTGCTGTTCGATCTCGATGGAACGCTGGTCGACACCGCGCCCGATCTCGCCTACGCCGCCAACCAGGTGCGCATCGAGCAGGGCCTGACGCCGCTGCCGGTCAGCGACTACCGCAGTTCCGCCTCCGGCGGCGCACGCGGCATGCTGAAAGTCGCGCTCGATATCGAACCCGAACACGTCGGTTACGCCGAGCGCAAGGAAAGCTTCCTGCATCACTACCGCTCGCATCTGGCACACGATTCGCGTCTGTTCCCAGGTGTCGCCGATCTGCTGCAGCGGCTGCAGCGCCATGGCATCCGCTGGGGCATCGTCACCAACAAGGTCAGTTCACTGACGCAGCCGCTGATCGACGCGCTCGATCTGCGCCGTCAGGCCGCCTGCATCGTCTGCGGCGATTGCACGCCGAATCCGAAACCGGCACCGGATCCGATTCTGCTGGCCGCGCAACAGAGCGGTTTCGCCGCGCGCGACTGCATCTACGTCGGCGACGACCTGCGCGACATCCAGGCCGGTGCGGCCGCCGGCATGCGCACCGTCGCGGCCGCCTGGGGTTATCTGGGCCTGCATCCGAACCCGCACGACTGGAGCGCCGATGTCGTCGTCGATACGCCGGCCGAACTGTTCGAGATGATCGACCTGCGTCGTGCCGCCTGAGGTTTCGCAGGTTCCGCCTGCCCACTACCTCCCCGCTGCCGACTTACTGAAAGATCGCGTCGTCCTCGTCACCGGTGCCGGCGACGGCCTCGGTCGCGCAACTGCGCTCGCCTGCGCGCGTCATGGCGCGACGCTGGTGCTGCTCGGCCGCACCGTAAAAAAACTCGAAGCGGTGTATGACCTGATCGAAAGCGCAGGCCTGGCTAAGCCGGCGATCTACCCGCTCAATCTCGCCGGCGCCACCTGGAACGACTACGCCGAAATGGCAGCGACGATCGAGCGCGAACTCGGCCAGCTCGACGGCGTGGTGCATTGCGCTGCGCACTTCAGCGGCTTCATGCCACTGGCCGATGTCGGCGCGCGCGAGTGGGTCGAAAGCCTGCAGGTCAACCTGACCGCGGCCTATTCATTGACGCGTCTGTGCTTGCCGTTGCTGATGCAGAGCGCCGATGCCAGCGTCGTCTTCCTAGCCGATGCCAGCGGCCGCGAGCCGAAGGCGTATCGCGGTGCGTTCGGCGTCGCCAAGTACGCGCTCGAAGGCATGGTCAAAGCCTGGGCCGAAGAACTCGAAATCCATCCGACCCTGCGGATCAACAGTTACGATCCGGGCCCGATGCGCACGCGGCTGCGCGTGCGCGGCTATCCGGGCGAGGATTTGCAGACCGTAGCGCTTGCCGAAACGGCCGTACCTGGCCTGCTGTGGCTGCTGGGTGCCGATAGCCAGGGCACCAGCGGTCGCGCTTTACAGCGCGCGCGCTAGTCTCGTTTCGCGCGAGTAGCGACGCCCACAACACGCCGCCGCCGCACCCACAAACCTGCCGCGCAGATCTACTGCGGCCGCAGTTCGTCGACGATGCGCCGCGCGCCGTAGACCTTGTCGAGCGCTTCGAGCAGCGCGCCGCTGTGCACGGCCACCGTACGGTTGACGCGCTCGTCGAACCAGAACGCGCCGCCTAGCGAATCGATATTGCCGTCGAACACCAGGCCGACAATCTCGGCGTTGCGGTTGATCATCGGGCTGCCGGAATTGCCGCCGATGATGTCGTTGGTGGTCACGAAATCCAGCCGCTGCGCGCCGTTGAGTTTGTCTTTTGCCGCGAGCCAGCTGTCCGGCAGCTTGAACGGGTCGTAGCCGGTGTTGCGCGTGAAGGCGCCGGCGATGTCGGTGAACGGCGCCACCGGCTTGCCTTTTTCTTCCCAGCCCTTCACTTCGCCGTACGACAGGCGCAGCGTGAAGGTCGCGTCCGGATAGACGCTGGTGCCTTCCTTGGCGAAGGTGGCCGCGGCGAGTTTTTCGGCGGCTTTGTTCTCGGGCGCTTCGACCGCGTCCTCGATCAGCTTGCGCACTGCGCGCGCATCTGGATCGACGGCCGTCGCCAGTTGAATGAAGGGATCGTCGGACTTGGCGAGCGCGTCCGCCCCGCCCTGCCACAGCAACTTGCGCAACGCTGCATCGCCGAGCTGGGTTGTCTTGACCATGCGCGCGGCCATCGCGTCCGGCGATTCCTTCGCAAAGAGCTTCTGCACGAAGGGATCGTCCGCACCGAGCAGTTCGCGCAGCTTGGTCAGCGACCACGCCAGCTTGACCTGCTCGAAATCCGGATAGACCGGCGCAGTCGAGAACAGCTCCTGTTCCTGCTGCGGCAGCGCGGATTCGGTGAACTCACGCAGGCGTTCGGCGTTGGGCTTCTGCTTCTCGACCGCGCCGCGCACCAGCGTGCGGGCATATTCGAAATACTTGCAGTTGAAGCCGGCGCCGACTTCGATCAGACGGTACGGCCAATAGTTATTGCGCAGGACAGTTTCGGCTCTGGTGATTTCGTCCCAGGCGCCGGCATCCGCTTTGAGCTTGGCGTTCGCGGCGACGAACGTGCGCAAGCTCTGCTCCTGCTTGCGCTTGTACGCAAACACTTCCGGATCCTGCAAGGCTTCGAGCATGCCCTTGCGCGCTTTCAGCGAATTCTCGGTACCGAATAGATCGTGCTGCGCGATGCGGTCGTGCTCGGCGCTCTCCTCGCGGAAGCGCGTCAGCAGGCCGCGGTATTCCGAGCCGAAAAACAGCCGCTGCGGCAGCGCCAGATCGCGCAAGGTTTCGAGCTGTGTGAGCGTCAGTCCGCGCTGGGTTGCGCCGGGATGGCCGACCACCATCGTCATCTCGCCGGCCTCCGCACCGCTCTTCGAGAACGGGAAGAAGTCCGCAACCACCGCCGGCTTGCCGTCTTCGTAAGCGCGCAGCAGGCCGATGTCGAGATCGTAGCGCGGGAAGTTGAAGTTGTCCGGATCGCCGCCGAAGAACGCCATCGTCAGTTCCGGCGCGAACACCAGACGCACATCCTGAAAGCGATGATACTTGTAGAGATGATAGAGGCCGCCGTGGTACAGCTCGACGACGTCGCAACGGGTCTTGTCCTTGTCGCCGGCCACGCACTCGGCTTCGATCTTCGACTTCTCCGCTTTCTGCGCCTTGCTGAACGCTTCGCCGCTGAG
This sequence comes from Nevskia sp., assembly GCA_028291645.1. Classification (GTDB taxonomy): domain Bacteria; phylum Pseudomonadota; class Gammaproteobacteria; order Nevskiales; family Nevskiaceae; genus Nevskia. Next base: position 8,352 of record JAQGNU010000151.1, read on the forward strand.
GCCGGCGGTGGCCTGCTTAACGCGCGCGGTGGTGTCGATGATGGCATCGAGCCGGTTCAGCTCGATCTCCGGGCACATTTTCTCGTCCTTCAGCTCCTTGGCGTAGAAGCCGTCCTTGATGAAGTCCTTGGCCGCGCTCGAAAGCTGCTGCACGCAATCGTTGACGCAGTGATGATTGGTCATCACCAGGCCGTCCTTCGACACGAACGAGCCGGAGCAGCCGCCGGCCAGGCGCACCGCTGCGCGCTGCACGTGCGCGGTCCAGGCCTGATCGGGCGCAAAGCCGTACTGTGTCTGCATCTGTTTTTTCGGCAGATTGTCCAACGTCCACATGCCTTCGGCGGCGTGGGCAGAAACAGCTACGGCCAGCATGGCCGCCGCGCACAGCATGAATTTAGGCATTAAGTGTTTCCCGAATGGATTTGATCGGCTGGCGCAGGTCGCCGCAAAGTGCTGTGAGCAAGGCATCGCTCGCCGTCGATCATCATTGATGTCGCGCGGCCGCAAAAGGTTTACGGCCGCGTGGCGGAGTTTGCACGAAGTGCGGCCCGATGCACCTTACAACACGTCCACAACGAACCGATTTGGCGCGGATTTGGGTCGCGAGACCTGTCAGCACGCAGGCTTGCCAGTATAATTCGCGCCGCTCGCCCCCCGCCGTGCCTGCATTCGCGCACTTCCTGATCGGAGATCAACATGTCGGACAGCTTCAAAGCGAAGTCCTCGCTCAAAGTCGGTTCCAAGACCTACACCTTTTACGACCTCACCAAGCTGGAAAAGGACTACAAGGTTTCGCGGCTGCCGTACTCGTATAAAGTGCTTTTGGAAAGCCTGCTGCGCACCGAAAACGGCGTCGACACCACGGCCGAGCAGATCAAAACCTTCGCCAGCGCCGACTTAAAGAAACTGCCCGCTGCCGACATCAACTTCCTGCCGGCGCGCGTCGTGCTGCAGGATTTCACCGGCGTGCCCTGCGTGGTCGACTTCGCCGCGATGCGCGATGCGATGAAGACGCTCGGTGGCGATCCGAACAAGATCAATCCGCTGTGCCCGGCCGAGCTGGTCATCGACCACTCGGTGCAGGTCGACAGCTACGGCACGCCGAAAGCTTTCGACCTCAACGCCAAGATTGAATTCGACCGCAACAAGGAGCGCTATTCGTTCCTGCGCTGGGGCCAGGAAGCGTTCACCAATTTCAAGGTCGTACCGCCGGACACCGGCATCGTGCATCAGGTCAATATCGAATTCCTCGCGCGCGTGGTGTTCGAGAAAGACGGCCTGCTGTATCCGGATAGCTGCTACGGCACCGACTCGCATACGACGATGGTCAACGGCATCGGCGTGCTCGGCTGGGGCGTCGGCGGCATCGAAGCCGAGGCCGCGATGCTGGGCCAGCCGTCGTCGATGCTGATGCCGGATGTGATCGGCGTGCGCCTGAGCGGCAAGCTGCCGGAAGGCGCGACTGCGACTGACCTGGTGCTGACCATCACCGAGATGCTGCGCAAGCGCGGCGTGGTCGAGAAATTCGTCGAATTCTTCGGCTCCGGCCTGGCCAACCTCGCCGCCGCCGACCGCACCACCATCGGCAACATGGCGCCGGAGTACGGCGCCACCTGCGGCATCTTCCCCATCGACAACGAAACCTTGAATTACCTGCGCCTGACCGGCCGCAGCGAAGAGCACATCGCGCTGGTTGAAGCCTATGCCAAGGCACAGGGCATGTGGGCGACCGCGGAAACACCGGAAGCCGAATACACCGACGTGCTCGATCTCGACCTGGCGTCGATCAAGCCTTCGCTGGCCGGGCCGAAGCGTCCGCAGGACCGCGTGCTGCTGACCGACGTGCAGCCGAATTACAAGAAAGCCTTTGAAGGCGAGCAAAAGCTGCGCAAATCCGCCGGCGCGGCCAAGGTCAACGACAACGGCACCGAGTTCGAACTGAAGGACGGCGCCGTCGTCATCGCGGCGATCACCTCGTGCACCAACACTTCCAATCCGGCCGTGCTGATCGGTGCCGGCCTGCTTGCGAGGAAGGCGCTGGCGAAGGGTCTGAAGGTCAAGCCCTGGGTCAAGACTTCGCTCGCACCCGGATCGAAAGTGGTGACCGAGTATCTCGACAAGGCCGGCCTGAGCAAGGATCTCGACCAGGCCGGTTTCAACCTGGTTGGCTACGGCTGCACCACCTGCATCGGCAACTCCGGGCCGCTCAACGAAGCGATCGGCGAAGCGGTGCAGAAGAACAAGCTCAGCGTCGCCGCCGTGCTGTCGGGCAACCGCAATTTCGAAGGCCGCGTGCATCAGGACGTGCGCATGAACTATCTGGCGTCGCCGCCGCTGGTCGTCGCCTACGCCTTCGCCGGCACGGTCGATCTCGATCTGAGCAAGGAACCGCTCGGCACCGGCAGCGACGGCCAGCCGGTGTATCTGAAAGACATCTGGCCGACCACCAAGGAAATCCAGGAGACCATCGCCAAGTCCTTGTCCGCCGACATGTTCAAGAAGAGCTACGGCGACGTGTTCAAGGGCGACAGCCGCTGGCAGGGCATCAGCGTCGCCAAGTCGGAAACCTATCCTTGGGATGCGAAGAGCACCTACGTCGCCAATCCGCCGTACTTCAACGGCATCACCAAGACGCCGCCCGGCATCCCTGCGATCAAGGGCGCACGCGTGCTCGCAATACTCGCCGACTCCATCACCACCGACCACATCTCGCCGGCCGGCGACATCAAGAAGGACGGCCCTGCAGGCCTCTACCTCGAAGCGCACGGCGTGCACAAGGCCGACTTCAACAGCTTCGGCTCACGCCGCGGCAACCACGAGATCATGATGCGCGGCACGTTTGCCAACACACGTATCAAGAACGCGATGGTGCCCGGCGTCGAAGGCGGCATGACCAAGTACATCCCGACCGGCGAACAGCTCAGCATTTACGACGCCGCGATGAAGTATCAGAAAGACGGCACGCCGCTGGTCGTGCTGGCGGGCAAAGAGTACGGCACCGGTTCGTCGCGCGACTGGGCCGCGAAGGGCACCATCCTGCTCGGCGTCAAAGCGGTGATCTCGGAAAGCTTCGAGCGCATCCATCGCTCGAACCTGGTCGGCATGGGTGTCGCCCCGCTGAACTTCGTCGACGGTCAAAGTGTGGCCAGCCTCGGCCTCGACGGCACCGAGACTTTCGACATCGACGGCCTCAAGCGCGGCGCCAAGGAAGTCAGCGTCACCGCCAAGAAAGCCGACGGCAAGACCGTCAGCTTCAAGGCCAAGGTCCGTATCGATACGCCGAAGGAATGGGAATACTACGAGAACGGCGGGGTGCTGCATTACATGTTGAGGCAGCTGGCGGCGTAGTAGCTGGAACGCATTCGATGTAAAACGACATGGGGGCGCTTCGGCGCCCCTTTTTTATTCTTGAACCGTTGCTATCGACACCATCTCGGAAGGCGGATTACGCTGCGCTAATCCGCCTTCCACGTTTCAACCTCGCGTGCGCATAGCGCACCCGACGTTTGCTTACAAACGCATCAACGATCGTCGAAGTGCGACGACGTTGATCAAGCCGCCCGCGCCGCTTTCCGATCAAGTTTCTGCTGGTACATCATCGCATCCGCCCGCGCCAACACGTCCTCGAAGCGAGCCTGGTCGCCCGGTTTGCGTTCGGCGTAGCCGACGCTGAAGCGTAGCTGCGCGGACTCCGGACGACCGGCGTTGAATCGTTCAACGCGCTGGGCTATGCGCTCGAGCACTTCCGGCGAACCGCCTTCGTGTGCGCGCGCCGCCACTGCGAATTCGTCGCCGCCGAGACGGCCGATGACATCGCTGTAACGGAACGTTGCTACAAGAATGGTAGCGAACGCGCAGATCAGGGCCGAACCCGCGTCATGCCCATAGTCGTCGTTGGTGCGCTTGAGCCCGTCGAGATCGAAGAAAAATACGGTCAGCCCGCGGTCGGTGCGTGTGGATTCGCGCTGCAGCTGTTCGGCCAGGATGTAAAAGCCGCGCCGGTTATGCACGCCGGTCAGTTCGTCCGTCAGCGAGAGTTCGCGCAGATCGCGCTCGAGTTCGTTGATGCGCCAGGCCATCCAGGCGACGATGCCGAGCATGAACAGCGATTCACCGGCGGCGGCAAAAGCGCGCGCGTAGGGAATCGGCAGCGTTCCGGAATTGATCAGGTAGACGCGCAGCAGCGCGAATGCGAACGGGAGTACGAGAATCATCGGCAGCGAGCGGCGGACGATCTGGCTGCCGATGCCGACGCCGAGCAGCGCTGAACCAATACCACCGTGGATCGCGCGTCGCGCCGCCACGGCGAATGTCAGCAGGAAGAAACACAATAGCGTCTGCGGCGAACTTAAAATCGAAGCGTCGCGTCCCTCCAGTTGAACTGCGTGGAACAAGTAGCCGCCCAGCAGCACCAGCAGCAGCGCGAACAGCAAGATCGTGCAGGCATCGGCGAGCATCGATGCTGCGTTCTTGTGGGCCCTAATCAACAGCAGGCTGAGCGCGAGCAGGACGAAGCCGAGCGCGGTCTGCGGCGAAACTCGGCCGGGGTGTCTGGCGGCAGCATCGTGCGGCAACCAGGCGTCGGAGCCATAGTCGAGCCCGACGGAGTATTCGATCAGGGTTTCGGTGCCGAGCAGCAGCAGCATGATTGCCAGCAACTGGCCGACATGGAACTGGCGCGCCGATCGCTGCGGTGCGCTGAGCTGCAGACTCGCCCACGCCAGCAGCATGCCGAGCGCGCTGTTGGCGGTCATTTTCGACCAACCCGCCGGCGCCCAGGCCGCCAGCGCCGGCATGAACCACAGCGCCAGAATCACAACGGCGACCGTCAACGACGCGGCCAGCGCCAAGCGCACAACGCGCGCGACACGCGCGACGACCCGATCATCCGGTTGGGTTGAGAAGCCTTTCATCAAACTCCAGCGTGCCGAGCAGCCGCCCTTACGCGATCCATAATCCCCCGAATGCCACCCTGCCCGCCTGATGTGATCACAGCATGCCATTACTGGCGATTGCCTGTGGCATGCTAGGGGAAGAAATCAAAACAACGGAGGAGACCGTCGATGATCGCTTACGTCACGCTGGGCACCAACGATATTGCGCGCGCCGCAAAATTCTACGACGAACTGCTGGGCACCATCGGCATCCAGCGGCTGATGGACCTGGATCGCATGATTCTGTGGGGCACCTCGATGGACGCGCCGATGCTATCAATCTGCAAACCCTATGACGGCGCAGCAGCCACTAACGGCAACGGCACCATGGTGTCGCTGGGGGTGGCAAGCAAGGAACAGGTCGATGCGCTCTATCGCAAAGCTCTGGCGCTCGGCGGCACCTGCGAAGGCGCACCCGGCCCGCGCGGTCCGGACGCTGAGTTCTACATCGGCTACTTCCGCGATCTCGATCGCAACAAGCTGAACAGCTTCTACGCGGGATGAGCGGCATCGGCACAGAAAAAAGGGACGCCGAGGCGTCTCTTTTTCATGCGTGAGACCTGGTCGCGCAATAAACGCGGCCGAGCGCCCACGACTTACCAGGCGTAGCCGATCGTTCCGCCGATGTGGAACCCGCCGCCCTCGCCATTCACATCGAATAGCCGCACCCTCGTGTAGGAGTAGCGACTATCCACGCCCAGCGCCAGATGGCGCGCGAGCACCCAGGTGTAGCCGCCGCCGACCCAGCCGCCGATTGCTTTGTCGGAATCGCTCACGTCTTCGAGACTGGCCGCGGCCTTGCCGATGACCACGCCGCCGCCGACGTATGGGCGACCGGATCCATCTCCGACTGACCAGATTTTCTCGAGACCGAGCTGGATCTCATGTGTGCGGCCCCTGAACTCGCTGCCTTCGAAATTGCCCTTGCCGTAACTGGAAAAATAGGCCGCCGTGAAGCCGAACGGCCAGTTCGCCGGCTGGTAGGCGAGTCGCGCGCCGCCTTCAAACTGGTCTTCCGCGGGCGACCAGTCGTCCTTGTTCAGAACTTTGCCGCCGGCGGACAAAGAGATGCTACCCAGATCGGGCGTGGATGCCACCGCGCCCATTGAAAACAACGCTCCCGCCAGCGCCGCGAATCCGCGGCGCATCATCAGTTTGCTCATCGATTACTCCCCCGAAAGTTTAAGCGCGGCAAGCCCCCCTTGCCGTCGCAACACGAGTATCGACGATCGAGCAGTCGCAAAGTAGTCAACGCTCGGCCAACCCGAGATTCAGATCACGGAGGCGCCGCCAAAGTCCGGCTGATTCTTGCGATAAGCGCGGCAGTCGAAAAGCCCGCGCCGCTTTTGATCAAGACGACGTGATCGGCGGCGGCGTATCGCTGACGCCGAGCTTCTTGTGCATGGCCGTGCTGGTCGTCGTGTACTGCAGGTTGATCTTCTCGTGTGGGAACAGCTGGTGCTTGATCGCGAATGCGGCCAATGCGCCTTCGTGGAAGCCCGATAGGATCAGCTTCTTTTTGCCTGGGTAGTAATTGATGTCGCCGACCGCGTAGATGCCCGGCGTCGAGGTCTGGAATTTTTCGGTATCCACTTCGATCTGGTGCTTGTTGAGATTGAGGCCCCATTCGGCGATCGGTCCGAGCTTCGGCGACAGGCCGTAGAACGCCAGCACATGATCGACTTCGAGCGTGTGCTTGGCCTGATCGATACCGGTAACGCTGAGCGTGCTGAGCCGGCCATCGGTTTCGCCGAAGCCGAGCACGCTGCCGAGTAGCAGCTTGGCCTTGCCTTCCTTCACCGCTTCGGTGAAGCGCGCGACCGACGCGGGTGCGGCCTTGAATGCGGCCGAGCGATGGATCAGCGTCAGCTCACTGACTTTGTCGACCATCTGCAGTGCCCAGTCCAGCGCCGAATCGCCACCGCCGCAGACCACGACTTTCTTAGCGTGATGCTGGCTCGGATCGCGCACGCGATAGAACAGCTGCCTGTCTTCGTATTGCTCGATGCCGTTGATACGCAGCTGTACCGGCTGGAACGCGCCGACGCCGCCGGCGATGATCACCGCCTTGGTGATGAACTCGGTGCCGGTCGAGGTGACGATGCGAAAGCGGCCATCGTCGAGCGGCTTCACTTCCTGCACCTGCTGGCCGAGATGGAACGTCGGCGCAAACGGCTTGATCTGCTCCAGCAGGTTTTCCACCAACTGCAGCGCGCCAACGATCGGATAGCCGGGGATGTCGTAAATGGGTTTATCCGGATACAGCTCGGCACACTGGCCGCCGATGATCGGCAGTGCGTCGATGACGTGCGCGCGCAAATCGAGCAGCCCCAGTTCGAACACCTGAAACAGACCGCAAGGGCCGGCGCCGACGATGACTACATCCGTTTCAATGCTCATTGAATTCCGCGGATCGATGAAGATATGGAGAGCACGTAGTTTACAGGCCCGTCGCCCGACGATAACTAACTCCGTTCGGACGAGGCGCCTGCACGCAACGATCACTGCGGAAGAACTCTGTGAGGTCGCCGCATTCGCTATGCTTGCCGACCTCGTTGGAATACTCCTTGCAGCACCTCGCCCCATGACCACTGGTACCCGCTCGGTTCTGCTGCCTGTTCTTCTGATCGTCGTCGTCGATGTACTGGCATTCACGATGATCCTGCCACTGCTACCGTTCTACGCGGAGCACTTCGGCGCCACGCCGTTGGAAGTCGGCGCGCTGACCAGCGTATTCGCGCTGGCTTCGCTGATCGCCGGACCGCTGCTCGGTCGCTGGTCCGATCGTCATGGTCGCCGTCCGGTGCTGATGTTGTCGCAGGCCGGCACGCTGATCGGCTTGCTGATCACCGCCTGGGCACCGTCGCTGGCCTGGGTGTTCGTCGGCCGCATCATCGCCGGTCTCACCGCCGGCAATCTCGCGGTGGCGCAGGCGACCATCGCCGATGTCACCGAGCCGTCGAAACGCTCGCGCACGTTCGGTCTGATCGGTGCGGCGTTCGGGCTCGGCTTCCTGATCGGTCCGGCGATCTCCGCAGGGCTGGTCAAGATCAACCTGGTCGGACCGCTGCTCGGCGCGGCAGCGCTTACCGTCATCAGTCTGATCTGCACGACGACGATGATCCCGCGCAAGACACGCCTGAGCGATGCGGTCGAACCGCCGCCGCCGAGCCGGCGCGAGCTGTTCGCGATTCCGGGACTGCGCCTGCTGCTGGCGCAGTTCTTCGGCTACACCTTGTCGTTCTCGACCTTCACCGCCGGCCTCGCGCTGTTCTGCGAGCGCCGCTACACCTGGAACGGTAGGCCGTTTCACGTCAGCGAAGTAGCCTGGGTACTGGCTGCGGTGGGACTGTGGGGACTGGTAGTGCAAGGCGGCTTGATTCGGCCCTTGCTGAAACGCTTCGGCGAACGCAGGTTGGTCGCAGTTGGCTTCGCCTGCACCGCGCTCGGCTTTGCCTTGCTGGCACCGACCAGTCTGCTGGGCTTGAGCGGACTTGGCCTGTTTACGGTCGCAGGCTTGATCTCGGGGCTCGGCACCGGCGTCACCCGGCCGAGCCTGATGGGACTGATCTCGCAAACCGCACCCGACAGCGCGCAAGGCGCGGTGATTGGCTTCACGCAATCGCTGCAGTCCGCCAGCATGGTCGTCGGCGGCCTCTTGTCCGGTGCCTTGATCCACGCCGATGCGCTCGGCGGCTACGCGCTGATTGCAGCCGCGTTCGCCGCCGTCGCCGGTCTGCTGGCACTGCTGCGCAAAGCCTAGCGCCAGCGGGCAGAATGGGGCGGTCTCCGCTCCCTTCCGCTGATGGTTCTCAACTTCGTCTGGCTGTCGATGTTCTTCCTGGCCGGCGCCTTCGGGCTGCTGCGCTGGCTCGACGGCGCCGATCCGATCGTGTTCGAGGAAATGACCAAGGCGCTGTTCGACTCGGCGCAGTCGGCGGTGATGCTGCTGATCGGTCTCGCCGGCAGCCTGATCTTCTGGATGGGTTTGCTGAAAATCGCGGAAGCCGCCGGCGCGGTGCAGCGCGTCGCGCGGCTGATGTCGCCTTTGCTGCGGCGTGTATTTCCAGGCTTGCCGATGGAGCATCCGGCCGCCGGTGCGATGGTGCTGAACTTCGCCGCCAACGCGCTCGGCATCGACAACGCGGCGACGCCGACCGGCCTCAAGGCGATGCGCGAATTGCAGACGCTGAATCCGACACCGGATGTCGCGACCAATCACCAGGTCATGTTCATGGTGCTGCACGCAGCCAGCCTGACCTTGTTCCCGATCGGCATCATCGCGCTGCGCGCTGCCGCCGGCGCGGCACAACCGGCGGACGTGTTCCTGCCGATCCTGTTCGCCAGCCTGTGTTCCGCGCTCGGCGGCTTTCTCGCTGTCGCCATCGTGCAGCGCCTGCGTCTGGCCGATCCCTGGCTGCTGGCGATGCTGGCGCTGGCGATCCTGGTGCCGGGCATCGCATTGTGGGCGCTGTCGCGGCTACCGGCGGCGCAGATGCAGACCCTGTCGTCGCAGTTGGCCGGTGCACTGCTGTTCGCCGCGATCCTGTGGTTTCTCGGACTCGCCGCATGGAAGCGCGTCGATGCCTGGAGCGCGTTCATCGAGGGCGCACGTGAAGGTCTCGCCAGCACCATCCAGATCGCGCCCTACCTGGTCGCCATGCTGGTCGCGATCGGCGTGCTGCGCGCCTCCGGCGGCCTCGACGAAATCGTCGGCGGACTCTGGTCAATGCTCAGTTGGACCGGCCTGCCCGCGCAAACCGCCGATGCGCTGCCGACGATGCTGATGAAGCCGCTATCCGGTAGCGGCGCGCGCGGCTTGATGGTGGAAACCATGCACAGTTTCGGCGCCGATTCCTTCGCTGGTCGCCTCGCCTGCCTGTTCCAGGGTGGTACCGATACGACGTTCTACGTGATCTCGCTGTATTCGGGTGCGGCCGGGCTGAAGCGCTTGCGGCACACGCTGCCATGCGCGCTGATCGCCGACCTGGCCGGCTTCGTCGGCGCGCTCGCGATCGCCGTGCTGCTGTTCCGCTAAAGCGGCATGCGCAGCTGCTACGGGTTGCGCAAGAAGTCGGGCACTATTAAGCGGGACTTTCCTGTCTTTCAGCAGACCCTGCCATGACCATGCCGATGTATTCGGTGCCGCTCGCGCACCGCAAAACTGAAAACCTGCATATCGTGTTCTGGCTGATGAAAGACATCAGCTGGTGCATGGCCTGGCGCACGCTCGGCATGATCATGATCGTGCCGACCCTGGGTGCGGCGATCTTCATCACCTGGCGTGCACGCGGCATCCGTACCGACTTCGCGCACAACCTGGCGGTGGTGTTCTGGATCGCGGCGAACGCCTGGTGGATGACCGCCGAATTCTTCGAATTCGACGAAACGCCTGTGTGGCTCGGCTTCGACGGGCGCCAGCTCGCGATGATTCCGTTCCTGATCGGCCTGGCGATACTGGTGCGGCACTATCTCGGCGAGTGGATTGGCGCGCGCAGGGTCGCGTTCGATCGGCCTTAACTTCTGCGAAGCAACCTACGAATACGAACTGCGGCGGATTGCCTCGCCGACGCTAGCGCCGCAGCCCTTTCTCCTGAATCACCATCGCGGCGATTTCTTCGATCGACATCTTGGCCGAGTTCAGGAACGGGATGTTCTGGCGCCGGTATAGCTGCTCGGCCTGGCGCAGTTCGTAACCACACTGCGCCAGCGACGCGTACTTTGAGCCGGGACGGCGTTCGCCGCGGACTTCGGTCAGGCGCTCCGGATCGGAGGTCAGGCCGAACAGTTTGCCTTCGAAACCCTTCAGCGGCTTCGGAATCCGCATCACTTCGAGATCGTCCTCGGTCAGCGGGAAATTGGTCGCGAAAATCGCGTGCTGCAGCGCCAGGTACAGCGTCGTCGGGGTTTTACCGCAGCGTGAAGGCGCGATCAGGATGATGTCGGCACGCGACAGGTCGCGCGTACTCTGACCGTCGTCGTGCTCCATCGCATAGTTCATCGCGGCAATGCGCGCGTCGTAGCGGCCGGCGTCGCTCATGCCGTGCGCACGGCCCTGGGCGTGGCTCGATTTGAGCCCCAGCTCCTGTTCCACCGGCGCGATATAGGTGTCGAACAGATCCATGAATAGGGCCTTGGCCTGGCGCAGAATGGCGCGGATTTCGTCCGACACAGTGGTGCTGAACACCAGCGGCCGTTCTCCACCGGCGGCCAGGTGATTGATATAGTCCACTGCGCTGCGCGCGCGCTCCGGCGTGTTGATGAAGGGCAAGGTGGTTTTCTTGAACTCGACATCGACAAACTGGGTCAACAGAGTGGCCCCCAGCGTCTCGGCAGTAATGCCGGTGCCGTCCGAGACAAAAAACACCGTGCGCTGCGGAATCTGTGTGCTCATTTCCTGATCAACGATAACTAATTCTGGGCGGTGCAATTGATGAATGTGCTTGAACCAAGCGGCGCGATGGCGTGGGTCTACCTGCTGCTGGCGGGCATTTTCGAAATCTTCTTCACCACCACGATGAAACTGTCGAATGGGTTTTCGATGGAGCGCCCGGCCTATGTCGTGCTGTTCTGCCTGTTCGCCTTGTGCAGCTTCAGTATGATGAACTTGGCGATCAAGGGTATCCCGCTGGGCACGGCTTATGCGATCTGGACCGGCATCGGCGTACTCGGCACCACCCTGATCGGAATCTTCGTATTCCACGATCCGACCGATTGGCCGCGCCTGCTGTTCCTGAGCATGCTGCTGGTTTCGGTGATCGGCCTCAAGCTGGTTTCCAACTCGTAAACTTGTTCTGACTCAACTCTTCGCCCGCAACCTCGGATAAACACTCGCGAACTCATGGCCAACGCAACAGTAGTGTGGTTCAAACAACTCGGCATGCACGACGTCGAGCGCGTCGGCGGCAAGAACGCCTCGCTCGGCGAGATGATCCAGCACCTGACCAAGCTCGGCGTCAGCGTGCCGAACGGCTTCGCGACGACGGCGGATGCCTACCGCGAATTCCTCGCGCACGAAGGCCTCGCCGATCGCATCAACGCGCAGCTGGCCGCGCTCGACGTCGACGATGTGCAGGCGCTGGCGAAAGCCGGCAAGAGCATCCGCGAGGCGGTCATCAAGGCGCCCTTCCCGGCTGCACTGGAGAAGGACATCCGCGCCGCCTACAAGCAATTGCTGACCGAGGCCGGTGTCGAGATTTCGGTTGCGGTGCGCTCGTCGGCGACCGCCGAGGATCTGCCGGACGCCTCGTTCGCCGGCCAGCAGGAAACCTTCCTCAACGTGCGCAGCATCGACGATGTGCTGGTGAAGATGAAGGAAGTCTTCGCCAGCCTGTTCAACGATCGCGCAATCGCCTACCGCGTGCATCAGAACTTCGATCATTCGAAGGTCGCGCTGTCAGCCGGCGTGCAGCGCATGGTGCGCTCGGATGTCGGCAGCAGCGGCGTGATGTTCACGATGGACACCGAATCCGGTTTCCGCGACGCGGTGTTCATCACTTCCAGCTACGGCCTCGGCGAAGCCGTCGTGCAGGGCGCGGTGAATCCCGACGAGTTCTACGTCTACAAGCCCGGCCTGCGCGCCAAGCGGCCGGCCATCCTCAAGCGCGGTCTCGGCGAAAAAGCCAAGAAGATGATTTATGCCGATCCGTCCGGCGGCAAGGCGGTGGAGTTCGTGCCGGTCGCCGAAGCCGATCGCCGCCAGTTCTCGCTGAACGACGCCGATGTGCATGCACTCGCCGCACAGGCGCTGATCATCGAGGAGCACTACCAGCGCCCGATGGACATCGAGTGGGGCAAGGACGGCACCGACGGCAAGCTCTACATCCTGCAGGCGCGGCCGGAGACGGTGCAGTCGCGCGCAGCCGGCAACACGCTGCGCCGCTACAAGCTGAAATCGCGCGGCAAGGTCATCGCCGAAGGCCGTGCCATCGGCCAGAAGATCGGCGCCGGCCGCGTGCGTGCGCTGAGCTCGATCGCCGAGATGGAACGCGTGCAGAAAGGCGACGTGCTGGTCACCGACATGACCGATCCCGATTGGGAACCGATCATGAAGCGCGCATCGGCGATCGTCACCAATCGCGGCGGCCGCACCTGTCACGCCGCGATCATCGCGCGCGAGCTCGGCATTCCGGCCGTGGTCGGCTGCGGCAACGCCACCGAGAAGCTGAAGGACGGCGCCGAAGTCACCGTGTCCTGCGCGGAAGGCGATACCGGCTTCGTCTACGAAGGCCATGTCGACTTCCAGGTCGACGAAGTCGCGCTCGACAAGATGCCGGAATTGCCGCTGAAGATCATGATGAATGTCGGCACGCCGGAGCAGGCGTTCGACTTCGCCAGCCTGCCGCATCGTGGCGTCGGTCTCGCCCGCCTCGAGTTCATCATCAATCGTCAGATCGGCATTCATCCGATGGCGCTGCTCGAACTCGACAAGCAGCCGCCCGACGTGCGCCGCATCATCGATACGATGATCGCCGCGTATCCGTCGCCGGTCGATTACTTCTGGATGCGCCTGGCCGAAGGCATCGCGATGATCGCCGCGGCGTTCGCGCCGCAGCCGGTGATCGTGCGCCTGTCCGATTTCAAATCGAACGAATACGCCAACCTGGTCGCCGGCGCCCGTTACGAACCGCACGAAGAGAATCCGATGCTCGGCTTCCGTGGCGCATCGCGCTACATCTCCGACAGCTTCCGCCCCTGCTTCGATATGGAATGCCGCGCGCTGAAGTACGTGCGCGAGGAAATGGGCCTGAGCAACGTGCGCGTGATGGTGCCGTTCGTGCGCACGCTCGACGAAGCGCGTCAGGTCAACGAGATTCTCAAGGTCAACGGTCTCGAACGCGGCAAGAACGATCTGCAGCTGATCATGATGTGCGAGCTGCCGAGCAATGCCGTGCTGGCAGAGGAATTCCTCGAATACTTCGACGGCTTCTCGATCGGCTCCAACGACATGACGCAGCTAACGCTGGGACTCGATCGCGATTCCGGCGTGATCGCGCATCTGTTCGACGAGCGCGATCCGGCAGTGAAGAAGATGCTGCACATGGCGATCGCCGCCTGCAAGAAAAAGAACAAATACGTCGGCATCTGCGGCCAGGGTCCGTCGGATCATCCCGAGCTGGCGCGCTGGCTGCTCGACGAAGGCATCGAGAGCATGTCGTTGAATCCAGACACGGTGGTCGAGACCTGGCTGTTCCTGGCCAACGCAACGCCGGCGCATTAACGGCGCGGCATATTGCCGGAATGACCGCTTTCCGGAAAAGCTTCTCGGGTCGCTTTGCGACCCGCAGCGGATGCTTGGCACCCTGAATTCGCCGTCAAAAAAGCAGACATTCACTGCACGGCTAGCTAGATGCTTTCACAAGCGAGCGTCGGCGACGCTACGGCAGCGGACCATCCATTGCGGCTTTTACGGTGCGCCGTGAATTTCAATCGCGGATTCATTCGCTCTGCGCCGATAGTTGCGGCATCATCCCCGAACATGTCAGGAGGCGGATTCGATGGCGGCACTTGAGGCTACTCAGCGTCGTTCCGCAAGAATTGCCGGTGCCGCCCTACTGCTAATTTGTGCAAGCGGTTTGCTGAGCAACAATCTGATCGTGTCAGGCGACGCGACGGCAACTGCTAACAACATCATCGCGCACGAGCGTTGGTTCCGGCTAGGCATCTTCGGCGAACTCTTGATGCTGAATGGCGACATCGTGCTAGCGGTGGCACTTTACCTACTGCTCAAGCCGGTGAACGCAGGTCTGGCCCTTCTTGGCACAATTTGGCGGCTCGCAAACGCGATGCTGCTTGCCGTCGGTGTCGCTGTGAGCCTTGTCGCGCTCGATTCCATCCAGGACGGACATTATCTCGCTGCTTTCCGGGCCGACCAAATGGCGGCGACCATGCGCCAACTCTTGGACATCCATGGGGCAGCGACGTCAATCGGCCTGGTCTTTTTTGGCTTGGGTGCGGCCACCCACAGTTATCTGCTGTGGCGTTCCCGTTACATTCCCAGGCTCCTTTCTGGAGCCTATTGGGTCGCTACGAGCGTCATATTCTTGTCCTTCACTGCGCTCGTTGTATTCCCTAGCCTGGAGAGCATCGTCGATCCCTGGGTCATTGCGCCGGATTTCTTCATAGAACTTTCGGTCGCCCTCTGGTTGGTTTTCAAGGGTGTCCATATTGTTCAACAGTCAGAACAACGAGTATCGAAGTAAGGAGAGTCTTCGGACGGTTAGCCAGGTCGACTCTGTGAGAGATGCGGGCTAGCCGCGGCGCTCGCAAGATCAGGGAACGCGCAAGTCCTCGATATCGATGTCGCCGCGTTCTGCAAGGCGCGCGCGGAACCAGATGAACGCGGGTGCGGCGAGTTGCATCGGCCCCTTGATTCCAAATTCGATATGGCGTGGCCGCTGTGGCGTGCCGCGCGACGGCAGGCTCGATAGCTTGACGCCCGGAAACTGCACGAGTGTGGCTTCCATCAGGTCGAGCAGATCGCCCTCGCCGCTGGTACCCAGTACACGCAGACGAAATTCCACCGGCGGCTCGGCGTTGTGCAGCGCTTTCAATGGACCATCCAGTACCCATTCGAGCATCGGCCACGCCATTTCCGGAAAGCCGGGGACGAAATAGCAATCGCCGATCGAAAAACCGGCGACGCGATTGACCGGATTCGGAATGATGCGAGCGCCTGCGGGGAACTGCGCCATCAAGGCACGGTTCGGATAGGCCTTGGCACCGTACTCGGCTTCGATCAGCGCCAGTGCTTCCGGCTGCGGCACGATGGTCACGTCGAAGGCGAGCGCCGCGGCCTGGCGCGTACGGTCATCGGGTGTGGCACCGATGCCACCGCAGGACAACACGACATCGCCGCGCCGGCGCGCGGCCGCGATGGCCTCGGCGATCTGCGCCTCGTCGTCGCCGAGGAAATGCGCCCAGTCGAGGCTGATGCCGCGCGCGCCGAGCAGTTCGATCACCTTCGGCAGATGGCGGTCGCTGCGCTTGCCTGACAGCAGTTCATCGCCGATGACCAGCAGCCCAAGCCCCATCGTCAAGTCCCGAACGCAAAGCGCTTAGCCACGACCCGCTCCCTTGCTGCGCCAGCCCTGCGCGCCGATGAAGATCAGGCGTAACTGCTTTTCGGTCTGCTGGTACAGCTGCGCGGCATCCTCCGGATCGTTCTGCGGCATATCGAGAAAGACCTCGGTCGCCATCAGCACCGTCTGCACCACCAGCCCGGCAATCATCTGCAGATCTTCGGTCGAAATCTTGCCGGCGAGCGGGAACCGCGCCAGATCGGTCGACAGTTCGCTGGTGAACAGATGTACTTCCTTGCGCACCGCGAAGCGGATCACCGAAGAGCCGCCGAAACGCTCCTTGGCGATGAACTGGAAGTGGCGGCGATGCGTCTGCGCGTAGCCGAGGAAGGTTTCGACCGAACGCCGGATCAGGTGCGTCGCCGGCAGTGCGGCGGCGCGCGCTTCGCGCATTGAGCGGCGCAGGGTCTTGAACGAATCGTCGACCAGCGCCAGGCCGAGCTCCTCCATGCCGGTGAAATGGCGGTAGAACGCGGCCGGAACCACGCCGGCAGAACGCGTCACTTCCCGCAGGCTGACGCTGCTGAAGCTGCGTTCGCCCTGCATCAGTTCGAGTGCTGCGTCCAGTAACGCACGTCGCGTGCGCTGCTTGCGCTCATCGCGCGAGCCGGCGCTCTGCAGGGCATCGTCGGCGCCGACTGCGCTGTTCCGGCGCGCGGCACGCAATTTTCTTAGGGTCATATCTGCATCATCGGCCGCCGCGCGTCTGCATTCAACTTACGGGTGCTGCAACTGCACCGCACTTGAGTGAACAGTTGTTGACTTTAATAGTGGTCGACTTTATAGTGAACATACGTTCACAGTAAATCAGACGTCCCGGAGACCTTGTAAATGGCTGCTTTCACCCGACCACAGCTGGCCCCGCGCAGCCGCCTCGCTGCCCTGCTCGGCCGCTCGCTGGTGACACCGCTGGTGCCGGCCGACTATCTGGAGTTGATCAACCCGCTGCGCTTCACCCGCGATCTGCGCGGCCGCATCGAACAGCTGATCGACGAAACTGCAGATGCCCGCACGCTGGTGATCCGTCCAGGCCGCGGCTGGCAGGCGCATCGCGCTGGCCAGTTCGTCAGCGTCGGCGTCGACATTAACGGCGTGCGCCATACGCGGTGCTATTCGATCTCGTCGGCACCTGAGCGCGCCGACGGCTGCTTCAGCATCACCGTGAAGGCGGTCGATGGCGGCCGCGTCTCGACGCATCTGGTGCGACAGGCACGCATCGGCGGCCTGATCCATCTGAGCCGCGCCGATGGCGAATTCGTGCTGCCGGAAGGTCCGGCCGAACCGCTGCTGCTGATCAGCGCCGGCAGCGGCATCACGCCGGTGATGAGCATGTTGCGCAGCCTCGCCACACGCGACGCGACGGTCGACATCGTCTTACTTCATTACGCGCCGACCACAGCCGACACCATTTTCCACGACGAACTGCAGGCGCTGGCCGCGCGCTGGCCGACACGTCTGCGGATCAATCTGGTGAAAACACGCGAAGCTGGCGACGCTTCGCTGCAGGGACACTTCCGCAGCGAGCATCTGCATCGCGCTTGCGTCGACTGGCAGACACGTCAGACCTACGCCTGTGGTCCGCGTGCGCTGCTCGCCGATCTGGAATCGATTTGGTCCGCCGCAGGACAGGCGGCGCGTCTGCACAGCGAACGTTTCCAGGCCGCGCTGGCACCGGCCAATGCAGGCGCGACCGGCGGCGAAGTGCGCTTCAGCCGCAGCGGCCGACTGGCACAGGCGGATGGTTCCAAGCCGCTGCTGGAAGTCGCCGAAAGTGCCGGCCTGGCACCGGCGCATGGTTGCCGCATGGGAATCTGCCACGGCTGCACGGTGAAACTCAAATCCGGCTGCGTGCGCGATCTGCGCAGCGGCCAGTTGCATAGCGACAGCGGCGAACTGGTGCAGATCTGCGTCTGCGCTGCTGCCGGCGACGTCGAAATCGAACTTTAAGGAGACGCACATGAGCCGTTCCCAAGCCCCGCACACCTTGCCGAAAACGCTGCGCAAGACGACCGCGAAGACTGCCACGCCGGTCGATCTGCGCGCACGTCTGTCGGACGCCGATGCCGCAGCCTTCGGCCGTGCGCTCGATCAGATCCGCGAAGACGTCATCGCCAGCCTCGGCGAGAAAGATGCGAACTACATCCGCCGCATGATCCGCATCCAGCGCGGACTCGACTTCGGCGGTCGCGCCTTGATCTACGCCGGCATCTTCGCACCACCCGCCTGGCTTGCCGGCGTGCTGGCACTCGGCAGCGCGAAGATTCTGGAGAACATGGAGATCGGCCACAACGTCATGCACGGCCAGTGGGACTGGATGCGCGACCCGGCGATCCACTCATCGACCTGGGAATGGGACAACACCTGCCCGTCCGACCAGTGGAAGAGCACGCACAACGTCGAGCACCACACCTGGACCAATGTGTTGGGCAAGGATCGCGACGTCGGCTATGGCATTCTGCGCATGAGCGAGAAGCAGCCCTGGCATCCCTACTACCTGCTGAATCCGGTGATGAACGCGCTGCTGGCGATCTTCTTTCAGTGGGGTGTGGCGCTGCACGATTCCGAGATGGAACAATTGCGCAAGACCGGCACGCTGAAGCCGGAATCGCGCGCCAAGCTGAAAGGCATGTGGCGCAAGGCGCGCAAGCAGGTGCTGAAGGACTACGTGCTGTTTCCGGCGCTCGCCGGACCGTTCTTCCTGCCGGTGTTGGCGGCCAATGTGCTGGCCAATCTGATGCGCAATCTATGGTCGTACATGATCATCTTCTGCGGTCACTTCCCGAGCGGCGTGGAGACTTTCAGCGAAGCGGAAATCGTCAACGAAACCCGTGGCCGCTGGTATCTGCGTCAGTTGCTCGGTTCCTGCGATATCGACGGTGGCAAGCTGATGCACGTCATGAGCGGCAATCTGAGCTTCCAGATCGAGCATCATCTGTTCCCGGATTTGCCGAGCAACCGCTACGCCGAGATCGCACCGAAAGTACGTGCGCTGTGCCAGCACTATGGCCTGCCCTATAACAGCGGTTCACTGGCCAAGCAATTCGGTTCGGTGATCGCCACGGTCTTCAAGCTGGCGCTGCCGAAGGTTCCCAACAAGCTGGCTGCCTACGGCTGAGGCGAGGCGCTTAGCGAGCATTGCTCGCTGCGCTCCAGATCACCGGGCT